>JAVBRG010000182.1:0-32914 GCA_031548195.1 Planctomycetota bacterium | reverse complement strand
ACATTTTGAGCACCGCTCTTTTGCCCTCACTCTTCGTTACTCGTCGCTTACAGCCCGTAGGGGATGCGCGCTCCTCGTGCCTCGATTGAGGGCAAAATAGCAGTGCTCAAAATGCCATATAATTGTTAGAACCGCTCTAGCCGCCGGCCTAAAAAGTGATTTCCGCCTTCGCTTCCTCGTCTGACAGGACGATACACATTTTCACAATTCCAATACGCGTTCGGTATATACCGGTGCGCCTTTTTTGATAAAGGCCAGGCATTTGCCGGGAGGGAGTGAGGGGGAGTAGAGCCAGCCCTGGATGCGGGTGCAGCCGAGCGCTTGCAGGGCCCTGAGCTGTTCCACATTGTCGACGTATTCCACCAGGCAGTGGATGCCCAGGGATTTGCACAATTCGGCGACGGTGAGGATGATTTCCGAGGAAAAGCGGTTGGTGGCCGCGTCTTTCGAAAGGATGCGGTCGATTTTCAGGGTGTCGACCGGGAATTGCTTCAGGTAGATGAGGGAGCTGTGGCCCATGCCGAAGTCGTCAATCGCCAGGGAGACGCCCAGGGCGTGAATGCGGTGCAGGAGGTCGTGGTGCAGGTCGCCGCCGATGGCGACCGATTCCGTCACCTCCACTTCCAGGCGGCCGGCGGGGATGTTATAGCGTTCGATTCGTTCGCGGATTTCGTGGTAGATGCGGTCGTCGTCCAGCTGATTGGCGGACAGGTTGACGGACATGACCAGCGTCTGCGCCCCTGCGTCCCGCCATTCCGACCACTGCCGGCAGGATTCCTCCAGCGCCCACACCCCCAGTTGTTTAATCAGATTCCCCTCTTCCGCCAGGGCGATGAACAGCCCCGGGGGAATGCGGCCGAGGCGTTTGTGATCCCAGCGCATCAGCGCCTCCACCCCGAAGACGGAGCCGTCCCGGCTCTCGACCTGCGGCTGGTATTCGAGGGAGAGTTCGCCCCGCTTGATGGCTTGGGCAAGGTCGCGGGTCAACGAGGCGGACAGCGCCCGGGCCTCGCGGGACAGGGTGTAATCGGGGTTGCCAATACTGGCGACGTTGCCGGGCATGAGTTCGCGGAAGGCGTTGTTGAAGCTCTCCTGCTTGATCCGTTCAGCCATGCGCACGAAAGGCAGGTAAATCATTATCCCCACCGCCAGGTTCACCACCTGCATGATTGCCCCCGCGTAGGAGCCGGTGGCGGCGTAACCGCCGATTAGGGGCGGGGCGGTCCAGTCTATGGCCTGGATGGTGTAGGGGACCAGCTTCAGGGACATGGCGGCAAAGGTGGTGATGCACATGGCCAGGGGGGCGAGGAGGAAGGGGATGAGGAAAATGGGGTTGAGGATTATCGGCAGGCCGAACATGACGAGTTCATTAATGTTGAAGATGGCCGGCAGGAGGGACAATTTGGCAACGCCGTGCATCGAGCCCCGGCGGCTGTACCAAAGCAGGCACAGGAGGAGGGAGAGGGTCGCGCCGCTGCCGCCCATCGACATGAAGGCGTCGAAGAAGGTTTTGGTGAAGATCTGCGGCGGCGGCAGGCCGTTGGCGATGGCGTCGATGTTTTCCTGCATGGCGGGGACGTAAATGGCGGTGGTGACGGGTTCCAGCAGGTTCGAGCCGTGAATGCCGAAGAACCAGAACAGGTGGCGGACGAAGGTGTAGAAAAGGGCGGTGGGGAAGGTGTTCCCCAGCTTTTCGAAGGGGAGGGAGATGAGGTTGAAGAAATACTGGTTCAGGCTTTCGATGCCGAACATTTCGGTGCAATACTTGACGGTGGCGAAAATGATGATGGTCAGCATGCCCGGAAGCATGGCGGCGAAGGCCCAGGAGATGTCGGGATTGGCCTCTTCGGAATGGAAGGAGATGTTTAGCCAGGGGATTCGCTTCAGGCGGAAAAAGAGGTAATTGGAGACGAAGGCGACGATGATGCTCAGAAACAGGCCGTGAATCCCCAGCCAGAACATGGGCAGTCCGAGACCGGGCGGGGGGTGGTCGCCGTTCAACTCGACCAGGTTGTAGGGTTCCAGCAGGGTGATGAGGCAGGCGAGGCTGACCAGGGCGACGATGAAGGGGTGGACGTCGCGGCTGGTGGAGAGGCGGTTCTGGTTTTCGGCCAGGCTGAAGGAGATGGTGAGGAGCATGACGATGGCGAGGATGCTGAAGGTGCCGTCGGCGATGTGGACGCTGAAGTTGCGCCAGTTTTCGCCGAATAGTCCTTGCATGAAATTCTGGTAGCCGGCGACGGGGAAATTCGCCAGGAGAACCGCCACGCAACCTGACATCACCAGGGGCAGGGTGAGGGTAATACCGTTACGGATCGCCCTGAGGGAGGGGTTCCGAAGCAGCGACTGGAGCGAGTCGCCCAGCAGGTTGTATGATTTGGCTCTAATCACGGCGTTCCTAATGGCTAGGGGTAAGGGCTTGTCACAAAATTTTACGACGACGCCTAAGACGGGAAAATTGGGGTGTAAGAGGGTTTGGCGGCATCAAGGGGCTAATTCCGGAATCAACATTATGGTTGGCTTTGACAGTATGGTTAACTGGTTGTCATTGGTAAGAAAGACGTCGGCGTCGCAATGTAAAGCGGTTGCCGCATGTAATGCATCCGGAGTGCGAATACCGTAGTCGGCACGGATGGTGGCGGCGATTTCGGCAATTTCAGGGGTGACGGATATGGTCTGGAAATGCCTGGTACTTAAGAAAAGTTTCTTGAACTCGACGACTAGGTCCGTATTGCCACGCTGTAAAGGGTGCACCAGAACTTCCGTCAAAGTAATGGCTGAAGTTACGACCGATATTTCACCGCAACGTACAGCTTCAAAGAATGGCCGAACCATTGGAAAGAAGATAGGGTTTTCTTCAATATAGTAGATGATTGCCGGCGCATCCAATGCCACGGTCTTACCTACAAGGCGCGTTAATCCTCCCATGAGTCGCGCTCCTGCTTAATATAGTCCTGAACATCGACATCATCCCAAACCCCTTTGGCGATACCTTGAAATTCCGTAATATCATGGAGTTTACGGGTGGAATCGCCGTCGCGGAGCAATATCGCCAAATCGGCCAAAAGACGGATTCGCGCCTGTGTATCAAGGTGCGTCACCCGCTCGAGGATTTCGTTGTATTCGCTGACGCTCATGTTGGACCCCTTACTTGTCGGTCGCGGAAAGAAGGGGTGAAAATGCGCCTGCGTCACTGCGGTTTTCACCGTCGCGCGTCCTTCCCCTCACTCCCTGCCGAACCGCGCCAGACGTTCTCCCACTGCCCGCACCGCATTCGCCGGCGCCACCACCACCAGCCGACCGGTCGCGCCACTGTACAACATACCGCAAACCGGGTCCCGCCACAACCAGGGAAACACCTCGCGGCGGAGCAACCGCAATACCACCTCCTCCCCCCCCGCCGCTTCCACCGCCCGTTTCGCCGCAAAACCCGCTACCGCCAAACCGTCCCAAAACGCTTCGCCATTCCTGCCCTCGAGCTGGTAATCGCCCTCTCCCGCCCCCGGGTTGAACACCACCCCTCCGCTGGCAATAAATACCCTTCCCCCCAAACCCCATTCCGCCGCAAGAGCTTCCGTCAACCGGGCCAGGCTGTAACGCAGGATATCCGCCGGCAAACCCCTGCCGGAAGCGCCGCCGCCCTCCCCCGGCAAACTGTCCAGTAAAATTGCCACTCCCGCCTGATCGGCGACGGTCTGCAGCAATTCCTTCAAGCCGCCGTCGCCGCGCGGCGCCGGCAACTGCCGACCCAGCAATTCGCCCCAATCGCCCGGCAGCGGCCGCGCCCGGGCAAACAAATTCCCGCCCGCGCCGCCGGTACCCCCCCCGGCCGGGTCGTCCCCCGCCTCGCCTTGAAAGCAACGCACCGCCCGCACCAGGTAATCCGCCAGCACCGGCGGCAGAACCGCCGTAAGCCGGAGGCCCTCCGGCCGGCCCGGCAAAGGATAATCCTCCACGCCCAGGGAAAAATCCCCCGGCAGCAATTCCAAAGGCTTCACCAGTTCCAGAAGGAACCGCCCCGTGGCCTCCGGCCGGGCGTCATCCCCGGCCAGCGGCGGCAAACGGGCGAAACGTAGCGCCCGCGCGTCGCCGACCCAACCGTAACTTTTGGAGACTTCAATTTGCCCGGTTGCCGACAGCCGGTAGCGGAAACGGTAACGGTAAGCCAAAACGTCCAGGGCCGCCCCCAAAGGCACCGGGCCGGTGACTAGAAACAGATTGTCGACATTCTGGTCGGGCGGCAAATCGGCCAGGAAAAACAGGACATCGACCCCGGTCTGGGCCTTCGCCTCGCGGGCGAAGTCGTTTAATCCCGCGCCCCACAAGCTTAGGCGGAGGGACCGCTCGAGGGGGGGGAGCGCCGCCGCCGTGGCCGTGGCCGCCGCCGTGGCCGCCGCCGCGTCGGGGGGGCGGAGTGACGCGGCCGCCGCCCGGGGGGGAAACAGCTGGAGGGCCAGGAACAGCGGCAGGATGATTGACGGCAGGGCGCGGTTCACTCGCGCAGCTCTCCCAGGAGTTTACGGGCGCTGTCGCGCACCTCCGGCGCGTCGGCCAATTCCAGCGCCCGCCGGGCCAGATTCTCCGCTTCGGATTTTTCGCCGTCGGAACCGGCCAGGCGGTAAGCCAGTTCCAGCGGCGCCGCCGCGTTGTTCGGCAACAAACGCATCACCCTCCGCCAGTGCAGCAAATCGGCCGGTTCCTCCTCGACGACGCCCCGCCGCGGTGCGGTATATTCATCGTAAACCGCCGCCCCCATCGCCCACAGGCAGAGGATCGCCGCCGCATAGCCGGCCAGCATAATCGACTTGACCTCGGCATGGTGTCGCCGGCCCACTTCCGGCCGGCGCTCGACCAAACGCAGGTAATCGACCCGTTCGGCAATCCCCAGATGGTGCCACGAGGCGGCCAGGCGAATCCGGCCGGCCGAGATGGCGAGTTTTTCCAGGGCGTTGGCGAGGGGCCGGGCCGAGCCGGTTTTCTCCATGGCGAAGAGGTCGGCTTGGCGCTCCATGTTGCGGGACAGCCAGCCGAAGACGAAGCGGAAATAAAACAGGGCCAGGCCGGCGATGATGAGGAAGCGTTCGCTCTGGTTGAGGCCGGGGATGATCGCCCCGGCCAGGACCGCCGAGTTCAGGCCGGCGAGGGAGGTGAAGAGGTAGAAGAGGAGGTGGCGTTTACGGACGTGGCCGAGTTCGTGGAGGATCACCGCGTCCAGTTCCTCGGCGTTCATGCCCCTGACCAGGGCGGGGGTGAGGAAGAGGTAGCGGAAGGGCCGGGCCAGCCCGACCGCCGCCGCGTTCTGGTTGTTTCCGCCGCCCGGTTCCCAGAGGTAAACGCGGGAGAACTTCGCGCCGGCGGTTTTCTCCAGCCGGGCCACGGTCGCCAGGAGGGCCGGGTCGTCGGCCGGCTTGCAGCCCCAGACCCGGGCGAGGACGTAGGGGAAGGCCCAGGCGGCGGCCAGGAAGATGCAGGGCAGGACGACCAGGAAATCCCCCAGCCAATCGGCGAGGAAGGCGAAGGGGATCCAGACCAGGAGCATGTAGAGGTTGTAGCGGGCCTTGAAAAGCAGGTAGCTCCACCTGGTCCATTTGCCCGGGGTGGTCAGGCGGTGCGAGGGGTACATGGGGAACCAGGCGGCGAAGAAGATCAGGAGAAAGGGGAGGAGGCCGAACATCTGCACGGCGAAGGACTCGGGACCGAGGTTGGCGCCGCAATCCCGGGCCAGGCGCCAGGGGAGGGCCGACTTCCACAGGGCGCAGGCGTAGACCGCCACGGAGAGGACCCGCACGGTCAGGTCGGTTTTGGCCGAGAGGTCCCGTGTTTCCAGGGCGGTGCGGCCGGGCCGGCGGTGGAGGCGGAGGACCAGGGCGTTGAGGCCGGCGGCAAGGCTGAACATGCCGAGGGCGGCGGCGAGGACGACGGCGAGGCTGTGCATAAGTCCGGGCGGGGCGGGGTCGGGGTTTTCGGCGTAATAGCCGATGAAAAGCATGACCGCCAGCATGTCGAAGGGAATGGGCATGGCTGGAATTACTCCTTGACCGTATCGGGTGTTAGCGTTTCCGGGGTGCTGTTTCCGGCGAAGCGGGTGAAGACGAAGGCTTCGTCGATGGCCTTGACCAGGCTGTGATCTTTGGCGAAGCGCCGCGCCTTGATGAGGAGGGCGCGGGCCATGTCGTAATTTTCGGTGTAATAGTTGATCAGCCCCATGTGATATTCGAACCAGGCCATTTCCTCAGGCGGCAATCCATTCAGGGCGGCTTTGAGGTAGGCCTGGTTCCATGAAGCTTCCAGTTTCTTATAATTGTCGCGATAGCGTGGATCGGCATCGGCCTGGACATAATATCCTTGGCTATTTCTGGCATAAACATGTCCGAAAAGGGGCATTTCGCTGGGTTGCCCGATTTTTTTCCAGATTTCGGTGGGAATGGCCGCGACTTGGAAGGCGAGTTGGTAGCCGAGGGGGCTTCCCTCGATGGAACGGTCGAGATTGGCGACGAGAATCCCCGGCACGGTTTGCCAGATGAGCGTTTCCAGGTTTTTGACCAGGATGCCGTTTTCGAGGGCGAAGCCGATGTACCAGACGCTGGTGGGGAGGGGGTCGTTCCAGAAGTAGACGGCGAACGTTTCGGTGAAGCTGACCTTGTCCTGGATCATCTGGGCCCGGCAGCGGGTGAAGGGTACGTCGCGGACTATGCCGATGTCGTTGATGGGCCGGGGGGCGTGGGGGATGGGGTCGCGGTCGAAGAGGAGCTGGCGGGCGATGGCGGTGCGGTTGCCGTCGTTGTCGACTTTGCAGGCGGCGACGAAGGCGACTTCGATGGGTCCGGGGTTTTTGCGGTCGCCTTGCTGGATGGTGGCGAGGATGATCTCTTCCTCGACTTTGCCGTTGCCGTCCAGGTCGCCGGTGATGGTGCCTCTGACCCAGAGCCAGTAGGGTTCGTCGTAGCGGGAGATGACGTCGTCGAAGAGGTGCTTGTAGAGGGCGGAGTTTTCGCCGGGCTGGAGGTTGGTGTAACCGATGGAACAGCCGGGTATGGCCGCCAGCGTCAGACAGGCGAGGAGAACCGGGACGAGGTGGCGAAGGCAAGTTTTAGCGAAGGGCATTGGGGTTGGTCTCCGTATTTAACGGTATTGGTACTTCATTTTTTGCCGCCCTTATGCCGGGCGCGCAGTTCCGCCGCTGCCTCTTCAAACGTAACGGTTGGGGAGGGGTGGTCATCATCTCCCCTTTTGTAAGGGCGGGTCTTACAGAAATGTTTTCAGCGGTAAATGTCACTACGGTGGCCGACCTCCAGGACCCATACCGTGACAATTTGGTCATGGATTTCATAAACTACACGGTAAGCGCCGACGCGAATTCGGTACGTGTTGGCGTCGGTCATTTTGAGATAGCCATTCGGCCGGGGTGTGTCGGCAAGCTCTTCTATGGCAGCGAGAACACGTTCTTGAACGGAGCTATCAAGTCTTTTTAGCTGCTTTTTCGCTAATTTCGACAAATCCACCCGGTATCTCATTTTTTGCCGCCTTTACGGTCGGCGCGCAGCTCCGCCGCCACTTCCTCAAACGGAACGGTGGGGCAGTCGCAATCGCGGACTGTTTTTGCCGCCGCGTTATCCACGATTTCCTCATACCAGTCGCCAAAATCCTCGACCGGGATCATGACGTACTCCTGTTCGGCGAAAGTACCATATATCGCCGATTTCGGCAGAAGTTCGGGCCGGATGCGGAGGGGTTTCCGGGGTGATTTTTTTCCTGCGGTGGTGGTGGTCATACCGTTTCTCCTTTTACCGGGATAATTATAGCATTGGCCTCGGCGAACCGCAAGTCGGGGCGCATCGCATGTTCCTTTCCCAGCAATCCCCCGTTTTATTCTTGCCGCCACCGCTGTCCAAAATCGTATCCTTGCCACCACACCGCTCCCTAATTCTTTTGCTTTGCCCCTCCCCCATACATATAATGTTTACACGTAAAATCCGCGCCGGCGCGAGATTGGCACGACCTTGCGCGCGGCCGGACCGGGCCCTTCAATAACCGGGAGAACCAATCACATGAATGCACACGACAGCGACAACCCCTCCAGCACCAGGCAGGGAACCAGCCCCGAAGCCATTCAACTCGACTACGCCGAACAACTCAAATACGAGCTGGCCCGCGACCGCTACACTTCAACCAAAAACAACCGCTATATCGCCCTCTCCCGCGCTATCCGCGACCGGCTCATCGACCGCTGGATCGAGACCCAGCAATCCCACCACGACGACCGGGTGAAACGGGTTTACTATCTGTCCCTGGAATTCCTCATGGGCCGCGCCCTCGGTAACAACGTTATCAACTTTAAACTCATGGATTCGGTCGAAAAAGCCCTCGACGGCCTCGGGGTCGATTTCGAGGAGCTCCGCGAAGTCGAGGTCGACGCCGGCCTGGGTAACGGCGGCCTCGGCCGCCTCGCCGCCTGTTTCCTCGATTCGCTGGCGACTTTGCAAATCCCCGCCATGGGCTACGGCCTCCGCTACAACTACGGCATTTTCCGGCAAACGGTCGAAAACGGCTACCAGGTCGAACACCCCGACAACTGGCTCCAGAACGGCAACCCCTGGGAAATCGCCCGGCCGGAACTGCGTATACCCGTGCATTTCGAAGGCCGTATCGAACAGTGGACCGACCGCGGCCGCATGCGTTATCGTTGGGTCGACGCCAAGCCCGTTCTCGGCATGGCCTTCGACACCCCCATCGTCGGCTACGGCGGCAACACGGTTAACACCCTGCGCCTCTGGTCATCCTACGCGACCGAAGATTTCGACTTCGACGACTTTAACCGCGGCGACTACGTGGCGTCGATCGCCGCCAAGACCGAAGCCGAAAACCTCACCAAGGTGCTTTATCCGAACGATCTCCACTACATGGGCAAGGAACTCCGCCTCAAGCAGCAATACCTCTTTGTCGCCTGTTCCCTGTGGGACATCGTGCGCCGCTTCAAGCACGACAAGGAGCCCTGGCGCGAATTCCCCAATCGCGTCGCCATCCAGATGAACGATACCCACCCCTCCCTCGCCGTGCCGGAATTGATGCGCCTCCTGGTGGATCAGGAAGGCCTCGAGCCCGAGGAAGCCTGGGAAATCACCGTCAAGTCGATGGGTTACACCAACCACACCCTGATGCCGGAAGCGCTGGAGAAGTGGCCGGTACCGATGCTGGAGAAGATTCTCCCCCGTCACCTGCAGATAATCTACGACATCAACCTGCATTTCCTGCAGAAGGTCGCCATCGCCTTCCCCGGCCGGCAGGACAAGATCACCAACATGAGTTTGATCGAGGAATCGGAGCCCAAACAGGTGCGCATGGCCAACCTCTGCATTGTGGGGAGCCATTCCACCAACGGCGTCGCCGCCATCCACACCGAACTTTTGAAGAGCCGCGTCGTCCCCGATTTCGCCGAAATGTTCCCCGAACGTTTCAATTCGAAAACCAACGGCATCACCCAGCGCCGTTGGCTTCTGAAGTCGAACCCGCCCCTGGCCGATTTGATCACCTCCCGCATCGGCGACAAGTGGATTACCGAGCTTAACGACCTGCACGCCCTCGAGCAATTCGCCGACGACCCCGAATTCCAGCGGCAATTCCAGGACGCCCGCCGCAAGGCGAAATTGGTCCTGGTCGAACATGTCAGGAAGGAATGCGGCTTTGTCCTGAACCCCGATTCCATCTTCGACACCCAGGTGAAGCGCCTGCACGAATACAAGCGCCAGCTCATGAACGCCATCCACATCATCATGCTCTACAATCGGCTTCGCAAGAACCCGAACATGGACTGGACCCCCCAGACCTTCATCTTCGGCGCCAAGGCCGCCCCCGGCTACGAAATGGCCAAGCTGATTATCAAGCTGATCAACAATGTTGCGAACGTGGTCAATAACGACCCCGCCATCGGCGATCGTCTGAAAGTTTATTTCCTGCCGAACTATCGGGTAAGCCTGGCGGAGAAGATTATCCCGGCCACCGACGTCTCCGAGCAAATCTCCACCGCCGGCACCGAGGCTTCCGGCACCGGCAACATGAAGTTCATGTTGAATGGCGCCATCACCATCGGCACCCTGGACGGCGCCAACATCGAAATCATGGAAGAGGTCGGCCGCGAAAACATGTACATCTTCGGCCTGAACGCCGAGGAGGCGAAGACCTTGTCGGCGAATTATCATCCGGCGCAATTGTACCAGCAGAACGGTGAATTGAAGGAAGCCCTGGATCTGCTCTTCGGCGGCCATTTCTCAGTCGGGGAAGGTAACATCTTCGAGCCGATCCGTAAAGCCCTGCTCGAATGGGGCGACCGCTACCTGCTTATCGCCGATTTGCCGGCCTACTCGGCGGCGCACGCCAAGCTCCAGGCCGATTACCGCGACAGCCGCAATTGGCTCCGCCGCAGCATCCTGAATGTCGCGCGTTCCGGCAAATTTTCGTCGGACCGCACCATTCTCGACTACGCCCGGGACATCTGGCACACCCCCCGGCATCCCCTGGACATCAAGAAGAAGCGTTCCAACACCATTCTCGACGCCAAGGCCGATCCGACCAACGGCAAATGAAAAAAACCCGGAGACTGACGCATGAAAGTGGTCAACAAGATAACATGCACTGTGGACATACTGGCTATTTACGACCGGATGGCTTGCACGGTCAAGGAGAAGCGGGAGCTCCTGCCCTTTATCGAGGAGTTGGTCAAGTACAGCGACACCGCCCGCCGCGAGGGGATATTGGGTCTCGAAAACGAGCTCGACAACATGCAGCCCCGCATGCTCCGGAAAGGCATGCACATGGCGGTCGACGGCTTCGATCCGGATTTGGTCCAGTCGCACCTGTTTCATTACGCCCTGTGCGGCGGCGCCAAGGGTAAGGAGTTGCTCCGCAACATGCTGATAACCGAAGCGGTTCTTGCCATTCAGCAGGGGGACAACCCCCATATCGTGCGCGAAAATCTTCTGTCCCTGATGGGCGAGGAGATAATCGAGGAAGCGGAGAAGAACGCCTTCTACAAGAAGAAGTAGGGTTGCCCCGGCGAATGCGGTTCGGCGCGCTTCTCTTCCGTTTCTATGGGACAATCGCGGGACTGAAGGGGCTGCCGGTGTGGGCGGCCCCTTTTATATGGCGGTGAAGACAGGTGCTTTGTGATAATGCCCTGAGGTAATGGAATGGAGTGTCATGATGGCGAAACCAAAGAAAAATATGGGCATTGCCAACCTCCCGACAAATTATGTAAAAATTCTTGAACATCTGAAAGATGATATCCGCACCTCTCGCTCCAAAGCAGCGTTGGCGGTAAACCGGGAGTTGATTGGGTTGTATTGGCGAGTTGGGCAGACTATAGTCGAACAACAGGCAAAGGCGGAATGGGGGCGCTCCGTTGTCGAAAGGTTGGCAAGAGACCTGAAAAACACCTTTCCAGATATAAAGGGGTTTTCACCGGCTAACTTGTGGCGTATGCGTTCCTTTTATCTCTCATGGACAGATATGAACGCAAATCTCGCACAAATTGTGCGAGATTCAACCGCCCTGCCAGCGTTGCCGCATTTGCCCTTTATAAATGGTGCCATAATGACCGGCGAGACCGATCCGGCAATTCTCGCACAGCTTGTGCGAGAATTGCCTTGGGGTCATAACATATTGCTATTTGAGAAGATAAAGGAGCCGGCGATTCGCCTTTGGTATCTGCAAAAGGCACTCCTTCACGGGTGGTCGCGGAATATTTTGTCCATGCAAATCGAATCGGAACTCCACCGGCGGCAAGGTAATGCGCCAAACAATTTTGTCACATCCATTCCAGGACCAGATGCGGATTTGGCAGTTCAGACCTTGAAAGATCCCTATAATTTTGATTTCCTTGGCTTGGGGGATACCGCCCAGGAACGCGAGATAGAAAGAGCCTTGATGCAGCACATCAAACGGTTTCTTCTTGAGTTGGGTGAGGGTTTTGCTCTTGTAGGTCAGCAATACCGCCTGACTGTTGGCGATAAGGATTATTACATCGATCTTCTGTTCTATCACATAAAATTGCGTTCCTATGTTGCGGTCGAACTCAAGGCAGGACCATTTGAGCCGGCATATGTTGGGCAACTGAATCATTATCTATCTGCTTTGGATGACAAGTTGCGCGGGGAGGATAATAATCCCGCTATCGGACTTATCCTCTGCCGTGACAAGGACAAGGTCGATGTGGAATACGCTTTGCGTGACATGGGGAAACCAATGGCGATTGCGGATTATAAGTTGACCAAGGCGATTCCGGCCGATTTGCGGGGCATTTTACCAAGTATCGAAGAAATAGAAATGGAACTTGATAATCTTGATACATAAGGGGACGTGATTGAACGATATGTACCTTGAAACGTTACCCCCAGGAGAACCCATGACCAGCGCCCCAAACCCCCTCCCCGACCTCCAAGACCTCTCCCACCGCATCGACGAAGCCTTCGAAG
This sequence comes from Planctomycetota bacterium, assembly GCA_031548195.1. GTDB lineage: Bacteria > Planctomycetota > SZUA-567 > SZUA-567 > SZUA-567 > JAJBSZ01. The sequence goes on along the minus strand of JAVBRG010000182.1, from coordinate 20,447 downwards.
CCAATGCCGCCAATCAAGGGCGGCAGCTCCTCGAACTCGCCCTCGAACAAAGCAGGGATCTCCCCGCCTACCGCGAGTTTTTCCGCGCACTGGCCGCCCGCCACCTCGCCGGCGACTCCCCCGAGTTCGAACGCCGCCTCTCCCTCGCCCTCGCCCTCGAACCCGACGACCCCTTCCTGCTGCTGAACATGGGGGTCGCCCTGTCCCTGGAAGATAATGATGAGGAAGCCCTGGCCTGGTTCGGCCGCGCTTTGGAAAAGAAGCCGATGGACCCCCTGGCCCTGCGGCGGAAAGGCATCAGCCTCTCGCGGCTGGACCGCACCGAGGAAGCCATCGCCTGCTTCCAGCAGGCGCTTCTCGTCAGCCCCAATGACGCCGCCGCCATGCGTAACCTTGGTTCGTCCCTCGCCAATGCCGGCCGGAACGACGAGGCCCTGATCTGGTTCGACCGCGCCCTGGTCGAGAACCCCCGCGACTACGCCGCCATGCGCCACAAGGGGGTCGCCTACTCCAGCCTGGGCCGTCACGCCGAAGCCTTGAAATGGTACGACCGGGCGCTGGAATTGAACCCCGGCAGCCTGGCGACCCTCATCAATAAGGCGCGCACGCTCATTGAAAACCGCGACTACGGGAACGCCGCCAAAGTTTACGATTCGCTAATCGCCGGCGACCGCAACAATCCCTTCCATTATCTGGAAAAAGCCATCGCCCTGGCGAAACTCGGCCGGGATCAGGAAGCCGCCTCGGCTATTGAACAAGCCTATGAACTCCCCAATCCCAGCGTCACCCTCCGCCGCGGCAAAAGCTATTGGCTTAACCGCCTCGGCCTCGAGGAGGCGTCGGCTAAGGTGTCCCCGCAAACCGCCTCGGCCGAACCCGACGCCGGCCGCGAATACGGGGATATCGCCCGGGTAATGGAGAAAACCTGGGAAATCTTCAGGGAGGACATTCTCAGCTTCCGCAAGAATATCGAAGAAGCGAAAAGCAATTTCAACCTCTTCATAAACAGCCCCGGCATGTTCCGCCGCGACAAGGTTTTCCTCCTTGGCGCCCGGAAATGGAACTCCTTCACCCCCACCCTGCCCCTGGGCGAGAATTCGAAGGATTCCCTCGGGGGCGGCTATTTCCTCCACGCCAATGGTGTCGGCACCGTCATCGATCCCGGCTTCGATTTTTTGGAAAACTTCAACGCCATGGGCGGCCGCCTCGCCGACATCCAGAATATCGTCATCACCCACGCCCACAACGACCACACGAACGATCTGGAAAGCATTTTGACCCTGTTCTACCAAAGAAACAAGAATGCCGGCCGCCATTCCGCCATTTCCTCCCGCCTCGGCCGGGGGCAGAAACGCCCGGTCCTGAACCTGTACATGAACCTCGGTTCCTTCCAGAAGTTCTCCCCCATGCTGAACCTGAGAACCTCCGAACACCTCGGCATCGTCAAGACCATCACCCCCGGCGACGAACTCATGCTCGGGGCTTCCGGCATAAAAATGCGCGTCCTGCCGGCGAACCACGACGAAATTTTCACGAAAACCTATGCGGTCGGACTCCATTTCACCCTGCCCACCAAACCGGCGAAAACGCTCCTTTTCACCGGCGACACCGGCCTTTTCCCCGCCGGCGCCGAAATCACCCAGGGGAACGTCGCGGAACTGGAAATCGGCCGCCGCTACGGCGTGAAGCCCGGGGAAATCGATTATCTCGTCCCCCACCTCGGCTCCATCGGCGACAATGAACTCAAATCCCCCGACCGGCAGGACGGCCTGGGGGAAAGCTTCTACCCGAACCACCTGGGCGTGCAGGGGACAATCCGCCTCATCACACTCCTCCGTCCCCGCTACGTATTCGTGTCCGAATTCGGCGAGGAGTTGAAGGGCTTCATAGTTCTATTGATGGAACTGATAAAACGCTGTGTGCATGAACTCGGGGGGGGCGAGGAAAACCGTCAACCGGTGATTTTGCCGATGGACCTGTATTTTTTCTGCGATTTGGGCGATGAGAAAATCTACTGCGCCAAGTCTGAATCCTTCGAACCCATTGGCAAAACCTGCGCCAAACATATGGAGAAGAACGACCTCTCCCAGTTCTATTACGATCGCAGCGACGCCCGCGACCGCGCCGGCTCCGACGAATACTTCGCCCTGAAGAAGCTGGAATACGCCTGCAAGACCAATTCCGGCCCCTTCTCCGACAAACCCGAACAAACCGCACGCATGGCGGTCGTCCCCGATTCGCCGCAACGGTAGCTTGACGCGGGGATTTATTGAAGAAAACGAGGAAGTTTACATGCCCGCCTGGTCCACCTACGCCGTAAACGCCCTTATAGCCGCCCTGCTCGGGGCCGGCACCAACGAACTCGCCATCATCACCATCCTGCGTTACATCCTCCCCAAGAAGAAGTCGGAAATCGCCCGCCGCATCCGCGACCTCATCGCCACCGACCTCCTCTCGCCGGCGAAAATGAAACAGAAGCTCGACGACCCCGCCGTCATCTCCGTCGTCGAAAACAATACCGACGACATGTTGCGGATTTTTCTCGAACGCGATCTGCCCTCCCCCGACGTCCTCCTCGCCAATCACCAGGCGGAAGTCGACACCATGCTTTGTAGGGGGAAGGAGGCGCTCCTCGGGGAATACCGCCGCCGGGTCTCCCAGCCGGAATTCGCAAGCCAAGTCATCCGGCCCTTCCTCGAGGAACGCTGGCGCATCCTGCGGGATCGGACGCCCGCCTCCCTCCTTGCCAAACCCGACTCCATGCGGGAATTTGTCGAAGCCTGGCTCCGTTCCCTGGAGGACTCCCCCGCCCTGAAACAGGGGCTCGCCCGGGCCCTCGACGCCTTCCTGGCCGACCGCATCGCCAAAGCCCGCAGCGCCGCCGATCTCCTCACCCCCGGCCTGGTCCGCGCCGCCGAGGATTTTGTCGCCGCCGAGGCCCCTTTCATCATCCGGCAGATGACCGACATCCTCCGCACCCCCGGGGTACGTGACACCATCGTCGCCGCCATCATGAACAGCATTCGCCAGCAACTCGGCGGCCAGGGCATGCTGGGGGATCTAAAGGGCCTGTTCGTCAACATGATTGGCATCAAGGAGGACGTCCAGGGGATCTGCCGGCGCCTCCCGGACGTCCTGGACGCGAACTTCGCCCAACCGGCCAATCGGCACAATTTCATATTCACCCTCAGGGCCGCCGTCGCCCGCGCCCTGACGAATGATTTGGGCGACGAGTTCCGCTCCCCCGCGCTCCGCGAGCGCCTGGTGAACGCGGTCATGAACAGCGTGTGGCGGCGGGACATGTTCGAGCGCGCGGCGTCGGGGGTGGGGGTGTTTATGGAGAGGGCGTCGACCCGGCCCCTCAAGGAAACGCTGGCCGGTTTCGGCATGGAGGAATTGCCATCCGGATTGATCGATGAGGCGGCGGCCCGGGCGCAACGCATCCTCGCCTCCGCGTCGACCCTGGACCTGCTGGAGAAACAGTTCGACGAATTGCTGGCCGCCTGGCGCCGGCGGCCATTGGGCCGCCTCGAACGTTTCCTGCCGGAAGCCTCCCGCCGCCGTCTCGCCGCCGTGGTGGCGCGGGAGGGCCGCACGCTTATCCAGGCGCGTCTCGGCGACTTCGCCGAGCAGACCGGCGTCTGGGATATCATCACCGCTTCCATAGAAAACTACGACGACCGGGAACTGGCCGGGATGATTCAGCAGCTGGCCCGTTCGGAACTCAGGTGGGTGACGATTCTCGGGGGGATTATCGGCTTGGTGGTGGGGTTGCTGCAGACGGTGTTTCAAGGTTTGGGGTGGTTCTAGCTTTCTGAAGAATTTAATAGATCCTGCTGTCTTTGGGCGTATTTTCTTATGGCGTATTTGCTAAGTTCCCAATGCGCCGCCACCAGCTTCTGTTCCTCCAGGGCGAGCATCATGGACTGCCGCGCCCCGACGTGTTTCAAATGACTGGCCAAGGCCTTGCGCATGCCGTCCATGGGAATGGCGCCGTTCAGGTCGCAATCGCGCTGTATGAAACCTGGCGCAATGGAATCGCGGTAGATTTCCGGTTTGTCCCGCAAGTGGTTGAAGTGCACTTCGCCTCTCTTGATGTTATCGATATCCCGTAGGATGGCGGTGTGGTGGGCGGGGTTGGTGGCCAGATGTTGTAAATCGAAATCTTGACTGATTTTGATGAACGCTAGCCCTTCCTCGAAATCTCCATGCAGCGCGGAATCCAACATAACTTCTGTTGCCAGTCCGACCTGTCGTAAATATTTGTTACGCCCACCAGCGGCGTTTTGTCGCTTCACCGCTTTATACATCAATGAATAATAGGCAATAAACAGGTTTATGCGGTCATTATTCATCCAGCCAACCCTCTCCGTATTCTTCGAGTACTTTCGAAAGATCGAACCCGGAGTCAACAAGATACCTTACCCCGTATACGCTTTTTACTGCATTGGCCACACCTGGTTCCAGTGGCACTTGCATCCCAATTTCCAGGGCTTTTTTTTTGTCGCCGGATTCATAGGCATTCAATCCCTGTCCCAATATTTCCATGCACTCGTCGATGCTGAAATATTTTTTGGGGGCAGATATAACACTCCTCTTCTCCTCCTCCGACAGCGGCTCCCTATTATAGTTGGCGGTGGTCATGGTTGTGGTCATGGTCATTCCTCCTCTTCGCTTTCATCATCGTCAGGGCCATTATATCCCGCCAAACCGGCTCCCGCCAGCCTTCTCCCCATCACCTCTACTTTCCGGATGTGGGTGAAGCCCATGGCTTCGGCGAAGGAGCGGCCGCCGGCGTCCATCAGTTCCAGGGACTGTTCCAGGCGGATGTGGTCACCGCCGCGGCGTTCGAGTTCGGCGAGGCAGAGTTCGGCCAGTTTTTTGCCGATGCCTTTCCGGCGCCAGTCGGGGAGGACGGCGACATAATGCAATTCATTGACGTAAGGATTGACGCAGGCGGCGCCGACCAGGTTTTCGCCCGACTTCGCGAGGTAACAGCAGTCCATGAGTTCTATGGTGCTGAAATAGAAGTCGTCGGCGGCCATCAATTCCTCTTCGAGGCTCGAAGCGGGGAGGCCGGAGGCGAGGGCGGCGCGGTTTTCCGGCTCGCGGGCCGGGCCGTAGACCCGATACAGGAGCGGCCCCAGCCTCCCCTGATCCGCCAGACCCGCGCGGTCTATGGTTATGGTGTCCACTTTACACTTCCTTGGGATTGACGAAGGGCATTTGTTTCCTAAGCTTTTTGCCGATTGCCTCGATGGGGTGTTTGCGGTCGCGTTCGCGCATTTTCCTGAGGACCGGGCTGTTCACCAGGCATTCGCACAGCCATTCCCGCGCGAAGGAGCCGTTCTGGATTTCGGCCATGATTTCCCGCATGGCGCTGCGGGAGGCATCGCCGATAACCCTGGGTCCCCGGGTGAAGGCGCCGTACTCGGCGGTGTCCGAAATGGAGTGGTTCATGTAGGCGATGCCGCCCTGGTAGAACAGGTCGACGATCAATTTCATTTCGTGGAGAACTTCGAAATAGGCGACTTCCGGCTGGTAGCCGTTTTCCACCATGATTTCGAAGGAGCTGCGGATCAGTTCCGACACTCCGCCGCAAATCGCCGCCTGTTCCCCGAAGAGGTCCGTTTCCGTTTCCTCGGCGAAGGTCGTCTCGACAATCCCGCCTTTGCCGCCGCCGATGGCGAGGCCGTAGGCGAGGGCGAGGGGCAGGGCCTGGCCGGTGTAATTCTGGTGGACAGCCACCAGGCAGGGGACGCCGCCGCCTTTTTCGAATTCCGACCTGACCAGGTGGCCCGGGCCTTTGGGGGCGATCATCATGACGTCGATGTCGTCGGGGGGAACGATTTGCCCGTAATGAATATTGAAGCCGTGGGCGAACATCAGTGCCTTGTGGGCGGTGAGGTGGGGTTCGATTTCCTCGCGGTAGACTTTGGCCTGGTGCTGGTCCGGCAGGAGCAGCATGACGAGGTCGGCCTGGCGGGCGGCTTCGGCGGCGCTGTGGAGCTGGAAGCCGTGTTCCTGGGCGAGGCGGGCATTGGCGGAGCCGGGGCGATTGGCGACGATGACTTTGCAACCGGAGTCGCGAAGATTCAGGGCGTGGGCGTGACCTTGGGAGCCGTAGCCGATGACGGCGACGGTTTTGTTTTCGAGAGGGGTGCGGTCGATGTCTTTTTCGTAGTGAATGGTTGCCATTAGGCATTACTCCATATGAAAATACCGCCCGAAGGCGGTGTCGAGACTGCCAGGGAAGACGCCCAGGATGGGCGCATCCTTATTACGTCGGACTCCTCACCCCGGTTGAACGCTTGCAACGCCGGAATGACGTGTGGGGAGGAGTCAGGCGTAACATAATGCGGATTAGGGTAACACAGTTGAGATGCGCCCCTAAAGATCCCGCATGACCGAAATTTCCAACCGGACGGCCCGGGCTTCGGCGAAGCTTTACTACAGCGTCCGTTATAGCCGCGTTCATGCGGGGGAATAACAAAATCTTCGCATTTTGAAAAATAATTCATGACGGCCGAATAATTCCCACTCCGTCACGCCATTTGCTCGGCCAAATCCGGGTTATACTCCGCCCTTCGCCCCTGGCAGTTTTTCCGGGGACAGAGGACACAGCTTTCGAAGCCGTTTTCGTCGGGGAAGATGATTCCGGAGAGGCTTTTGTTGGGGAGCATGAGCAGGGTCGGGGTGAGATCGACGCCGCAGAACGCAGCCCCTTCCCCAAGCAGCTTGAAGAGGGGCGTTTGCTGCTGAATCGGCCACTCTGGGAGGGACCCGGGGCCCATGGCGCCGGTTTTGCCGAGGCCGTAATTTTTTTCCAAATCCCGCAACATGGCGGAACGGGCCTGGTTCAGGGCGTTATGCATGATTTCCTCGACCCAGAAGCGTTCGAAGGGGTCGGGCATGGCGACGGCGTAATCGTAAACGGCCCGGCCGCAGGTGGCGAGGTGGGGGTAGATCCACTCCTTGCCGGACAGGTTTTTGGCGAGGATGCGGCTTTGGAACACGGTATCCTCGACCACCACCCTGCCGCTTTCCGGATCGACTTCGGCGTCGACGCGGAGGTAGTAGGCTTTCGGCTGGATAAGCGGGGCGGTTTTATCCAGGATGGCGAGAAAATCGTCGGCTTCGTCGGAACCGGGTTCAAGGCCTAGGCGGGGGAGGAGATAATCGGGGTCGGGGGTGTAGGTGGCTTCGATGCGGTGCTTTTCCATGGAGAGTTTTCCTCAAGTATCCTGGTGTCCTTCCAACTGCAATTTTTGTTTGGCGATTTTGGCCGACTGCCGCCGGGGCCATTTCGCGACCACATGCCGGAGCAGATCCGCCCCGAAGCGCCGTTCCTCGTTAAGCCGCTCGGAGAAGTGAAAACCGAGGTAGAGGAAGTCTTCGTCGGTGAGGATTTTTTCGGCCAAAAGCCGGCTTTTGAATTCGCGCGGGTTCTCGGCCAGCAACTTCGCGGCGTGATCCAGGGCCGGGTCGGCGGCGCGGCTGCTGCGGGAACGCGATTTGTCCGAGGTTTTCAAATTGGTCAGCATAAGTTTATAGCGTAAATCGGAGTTTAGCAAGCCACCTTTGTCCAAAAGCGCCAAATTCACCGCCGCCTTGGTGAACTGGCCTTCGGTAAAGGCCTTGTCGGCGATTTTGAGAATTTCCGCCTGCAGGACGTCAGGTTTAAGCAGCTTCAGGGCTTCCCAGTTCAGTTCGAAACGTTTGTCGCCGCTCCCCTGCAGTTCGAGCATGCGCTTGATGCGGGTGCGGGCGCGGTCCGGGGTGATGCGGTTTTTGTGATTGGCCAGTATCCGCACCATGTCCTGCACGCGGAGGGCGGCGGGGTTTTCGTCAATCGCCTTCAGAACGATGTTCACCGTCGAGGGCATTTCCGCCAGGGCTTCCAGGGCCGCTTCCTTCACCTCCTGGTCGCTGGCGGGGAGGAAGTCCATAATCAGCTGCGCATTCACCGGCGAATCCAGGGCCGCCAATTTTTCCATGGCAAACACCCGGACGCCAATATGCTTGTTCTGGAGAAGCCCCTGCAATGTGGCCAGGTCGTCCTTTTCCGGCGGCAGGAGGGACAAAACGCTCACGGTCGGCCGCACCACGCCTTCGTAATCCGGGTCCTCCAGCAGTGGGTAGAGGGCGGCGGTGATGTCGGGGTGGGCGTCCTCGGTAATCGGCAGGGCGGCCAGACTCAGGAGGGCGTAACGCCGCACCTGATTGGACGCGCCCTGGGTGATGAAGGACAAGAGGGCGGGTTTGGCCTTGAGGTCGGCGACGATACCCAGGGCGATGATAATCGCCGAGACGGCGATGTCGTTTTGCTTTATCCGCTTGTCCTTCAGGATGGCGGACAATTGGCTGAACAGATCGACCTTTTCGGCGGCGGCGTATTGGGGCATTTCCTCGCGGAGGGAACGAACCGCCTCCCGCATCAACTGGAGATCGGGGTGGGCCAGACAGTCGATGAGAAAAGTGTGGGCGACATGGGTGCGGATGCGGGGGAGGATTTTCACCATCCGGCGCTGGGTTTCCGGCGGGACCTTGTCGAACTGCTGTTTGAGTGACGGCACGGCCTTGGCGCCGATTTTGGCGATGGCGTCGATGACCCGGTCCTGGTGATCCTCGGTTTTGTCGAGGACGCGCACCAATTGCTTGAGGATTTGCTCGTGGGGGGAGTTTTCGATGGCGGTGAGGGCGGCGTCGAAAATTTCGGGGTTGGCGGTTTCTATCATGAGATCCGCCAACGCTTTGTGGATAGCCGGTTCACGTGAATTTATAGCGCCCAACACCCGAATTGCCGCAAGACGCAGGCTGTCGTCCGGGCTATAAATAAGCTGTTGTATGGATTTGAGCGTTGCATTCACGTGATAACCATCAAGCCTAGTTTCAAAAAATGGGTTCCAGGCCGTACAACCGCCTAGAGACCCAGGGATTGGCTAGACATGCTGTGCAATTGGCCCAAGCTCCGGCCAATTTAACATCATGTTCCCGAAATCCTCCGCTTTTTCCTTAATTTCCCACTTGCGCCGGGGGATTTTAGCCGGCGATTGCAAAAGTTATGCCAGTTTTTCCATAACTACCAGTGAGCCAAGAGTATAACTCAGGAAACCGATTTGTCAATTCGCAAAAAAATTTCCTTGCCATCCTTTCTATTCAAGTTGAAGACAAAATTTACCTCATGGATGGTATTGTTTTAGCTTTGTTATTCATTCTGTCAAAATGACACGGTGGCCTTTCGCCAGCGCCACGCTTCCGCCCGGGCAAGCTTGGCCGGGAATCACAAACCCGGCCCAAGGCGGGAAGTAATTATTAGCACCCCAGCACCGCGTTTACCAGGGAAAATCTGGGATTAACTAATAACCCGCCGCCGTTTACGGCCGGCCGGAACGCTTGAACTTAGGGTCACGGTTGCAAACTGGCAAGAAGATTGCAAGTTAATGAGCGATGGTTTATTAACTGACGTTGAGCACCATGGGAGGACAAATATGCGCGTAGACCGCTTCACCATCAAAACTCAGGAAGCCCTGGAAAAAGCCGGGAAAATCGCCTCACAACGCAATAATCAGGAAATATGTCCTGAACATCTCCTCGTCGCCATGCTGGAGCAGGAGGACGGCGTCACCCCCTCCATCCTGAAAAAACTCGGCGGAGACCCCGCCTGGCTCATCGAACGCTGCGAAAAAATCCTCGACGCCAAGCCCCAGGTCTCCGGCGTCGACGCCGGTTCCATGATGTCCCGGGACCTCAAGGCCATCCTCGACGCCGCCTGGTCCGAGGCCGAACGCCTGCACGACGAATACCTTTCCACTGAGCACCTGCTCTTGGCCATGGCCGACAAAGCCACCGGCCAGCTCGGTTCCGCCCTATCCACCGCCGGCATTACCCATGACGCGGTCCTGAAAGCCCTCGAGGACGTCAGGGGCACCCACCGGGTCACCGATCAGAACCCCGAGGAGAAATACCAGTCGCTGAAACGCTTCACCCGCGACCTCACCGAAGCCGCCCGACTCGGCAAACTCGACCCGGTAATCGGCCGCGACGACGAAATCCGCCGGGTCATGCAGGTCCTCTCCCGGCGCACCAAAAACAATCCGGTCCTCATCGGCGAACCCGGCACCGGCAAAACCGCCGTCGTCGAAGGCCTGGCCCGCCGTATCGTCGCCGGGGACGTGCCGGAAAGCCTGAAGCGCCGCCGGCTCCTCGCCCTCGACCTCGGCGCCCTCATCGCCGGCGCGAAGTACCGGGGCGAGTTCGAGGATCGCCTTAAAGCCGTTCTCAAGGAAATCACCGAATCCTCAGGCGAAATCATCCTCTTCATCGACGAACTCCACACCATCGTCGGCGCCGGGGCGGCCGAAGGCGCGGCCGACGCCGCAAACATGCTTAAACCCGCCCTAGCCCGCGGCGAACTCCGCTGCGTCGGCGCGACCACCCTCGACGAATACCGCAAACACGTCGAAAAGGACGCCGCCCTGGCCCGGCGTTTCCAGCCGGTTTTTGTCGGCGAGCCCTCGGTCGAATCCACCATCGGCATTCTCCGCGGCTTGAAAGAGCGCTACGAAGTTCACCACGGCGTGCGCATCCAGGATTCCGCCCTGGTCTCGGCGGCGGAATTGTCGCACCGTTACATCGCCGACCGGTTTCTGCCCGACAAAGCCATCGACCTGGTCGACGAGGCATGTTCCAGCCTACGCATCGAAATCGATTCCATGCCCGAGGAACTGGACAATCTGACCCGGCTCCGCAACCGCATCGAAATCGAACTGAAGGCGCTCGAAAAAGACACCGACACCCCCGCCGCCGAACGCCGCGAAGTCCTCAAAAAACAGTTGGCGGACCTGGACGAAAACCTGAAGGCCCGCACCGCCGAATGGCAGTCCGAAAAGGACGCCATCGCGGTCATCCGCAAATTGAAGGAAGAACTGGAAACGGCGAAAAACGACGCCGAACGCTTCGAGCGCCAAGGTCAGCTCGACCGGGTCGCCGAACTCCGTTACGGTAAAATCCCCCAGATGACCGAGCAGCTGGAAAAAGAGAACGAAAAGCTCCGCTCCCTCCAGAAAGACGGCGGTCTCCTCAAGGAGGAAGTCACGCCGGAGGACATCGCGGAAGTGGTCTCCCGCTGGACCGGCATTCCCGTCTCCCGCATGCTGGAAAGCGAAATGCGGAAACTCCTCGACATGGAAGCCCGCATGCAGGAGCGGGTCGTCGGGCAGGATCAAGCCCTCACGGCGGTCGCGAACGCCGTGCGCCGCAGCCGCGCCGGTTTACAAAGGGCAAACCGTCCCATCGGCTCCTTCATTTTCCTCGGCCCCACCGGGGTCGGCAAAACCGAAGTCGCCCGCTCCCTCGCCGAGTTCCTCTTCGACGACGAGCACAACATGGTCCGTATCGACATGTCGGAATTCATGGAAAAGCATTCGGTCGCCCGGCTCATCGGCGCCCCCCCGGGTTACGTCGGTTACGAGGAGGGCGGTTACCTCACCGAAGCCGTGCGCCGCCGCCCCTATTCGGTCGTCCTCTTCGATGAAATCGAAAAAGCCCACGCAGACGTCTTCAACGTCCTCCTGCAGGTCCTCGACGAAGGCCGCCTCACCGACGGTCAGGGCCGCACCGTCGACTTCACGAACACCATCATCATCCTGACCTCGAACCTGGGTTCGCGGGAAATCTCCGCCGCCAAGGATATCGAGGCGCCGACCTTCCGCAATCGGGTCCAGGCCATTCTCCGCGAACACTTCCGCCCCGAATTCCTGAACCGCATCGACGACGTCATCGTCTTCCACCGCCTGGGTTCGGAGCAGATTCGCAAAGTGTTGGATATCCAGCTGCAAGGGCTCCGCAAACTTCTCGCCGGCAAACACCTGAACCTGGAGATTTCGCCGGAAGCGTTGGACCTCCTCGCCACGGAAGGTTACGACCCCGACTTCGGCGCCCGGCCGCTGGCGCGGGTCCTCCAAAACCGCTTGCAAAATAAAATCGCCGAGAAAATCCTGGAAGGGGCTTACCAGGACGGGGCGGTGATTCACGTGGGGGTGAGGGATGGGGAGATTGTATTGAATTGAGGGTGACAGTGAAAAAAGCACGCCTCCGAACTTCCGAGTCGGAGGCGTTTTTTTGGGAGGCTTAGCAGGTTGTCTTTGGATAAACTACAGTAGCTGAACCTGTCTCCAAACCCTCTTCATCTCATACCTCCTAAGATCGTCATCCCGGCACGCCATTGTTTACACCCCGGTTCAATGCAAAAACGCCGGGATGACGGTGGGGGGAAGTTTGCGGCGGTACAGGGTCCGGAGACACGTTTCACCAACGAAATTTATCCAAAGACAGCGACTAGACGCCCTTCTCGTATTAGTCATCTTTCAAATGACCCCAGCGAGATTTTCTCATGTCCTTGAGTTCTTTTTCTCTGGCCTCGGCTCGGCGACGAATTTCTGGATCGGCGCTTAGCTCTTTCAGGACTTCATAAGCCTCGGCTACATCTGGATTACCTTCGGCTGCCTTTTCAAATTCTTCTTCGGTGGTTGCGCTGAAAAACCGCATCCACGACAGCAGCGCCGCTTCCTTTTGGTTTTTGGTCACATTTTTTTTTGACATAATATGAATTCCCGAAGCAAGGCGGTCTATCAGCGCGAATATTGCCAAAAAAACTATGTAGCCTATAATTCAAACACCGGAAGCGCAGGTAGGGATGCAGTGCGCCGTGGCAGAGCGTTGGCGGGTTCGTGATCCCACCCTGTGCACGGGCCGATACGATGGAATCGTAGGGATTCCAACCATCCAGCCTGCCTTCCGGCATATTATGTTTTATTCCCAAGTGAAGCATAAAAGAATCGCAATATTTGTCAATCACTATTTGGTGACTAAATTAATGAAAAAACATTACTTGTTAAATTTTAAAGAGATAGGAGAAAGATTTTTTTCACTGTATGGTGATTATTCTCGCGATGATTTGGCCGCTTTATTCGGCGTGGGACCTTCGGCGATAAGTGATTGGCGAAACAATAGAAAAAAGGTCCCCTGGGATAAACTGGTCTTTGCCGTTCAAACGAAAGGCGTTACCTGGGACTGGCTACTAGAGGGTAGAGAACCCAAGTACCGTAACCCGGGTGTTAAATCGTAAGGCATTGCCTTAAGGGCGAATCTTAACTCTTGTTACGTCAATCCGCATCCTGTTGCACCTGACTCCTCTCCACACGTCATTCCGGCGCCATAAACATTGAACCGGGGTGAGGCGTAACTCGCCGGAATCCAGGCCGATAAACCGTCGCTAGGTGGTTCCACTAAACACCATATCAGTGTAGGAACTTACACCTCCGTAAGACAAGGAGCAAACGCCACTGTAGCGATCGTCCGTCGGCCTGGATTCCGGCGGGATGCGCTTCCCCCCGGTTCAACGTTTGCGGCGCAGGAATGACGGGTGGATTAGGTCCGATGTGGCAGGACAAGGAGTTATGTTTACACAAACTTGAGATGCGCCATTTGAAAAAGCGCCGCGATCCCCCGGATCGCGGCGCCATGTGTTTCCAAACATTTGCAGTGTGAGACAGGCATATTGCCGCTAATTACTTCCCCACTTCCGACATCTTCACCGGCCGGTTCTCCTTGGCCGATTTGATGGCGGCGTAGCCCATGAGGACCGAGACCTTGCCGTCGATGCCGGTCGAGGGCGGCGTCTTCCGGTGTTTGACACAATCGACGAAAACCTTACCCTCTTCCATGTAGGCCTGCATGTAGCGTTCGAGGAAGAAATTCTGGATGGGGGGCTGCTTGTAGCCGGTTTTGGTGGCTATGGCCGTGTTATTTTCGTGGATGTTCTGGGTGTAGATTTTGCCTTTCGAACCGAAGACTTCGGCCCGCTGGTCGTAACCGTAGACGGCGCGGCGGCTGTTGTCGATGTGGCAGATGGCGCCTTTTTTGAAGCGAATCGTGACCATGGCGGTGTCGTAGTCGCCGGCCTTGCCGATTTCCGGGTCCACGAGGCAGGCACCGCAGGCGTAGATTTCCTCCGGTTCATCGTCAAGGAGGTAGCGGGCGAGGTCGAAATCGTGGATCATCATGTCGAGGAAAATGCCGCCGGAAACTTTGACGTATTCCAGGGGCGGCGGGGCGGGGTCGCGGGAATTGATGATGCACATTTCCGGGTTCCCGATGTCGCCGGCCAGCATGGCGTCGTGCAGGCGCTTGTTGCCGGTGTCGTAGCGGCGGTTGAAGCCGACCATGAGGATGACCCCGTTTTTCGTGACGGCGGCGAGGGCCTTGTCGATTTTCGCCATGTCGAGGGCGATGGGTTTCTCGCAGAAGATATGCTTTTTGGCGTTGGCGGATTCTTCCATGATCTGGGCGTGGGTGTCGGTGGAGGAGCAGATGAAGACGGCGTCGATGTCCTTGTCGGCGAGTATCTTTTGGTAATCGTCATACACGGCGGGGATGTGATGTTCGGCTGCGAGCGCTTCCGCCGCCTTCTTGACCACGTCCGAAACGGCGACAACTTTGGCGCCCGGGACCATGCCGAGGGAGCGCGCGTGGACCTTGCCGATGCGGCCGGCCCCAATCAGCCCAATGCGAATTACATCCGACATAAACTTCTCCTAAAAAGTGACCATAGCCTATGCGACATCAGGATAGATATTTATTGGCGGCGGCGGAATCGGGCCCCGAGGCGCCCGACACAGAACCGCAAATGTTTTTATAGCTGGCATTGCCCTGCCGGGTGCATTGGTATACTATTCGAACAGGGAAAATTATCCACAAAACAGACTTTTTGGGAAGAGGCAATTTGGATATTTTAAAAACTTTTTAAATATTCCGGCGAACCTGGCTTCACCCAGACCGCGCCTGCACCTTCAAGGCCATGCGTTACACGGAAAGGAAACACCATGTCCACTTCACTGCAAAGCGCCTCCCGAGCCTGGTGGCAAGGCGCCATTATTTACCAGATCTACCCCAGAAGCTTCATGGACGCGAACGGCGACGGCATGGGCGATCTTCCCGGCATTACCGAAAAAATCCCTTACGTGGCGGGTTTGGGGGTCGATGCGATATGGCTCAGCCCCTTCTTCATGTCCCCGATGCGGGATGCGGGCTACGACATTTCGGACTACCGCGCCGTCGACCCGATATTCGGGACTTTGCGGGATTTCGACGATTTGCTACAAGTCGCGCACCAGCATGGTTTGAAAGTGCTGATTGACCTGGTCCTCAGCCACACCTCGAACCTTCACCCCTGGTTCCTGGAATCGTCGCAGAGCCGCGCCAATCCGAAGGCCGACTGGTATACCTGGGCGGATCCGAAACCCGACGGCACACCGCCGAACAATTGGCTTTCCCACTTCGGCGGCAGTTCCTGGACCTGGTCGGCGCGGCGGCGGCAGTACTATTTCCACAACTTTTTGCCGGAGCAGCCGGATTTGAATTATCATAATCCCCAGGTGCGTCAGGCCATTTTGGAGGTGGCCAAATTTTGGCTCGATCGCGGCGTCGACGGCTTCCGGCTGGACACGGTGAACATGTATTTTCAGGACCGGCTCCTTCGCGACAATCCGCCCTGCCCCCGGGCGCAGATTGTCGACGATTTCGAGACCTACGAGTATCAGGTGCATCTCTATGACAAGACCCAGCCGGAGAACCTGGCTTTTCTGGAAGACCTCCGCCGCCTGACCGATTTGTATCCGGACAAGACGCTACTGGGGGAACTGGGGGTGGAGTCGGATTCGGCCGGCCCGCTATTGGCTTCCTATACCACCGCCGGCAAGCGCCTGCATATGGCTTATGTTTTCGCCTTGATGTTGAACGGCTACTCGGCCGCCAAGCTGCGGGGCGTTGTCGAACGCCTGAACCGGGACATTGCCGACGGCTGGATTGCCTGGACCCTGGCCAATCACGACGTGGAGCGCATGGTGTCCCGCTGGGAATTCGGGGGGGACGCCAAAAAGGCGGCGCCGATGCTGTTCGCGTTCCTGTTTTCCCTGCGCGGCACGGCCTGTTTGTATCAGGGCGAGGAACTGGGCCTCACCGAGGCGAAGATTCCTTTCGAACTCATCCAGGATCCGCACGGCCGGGCGATGTGGCCGGAGAACCCCGGCCGGGACGGCTGCCGCACGCCTTTCGTGTGGCACGGCGATCTGCCCAACGGCGGTTTCAGCGAAGCCGAGCCGTGGCTGCCGGTTCCCCGCGAGCACCTGCCTTTGGCGGTGAATTGTCAGGAAGGCGTGGCGGATTCGATTCTCGAGCGGGTTCGGAAGTTCATCGCCTGGCGGAAGCGTTTCCATATTTTCCAAACCGGCGGGATGCGTTTTCTCGACGACTCCGCCGGAGAAATTCTGGCGCTTCTCAGGTTTGGTCGGGATGAGGAATTGCTGGCGGTTTTCAACTTTGGGGACAAGGCGGAAAGCTATCACCTGCCGGAAGGGTTTACCGCTCTGACCGGACACGGTTTCGAGGACACGGCGGTCTGTGAAGACGGATGGTTGACATTGGCGGGGTATGGGGCGTATTTTGCGAAGAGGGAGCGTTAGGGGATTCGTGCGGTCATTTCATCGAACAATTTAAACAGGGGCGCCAATGCTTGACTAGTCAAGTCATAGGCGCCTGTCTTTGCCGCTTCGCCTAATTTTAGACCTATCAACCCGTCGCTGATGGAAAAATAGGTATGCAATTGGGATTTATGCCGGTGGAAAGGTGGGCGCTGATAGGCATTTTCAATCTTGTCGATGAAATCGCCGATGTCCCCGCTGAGGCGCGGGTAGCATTCTTCACAGATCAGCCGCATGCACAAATCTTCGAGGGTGCCGTCCTCTTGCGCATCAAAATTGGGAAACAGCGAAAACGCCACGGTCGGACGCGAACCGGCGGTAAAGGTGTTGACGGCGCAAGGTCTGTCCAGCTTCACCTTGTCAAGCGAAGTGCCGATGGACTGCGCCGCCCCGGCGGCGTTCTTTTCCGAATCGCGTAAGATGAGGATGGATTCGAGAGCTTCAATGCCTGGAGTCTGAAGGACGGTGTTCAAACCATTAGTTAGTTCTTTAATTCCGCCATAGTCGAATACTTGGATGTTATCCCAATTCTTTTTCCCTTGTCTTATGTGAAAAACCAATAATTCGATCAGAAACCTTTCGGCATCCTTGCCTTCGCAGAGGATCAGACAAGGCGACTTCAATTCCCAATGTTTATGGCGTTTGTTTTCACTTTTCATCCCCGTACCTCGACTTCCTTGTCAACCACATATTGCAGCAGTTCATCTTCATATTCGACCGCGACAATATTCTCGCCCCTTCGGTCAAGACGCATGAGGACAAAATCCTTCTCCGCCTCGCTCGACAGGATCGCCGAGGCGGCCGCCTGGATGCATTCATAACTGTGGGTGGTGGCAATGACTTGGCATTGGTGACTTTTCGCCATAATGGCGATCAGTTCCCAAAGCTTTTCCAAAGCGGAATGGTGAAAACCGATTTCCAGCTCATCAACCAGCATAATTCCCCCCGGGTTGGTAAGAATGGAAAGGATGATTTGTAAAATATTGACGACACCGTCACCCATGGATGTAACGGGAATTTTCTGGCCTTTTCCCACATCGACATAAAGCAGGCTCAAGCCGCCTCGCATCCCCACCGATATATCGCCAATTCTATCGTCGATGCATTGTAGTGCCTTGACCACCTCACCTTTTTTCCCGGAAAAGTCAACTTCGGTCAATGCCGCTGGCAGTAAATTGGTCACATGTATGTTGCGCATTATCGTGCGTGGCAATCTTGGTGGAAGGCAATCCTCTGGCTTTTCCATAGCCTCCGGGATCATTCTCGATCCATTTGGCGAGAGAACGAATAATCCGGAACTGTAATAATCCATGCTTTTAAAAACAAATTTTAGACATTCGGTGGGGGGGAATGGTGCTGGGCTGAACGCTTTTACTCCTGCCTCGACGGGCATTATGGCCGGGCCAGCAAGAAATGTACCCTGTTCCTTTATATAGTGGACTGAGAAATTCTTGCCATCCATCATTGCCCCGAGTCCGATTGGTGCATTTTCATTGGTATTTCGGAAAAATGGTCCCCACACTGCTTCCGGCTCCAATACCTGCCCGGGGACATTGCGGAACATGTTCAATTCGAAAAACACTTCGATTTGATTGTACTTGGATAATAAAAATATCGCCTCCAATACCGTCGACTTGCCGACGCTATTCTTGCCGGTCAACAGCGTCAGCGGCCGGAACTGATCGATGGTCAGTTCTTTGAAACAGCGGAAATTCTTCAGCGTCAACTTGCTCAGCATGCTCTATCTCCAAGGAGGCGTATTCCCCTTAATTATACGTGTTGGCGGGAAGAGAAAAAAAGGAATAAAATAATTTTCCGAACTGTGAACGCGGTGAAGACTTTTGCCTTCGCTTCCCTATCCCGGGGCAACGGCGGTTTTTTCCGGCAAATCACGCCGTTTCTGACCTTCCACTGCCCATAGTCGAACTGCCGCGGTAAATGGAGGCATAAAATAATCGGCAAAAAACCCTAATTTCCCTAAAGTTACGACTCCTTTCGGTCGTAGCGCCGGTAAACCGGAAAAATACGGCAAAGCGTTTGCAATACCATCCGCCAGGTTTTGTTTTTGGGACTTTTTTGCCGGGGAATGTCAATCCGGGCGGTGCCGAAGGCCCTTCGGCACCGCCCGGATTGGGGCGTTGGGAAAACGCTTGCCGAATGCGAGGATACCGCCATGTCCAGTGCCGCCGAATTGCTTGCCGCAAACTCTACCGCCAATGCCACCAGCAGCGGCACCGCCACCAGCGACGTCGCCGTTGACGCCGAACTCTTCGCCAAAGAACTCAGGAACCGTCTGCAAAGCCTCAACCCCACCACCAAGGAAAAAGTCCAGGAAGGCCAGGAAAAACTCGCCGCCGCCCTGCCCGGCCTCACCGTCTCCTCCCGTAACGGCCTCGCCAATTTCGGCTCCGCCGCCAGCTACTTTGTCCGCACCGGCGACAACTCCACCGTCTCCATGACCCCCGACATCCCCGCCCAAATCGCCGACGACGACGCCCTCCTGCAGTCGCTCCGGAACGTCATCACCAACACCTTCGAAGCCGGCAAATCCCAAAACCTGGTGAACGCCGGCGGCGAGAAAACCAGCCGCAACCTGGTCGTCGACACCGAGTCGATCCGTTACGTCGAGGTGCAACGCGGGCGCGGCAACACCACCCTGTCCGTGGCCATGCTGCAACTGGAAACGCAGCGCCTCCTGGCCGATTCCCTCGACGAACTCCTGAGCAGCCTGAACGGCGGCGGCCGGAGCGGCTCCTCCCGTTCCTCTTCCCAGCAAAGCATCTTCGACCTGCTCTTTTCCGCCAATCAATCCGGCCTCAGGAGCGGGCAAAACAGCGGTCTCTTCAGCGGTCTCGTCAGTCAAAGCGACAGCTGGCGCCTCGAATTCACCGCCTTCAATTCCAGCCAACTCTTCAACCAGGTGACAGAGGCTCCCGGCCGCAGCGGCACCATGACCGGCGTCAACGTCCAGCTCGAAGTCGCCATCGAACAATACTCCGCCTCCGGCGCCGCCGCCAGCGGCATGGATCTCATGACCTACATGCAAATAATGGGCCTTTGCGATCCGCTGGTTTTCGATCTGGCTGACGAAGGCATCAACCTCACTTCCGCCGAGGACGGGGTCTATTTCGACATCCGGGGGGACGGTACCCCGGTGAAGAGCGCTTTCATCCAGGGGAACAACGCCTTCCTGTTTCTCGACCAAAACGGCAACGGCAGCGCCGACGACGCGAACGAACTCTTTGGCGATCACGGCGGCTTCGCGAACGGCTTCGCCAAACTCGCCCAGTACGACGAAAATCAGGACGGCGTCATCGACGAAAACGACTCTGTCTACAGCCAGCTCCGCCTGTGGCGCGATTTGAACGGCGACGGCATGAGCCAGCTCGAGGAGGCATTGAGCCTGTCCGACGCCGGCATCAAGTCGATTAGTCTCCGCCACGACGATTCGCGGCAGCTGGACGCCCACGGCAACGTCATCGGGGAAAAGTCCACATTCACCAGAACCGACGGTTCGCAAGGTTTGGTGGCGGATGCGTGGTTACGGTATTTGAAGTGAGATTTGCCGGGAAAATTTCAGTGGTAATGCCAAGCGCCTCTCAATCGCGTTGAGAGGCGCTTGGCATGAAAAGCGAACACCCTGGACACGCGATTTTACCAAACTTCAGTTAAACCAAACTGACCTGCAGTTCTTTTCCGAGTACTGAAGCGGCGCGGATTAGGGTAAGGAGATCGAGAGTATCGTTGTCGGGATCCAACAAATTATCTAGTGCCCCATAAAGCCTAAATCTTCGGATAAATTTTCGTTTTCGTGCCCTTGGGCAAGGCGGAGCTTCGCAGGCAATATTGAACATATTGTCAAGAAGCTCCAACGCAGCCCAAGGGCACGAAAACGGAAAGCTATCC
>JAVBRG010000116.1:0-13277 GCA_031548195.1 Planctomycetota bacterium | reverse complement strand
AGCACCGCTCTTTTGCCCTCACTCTTCGTTACTCGTCGCTTACAGCCCGTAGGGGATGCGCGCTCCTCGTGCCTCAATTGAGGGCAAAATAGCAGTGCTCAAAATGCCATATAATTGTTAGAACCGCTCTAGACGACTGCTTCAGTGGCGTTTGCTCCTTGTCTTACGTATGCGTAAGTTCCGACACTGAGGGGTGTTCAGTGGAACCACCGAGCGACGGAGCGACGGTTCATCGGCCTGGATTCCGGCGACTTACGCTTCCCCCCGGTTCAACGCTTGCGGCGCCGGAATGACGTGTGGGGAGGGGTGCTGCGTAACAGGGCAA
This sequence comes from Planctomycetota bacterium, assembly GCA_031548195.1. Taxonomy (GTDB): domain Bacteria; phylum Planctomycetota; class SZUA-567; order SZUA-567; family SZUA-567; genus JAJBSZ01. Next base: position 12,952 of record JAVBRG010000116.1, on the reverse strand, counting down.
TAAGACCCTTGGTTTACTAAATTCAAAGTGTCCTCGGTATAAATATAGATTACTGGACTTTTGCAAAATCACCATTCAAACCGCCGAATGGCGATTTTGTAAAATCAAAAACCCTTGAAATTCGGGCAAAAACGATTTTTGCAAAGTGGCGATTGGCGGTTTAATCGCCACTTTGCAAAAGTTCAGTAGATTACTCAAAAAAATTGTGGTTCTCTGTGACCTCTGTGTCACTGTGGTAAATAAAACTTTTCACCATTTCAAACCGAGACCGGCATTATCGCGTCGGGGTTGTAGCGCATGCTGGTTTTTTTGTATTCCTTGATGGTGATGAAGGCGATCCCGCCGGCAAGACCGGCTTCCGACTCCGCTGTCTCCACCGCTCCGAACATCCCCCCCCAGTCCGTGGCATGAAACATCGCGAACAGATTGCCCGGCACCCCCGGCGCCCGGGGGCGCGCGTAACACTGCGACACGTCCGGCCGGCGCGCCAGCGCCGCGCCGGCGGCAGGCGTCCGGGACTCCTCGACATCCCAGACCAGCATGGCATTGGCGCGGTAGCCCAGTAGCTGGTGCCGGGCCACCAGGGCGATGCGGCGGAGGGCGCCGGAAGCCTGGAACATTTGCGCGGCGGCGAGCAGCGCCGCTTCCGAAAGCCCGCCGTTCGCGGCCGCGGCCGCGAAGGGGCGGGAGACGAGCGGCAGGGGTTCCTGCAAAATCCGCGCCGCCAGGCGTTCCTCGCCGGTCAGGACCACGGCGGGGTCGTCGGCCGTTTCGCCGGGGGGCGGGGGTAGGTTCGCCAGGACGCTCCCTTGCGTGCCGAAGACCGCCTGAATCTTGTAACGGCAGAGGGCAGGCAGGGCCAGGGGCGTGCGGGGCTGGACGCGATCCCGGATATCCTCCCAGGCGGCGGCGAATTCCGCCCGGGGCGCCTGCAGGGTGAACCAGAGATTGGGGGTCGGTCCATCGCCACGCCCGGGCGGCCGCCCGCGCCCGAAGGGCTTACGGAGATAACAGTGGGTTACCCCCGGCACGGAAACGAGATAGGACGCCGTTTCCCGTTCTTCCGCCGCCGTCACCGCCAGGGCGCACAAGGCGCTGCCGTAACCGATCCGTTTGGGGTCGAAAATGCCGCCCAGCCGCCGGGCCCGGCCGTCCGCCAAAGCCGCCTGGGCCACTCCCATGACCGCTTCCTCCGACACTCCCAGTTCCCGCCCCATGCTTGCGTAGGGCCGCTCTTCCAGCGGCACGCCGCTCTGGAGCCGGTGCAGGACGCGCTCCTCCTGTTCCCGGCTTAGTTCCGCCGCCGCCTCGTGGGGCGGGAGCCACACGGCGCCCCGCTTACCCCGGCAGGTCGGTTCGGGTCCCAGGATATCCCCTCCCGCCGCCTTGGCGCGGGCGCGGCAGCCGCCGCAGGCGCGTTGATAGCGGCAGGCGCCGCAGGAACCGCGCAACTGTTCGGGGCGGCGTAGCGCTGCCAGGGTCGGCGAGGCGCTTAAGAGTTCGGACAGTTTGAAATCGGCCTGACGGAGGTCGCCGCAGGGGACGTCCAGGAAGCCGCAGGGCTGCAATATCCCCCGGTGCGAGATGAACAGGAAGCCCCGGCCCGCCATGCAGCCCCGGGCCGACTGCCCCGACCAGGCCGGACTCTCCGCCAGGACCCGCGCCAATTGCGGGGCGCAGGTCGCCTGCACGGCGATGGGGGAGCGTTCCCGCACCTGTGCGAGCCACTCCAGGGCGATTTCGTTTTCCTCGGCGTTCAGCGCTTCCCCGGCCAATAATTCGCCGCGCCCGACCGGCACCAGGAAGAAAACGTCCCAGGCTTCCGCGCCGAGGCGAATGGCGTTTTCCAATATTTGCGGGAGGAATTCAAGATTCCGTCGGGTGACGGTGGTGTTGATTTGGAACGGCAAGCCGGCCCGCCGGGCATTGGCCAGCCCTTCCAGGCTGGCGGCGAAGGCGCCGTCGACGCCGCGAAAGCTGTCGTGCTCCCGGGCGTCGTGGCCGTCCAGGCTGACACTGATCCGGGCGACACCGGCCTGCCGCAGGCGTTTCGTGGCCGCTACGTCGAGCGCCGGGCCGCAAGCGGCCAGCGCGGTTCTTAGGCCCTTTTCCCGGGCGTATTCCAAGAGTGGAAACAGGTCCGGGCGGGTCAGGGGTTCGCCGCCGGTGAAAATCAGCAAACGACAGCCCAAATCGGCGACCGCCGCGATGACCTTCCTGCCTTCATCCTGATCCAATTCACCGGCATGGTTTTCATCCCGGGCCGAACCCCGGCAATGCCGGCAGCGGAGGGGACAGCGTCTGGTCGTCTCCCAGGCGACCACTTGAAGCGGGGGAATCTCGGGGGAGTTCATCGTCACACCCTTTCGGTCACGGCGGCTTGGTCGGAAATCTCGGCGTCGGTAAGATAACAGCCGGGGTCGGCCGCCCAGGGGTCGCCGGTCAGCGCTTCGGCCCGGGCGCGAAGGTTGCCGCGGCAGAGGGGGAAATGCCGGCAGCCGGCGCAACGGCCGCCGATAAGTCCGTCCCGATTGCGTAGCCGGGCGAGGAGCCCGGGCGAGGGGTCGGACCAGATCGAACTGAAGGGGCGTTCGCGGATGTTACCCAGCACTTGGCGGCGCCAGAATTGATCCGGGTGCACGGCGCCATCCCAGCCGACGCAGGCGATGGCGGAGCCGGAGCGGTTGCCGCCATTGGCGGACAGGAGGGTCAACGTTTCCCTTGCCTGGTCGGGGTTCTCCCGTAACAGGCGTAAAAATAGGTAAACCCCGTCGGCGTGATTGTCGACGGTGAGAATTTCCCGTACCATTCCCTTTGCCAACATTTCGGCGGTCCGGTCGATTATCTCGTCCACCGCCCGGCGCGTTTCCTCGCCGGTGAGGGGCAGGGCCTGTTTTGCTTCCCCCGCCCGGCCCGTCGGGACCAGGTGGTAGAAGCAGAGCCGCTGCACATCTTCCGCTTCCATGAGGTCGAAGAGGTGGGAAATATTGGCGATGCTGTCCCGGGTCAGAGTGTGGCGGAGGCCCACCCGCAGGCCGGCCCGGCGGGCGGCCTGGAGGCCGGCCAGGGTTTTCCGGTAGGCGTCGGGGTCCTGCCGGAGCCGGTTGTGGGCCGCTTGGTTGCCGTCGATACTGATGCCGGCGTAAGTCAGGCCGGCGTCACGGAGCCGTGACGACAACGTTGCGTCGAGGAGCATGCCGTTGGTGCTGAGGGCGGCTTTGAGCCCCCGGGCGGTGGCGTAAGCGACCAGGTGCGGCAGGTCGGACCGGGTGAGGGGTTCGCCGCCGGAGAACAACACCACCGGGCAACCGTAAGCCGCGAGATCGTCCAGAAGCCTTTCGGCTTCCCGGGTGTCGAGTTCACCTTCCGCCGTCCGGTCGGTCGCCAGGGCGTAACAGTGGCGGCAACGCAGATTGCAGCGGCGGGTGGCGTTCCACACCACCACGGGGCGGACCGTCCCGGGGTCACGGACGTCATGGCCGTAGCGGAGCCGGTTGGATTGACTGACTTGACCACAGTAGAGCCGGCTGATATCGATCATCAGCGTTCCTTTGGCGAAGTTCAACCAGGTGGCGATTGAATAGTCAATCGCCACCGATCATAAGCGTTTTTTGCGGATTTCCATGGGTCCGAATACGGGGGGACTATAGTCCCAGCGCCTTCGCCACACCTTCGCCGTAGGCCGGGTCGGCCTTGCGGCAATTGCCGATATGGCGGAGCTGGATTTCCTTCCCCGCTTCCGCGATGGCGCGGGCGGTATTTTCGAACAGGGCCTGTTTCTGTTCCGTGTTCATGAGCCGGAACAGGAGGCCGGGCTGGGTGTAATAGTCGGCGTCGTCCTCGCGGAAATTCCAGTGATCGGCGCTGCCGTCCAGGGCCAGGGGCGGCTCGGCGAAATCGGGCTGCTCCTGCCACTCCCCGAAGCTGTTCGGTTCGTAGCCCAGGGTCGAGCCGTAATTGCCGTCGACCCGCATGGCGCCGTCCCGGTGGAAGCTGTGGAAGGGGCAACGCGATCTGTTGACCGGGATGAGGTGGTGATTGACCCCGAGACGGTAGCGCTGGGTGTCGCCGTAGGAAAACAGGCGGCCCTGGAGCATTTTGTCGGGGGAGAAACCGAGGCCCGGCACGATGTTTGCCGGATTGAAGGCCGACTGTTCGACTTCGGCGAAATAGTTCTCGGGATTGCGGTTCAGTTCCATCACCCCGACCTCGATGAGGGGATAATCCTTGTGGGGCCAGACCTTCGTCAGGTCGAAGGGGTGGTAATGGTATTTGACCGCGTCGAGTTCCGGCATTACCTGGATGAACATGGTCCAGCGGGGGAAATCCTTCCGTTCGATACTGTCGTAGAGATCGCGTTGGTGGCTTTCCCTATCCTTGCCGATAAGCGCTTCCGCCTGTTGATCGCTGAGATTCTTGATGCCTTGCTGGGTTTTTAGGTGATACTTGACCCAGAAGCGCTGGTTATTGGCGTTGATCATGCTGAAGGTATGGCTGCCGAAGCCGTGCATGTGCCGGTATGAGGCGGGGATGCCGCGGTCGCTCATGACGATGGTGACCTGGTGCAGGGCTTCGGGGAGGGAGGACCAGAAATCCCAATTGTTGAGGGCGCTGCGGAGATTGGTGCGGGGGTCCCGCTTTACCGCGTGGTTGAGGTCGGGGAATTTGAGGGGATCCCTAAGGAAGAAGACCGGGGTGTTGTTGCCGACCAAATCCCAGTTGCCCTGTTCGGTGTAGAATTTGATGGCGAAGCCGCGGATGTCCCGTTCGGCGTCGGCGGCGCCGCGTTCGCCGGCCACGGTGGAGAAGCGGACGAAGAGATCGGTTTTCTTGCCGAGCTGGGAGAAGAGTTTGGCCTTGGTGTATTTGCTGATGTCATGGGTCACGGTGAAGGTGCCGTAGGCTCCGGAACCTTTGGCGTGCATACGCCGCTCCGGTATGACTTCCCGGTCGAAATGCCCGAGCTTTTCCAGAAACCAGATATCCTGCAGCAGTTGCGGGCCGCGTTTTCCCGCGGTCATGACGTTCTGGTTGTCGACCACCGGCGCGCCGGCATTGGTGGTAAGTCGCTCTTTACCGTTTTTTTTGTCGCTCATGGATTAGACCTCCTGGTAGTCGCAGCTCCCTCACCTTCCCGTTTAACTTGCGGTGGACTGGGCAAGCCCGGTCCACGGCGTTTACTGCGATAAACACGCTTGCGTACAAAATCCTGGGTACGTCAACGTATCTAGTTTATTATACCTGAACCTCCCTAATTGTGCAAGTTTCGCGTGAGTCATTTCGCAACCAAATCTTCGCCTCCCGCCTAAATCATTTCAGCCTAATGCAATAACTCCCGTTCGTACAAATCGTAACTCTCCCGTTTGTCGCCGGGCCGGCTGGTTTCGGCGATTTTTTTCCAGGTCCCGTCCGGCTTGAATTTGGGATCGTTTACATGATTCTGCACCAACAGGTAATACCCGGCCGGGCGGCAGTCCAAACCGGTGTAATTGCGGGTTTTCACCGAGAAATAATAATCCAGAATCGCCTGCTGGCTCTCCCCCAGATTGTAGCCGCTGATGCGAATCACCCCGCCCCGCTCCGGATTTTCGGCCTCGACCGCCGGCTCCGGCAAATAACGGAGCAAGCCGGCGAAGGTGTCCCGGTAACCTTTGTTGTAATCGAGGATCGGCATAAACAGCAGCATCGCCACCCCCCAGCCCACGGTTATTCCGCCCGCCCAAACCCACGGCCATTTCCGCCGGTAGTCACTCTGCCACACGAACAAAATCAGCCAGCCCAAACTGTATAAAACCGCCAAGCCCAGCGGCAAGCCCCCGGTATGCTCCTTAAGCCCCGGCGCCGCCCGCGCCAAGCGCCGCATCAATGCTTCCGGCCAACCGCAACGCCACCCCAGCCAAACCAGCCACACCGCCGTCAAACCGATCGTGAACAACCCAAACGCCACTCGCGCCAGCCAACGGTTAAGCCACGCCGGCACTGCCCCGCCGCCCCGCGCCGCCAGTAACGCCAGGGGCATCAGGAGGGGGATCATGTACAGTTCACGCTGCCCCGCCGCGGCGGTGAGGAGGACAAGCCCCGCCGCCACCACCAAACCGGGGAACATCACCGCGGAATCCCGCCAGGGCGAAAGTCGCGTGTCGTCAACAATCCGCATGCTTTTCCAGGCATACAGGGCCGGAATCCACAAGGGGAGGGTGAACCAAATGAAATCGCGGAGATATTTCCAGTGTCCCGGCGCCTGGGCCATGACCGGGAAACCGAATGTCGGCCCGAGAAAGCGTCCGACATTGTTCAGCCAGAACCAGGTGTGGAACAATTCCGGCGCCTGCCGGTACAGGGCGAGTGGCCAGATAACCAGCCACGGCAGGGCGAAGAGGAGCGAAATCAGGAGAAAGCGGAGATACGCGCCGCTTCGTTTGTCCCGGCAGAACAGGGGGAGGAGGATGACCGCGACTCCGATAAAGGCCGGTCCCTGCAGACCTTTGGCGAGAAAGGTCAAGCCCGAACCTGTCCCGAACCAGAAGGCGGCGGCCAAGCGGCGGCGGTCGGCCCGGCACATGCCGTAGCCGGCGATGGCGAAGCCGCACCAGAGGGCGGTGTCGGTGATGGCCAAGTGGGCGCGAACGGTAAGCCCGACGCAGCCCAGCAGAGCAAGGAGGGCGACCGTTCCCTCTTCGGGTCCGCCATTTTCCTTGCCGGCGAGGTAGGTGAAGAAAAGCATTACGGCGAGATAAAACAACGCGGCGAGGGCGGCGGCTTGGTGCAGGGGCAGAAGGCGGGGCGAGAGGGCTTTGGCGAAGAGGGCGGCGGTGATGAAGAAGACCGGGGGTTTTTCCATAAAAGGCGCGTCGACAATGCGCGGCACGACAAAATCGCCGGTTTCGGCCATATTTTTTATAATGCCGATGGAGTACCCTTCATCGGGTTTCCAGGGTTCGTGTCCGAACAGGCCGGGGGGGAGCCAAGCCAGGGTGATAAGGACTAGGAGGGGGAGGAAAGGTGCTTTTGGAGTTGATGCATGGAGGTCAGGCATTTCCTTGGCATCCCTTAGCGGGTGATAAATATGGAAAATGCGGATGTCCGTTACATCTGGGCGGGTATGGTTACAACCTTCCGGTTACAGCACCGACCTGATCGGCGTTGACCGCGACAGGACATAGCTCCACGGCGTGTCGTCGCCCCGGCCCAACCAACCGCGGCTACGCTTCAGCATGCCGCTGTCCACCCCCTTGCCGCTCATTTCAGTGTCGCCGCTCCGCGACCTCCGCCGACGCACCCGGGTCACCTTCTCCATCCACTGCTCCCGGCGAATCACCCAATTGGCGGCGTCAAGCAAATCATTGGCTATATAATCGACGTCCAAATCGCTGATCAGTTCCGTTTCCCTGCCTTTGCCGGTCAACACCAATACCGTCGTCGCCCCGACCGCATTCCCCATCTGGATGTCGGACTCATTGTCTCCGATTACATAGGTCTCCGGCGGCGCGAACTTCAATTCCGCCGCCGCCAGCTCCACCATGCCGGGTTTTGGCTTGCGGCAGTGACATTGGGCGTCGGGGGTGTGCGGGCAATAGTAGATGCCGGCGAAGAAATCGTCCTTGCCGCCCAACTGCAAGATCATCCGGCGGTGGATCGAGGCCAAATCGGTCTTGGTCAAATACCCCCGGCCAATGCCGGATTGATTGGTGACTACCACCAAACCAAATCCGCCCTGCTTAAGCTTATGCAGGCCAGCCGCAGCATTGGGAAGCAATTCCGTTTCTTCGGGATCCTTTTGGTAATGCTTATTGACGATAATGGTCCCGTCCCGGTCGAGCAAAACGTATTTTTTGCTTGCCATGGTATTTTCTCGCTCCCACCCCCAGCCCTGCCCCCCCCACTTCCCACCCTGCGGCTAGTCCTAAGAAAACCGGCATATTTTTCCGCATACTCGGGATTGTACAATATGCCGGCGACTATTGAAAGATAAATTGCCCCCTATTTAAATTTTTGAAAACAAACGTATTAGAATCATTTGTCCCAATCCGGTTCGGAAGCCCCGATTCAATGGCACGGCAATTGCTTGAACCAGGGTCGAGAATGGTCGAACTCAGGATGAGTCGACCGCCGACACCGTGCCAAGGAGAACCGCCATGGCCTTTCATTCCCTCTCTATCGGCTCCAGCGCCCTCTTGACGGCTCGCTACGGACTGGACGTCGTCGGGCAAAACCTTGGTAACGTCGACACCGCCGGCTACTCCCGGCAGCGCCTCAACCAGGCCGGCACCGTCAACGGCACCGGCGGCCTCTCCAACGCCATCATGGGTAACGGCGTCTGGGTCTCCTCGGTCAAGCGCATCGCCAACGAATATATGGAAAAGCAGCTCAGGAATGCCACCACCACCGACGAATACTACGGCACCAAGCAAATCGGCTACTCCAACATCAAGTCCTTCTTCAACGAACTGAGCGGCAACGCCCTCTCGGACTCGATGAACAATTTCTGGGACGCCATGAACGACTTCTCCTCGCAAGTCGAAAATCTGGCCGTCCGCAACACCACCGTCTCCGAAGCGGAACAGCTGACCGGCCGCTTCAATTCCCTCGGCCAACAGCTGGACGATTACCAGCGCGACGTCAATTCGGAAGTGGAGGAGTCGGTCCTGCAAATCAACCGCCTCGCCCAAAACATCGCCCAGTTGAACCACTCCATCGTCACCTCCGAACTCGGCGGCCAGGAAAACCGTTCCGCCAACGATCTTCGCGACCAGCGCGGCGAAGCCCTGAAGGAATTGGCCAAATACATGGACGTCGACGTGTTGGAAGAGAAGAACGGCTCCTTCACCGTGTCCCTGCACGGCCGGACCCTGGTCTATTTCGATCAGGCCAAGGAAATCATCAACGACAAGGTCAAAAACGAGCGCGGCCTCACGGTAAACATGCCCGCCTTCGAAACGGACCGCTATCCCCTGAACCCCAAGGACGGCATCCTCGCCGCCCAGATGGAACTCCGCGACTCCATCATCCCCTCCTACCAGGATGAACTGAACAATCTGGCCTCGAACTTCATTTGGGAGTTCAACCGCGCCTATTCGCAAACCCGGGGCCTGGAAAATTTCACCAGCCTCAAAGCGAAGAACGGCCCGACCAACCCCCAGGACACCCTCGACAAGTTGTCCTACCCGAACAGCAATTACCCGGCCGGCACCTTCCAAATCGTCAACGGCGCCTTCGAAATCGTGGTCCATAACAAGAACACCAACCAGGCCACCACCCTGAACATCGAAATCGACCTGGACGGCCGCCCCAGCCCCGCCGGCGAACCCGACACCATCCTCTGGGACCCGGACCACCCGGGCGCCTCGAACTCGCTCATCAACCGCATGCAGAAAGCCCTCGACTCCGCCGTCCCCGGCGCCTTCGAGGTGACTATCGACCGGCAGAACCAGGTCGCCATCAGCGCCAAGTCCTCCGACTACTCCTTCGCTTTCGGGGAAGACACCTCCGGCGTTCTCGCCGCCCTGGGCCTGAACGTCTTCTTCACCGGCCACAACGCCGCCGACATGGCCGTCAACCAGGAGTTGAAGCAGAATCCGTCCCTGATGGGAAGCGCCAAATCCTTCAACAAGGGCGACAACTCCGGCGCCCTCGCCCTCCTGGGGCTCCAGACCGAAACCTACGACAACCTGAAAGGCATGACCTTCGCCGCCTACTACCAGTCCTCGGTCGGCCGCTTGGCCTCGGAAACCAGCTGCACCAACAATAACAAGGATCTGGCCATCGACATCAAGAGCCGGATGTTCAACCAGCGGGAATCCATGTGCGGGGTGTCGGAGGAAGAGGAAGTCACCAAGCTCATCACCTATCAGCGCGCCTTCCAGTCGGCCGCCAAGTTCATCTCCACCGTGGATCAGCTCTACGAAACGCTGATCAACATGTGAGTATCGCGGCTTGTTCCATACCGAAGGTTTATTGGAATTCAAAAGGCGTTCGGTATATATACCGAACGCCTTTTGTCATTTGCGATTCGCCAGATTGGGCGGTTCGACCCCCGACAGATAAGCGAGGATATTCGCCGCCAAGATCCGCGACTGATGCCTGGTCACGTCCTTGGTGGCGCCGCCGATATGCGGGGTCAGGACCAGGTTGTCCAGCTCCAACAGCGGCGAATCGTGATACTGCGGTTCGTAATCGTAGACGTCCAGGGCCGCCCCGGCGATGCGGCGTTCACCGAGCGCCCGCACCAACGCCTCCTGATCCACCAGCGAGCCGCGGGAGGTATTGATGAAGTAGGCGTCCGGCTTCATTTTGGCGAACTGTTCCGCCCCAATCATGCCCAGGGTCTCCGGCGTCGGCTTGGCGTGGACGCTGACGAAATCGGCCGTGGCCAACAGCTCGTCCAGGGAGCGGGCCTTCGCGACTCCGTACTTCGCCATTTCCTCGCCCGAAACGAAAGGATCGCAGGAAACGATTTCCAGCCCGAGCGCCGCCGCCTTTGGGGAAAGCAGGCGGCTGATGATGCCAAAACCCACCAAACCCAGCCGCCGCCCCTCCACTTCGATTCCCCGATACAAACGATAGGGATTCTGCGGCAAAGCCGCGTGCTGCCAGAGAATGTCCTTCCTGTCCACCGGCGTGCCCGGGGGAAGGGTCAGGCGCCGGCACTTGATCTCGTGATGGGTCTGGGGAATGAACCGCGCCAGGCACAAAATCAGCCCGAGGGTCATCTCCACCACCGCATTGGCGTTGCGGCCGGGAGCGTTCGTGACCATGATCCCTTCCCTCAGGCAGGCGGCCAGGTCGATGTTCGTCGGCGTGGCCCGGCTGCAGGCTATCAACCTGAGTTCCGGCCGGGCGGCGGCAATGACCCGTTCCGTCATCGGTTCCAGTTCCACCACCGCCACTTCGGGGCGGGCCTCCCTTATCAATCCTAGGACGGTGTCCTCGCCGATATATGCGTTCACATCCCCCATGGCCCTGCCGTACTTCACGATGTCGAACTCGCCCTCCAGCCGGGCCAAAGTGGGTTCATCCATTTCCGCCAGTAACAACATCTTTCTTTTCATGACCCAGGCGCTCCTTTCCCTGTCCCGCCGCCGCAACCGGAATCCGGATGCGCGGCGCCGATTTTTCGAATTTGTTATTTGGGGCTTGCCAATGGCATTGGCGCCCCTATCCAAATAGTTCCTTCCACATGCCGTAACGCTCTTCGATGCCGGGGATGCTTTCGGGACGCAATTCCTCGTACCAGCCTTCCTTCGCCATTTCCGTCGCCGCCTCGACCACTCCCGGGAACTCCCCGACCGCCACCCAGGCCTGCAAGGCCGCGCCGCGCGAAGTGGTCTCCAGCTCCCGGGTCACCACGACCCTCCGGCCGGCCAGGAGCGACGGCACCAGCCGCCGGAAGTGGCGGCTCTTGCTGCCGCCGCCGGTTAGGCAGACGACCGGGGCTTCGCGGCCGCTGATCTCCTCCAGCTGCTCCAGATTGGCCGCTACGGCGAAGGCGAGGTTTTCCATGTAGGAGGGGAGGATGGCGGCGAAGATGTTCGTCTCTTCGTTGGGGAAGGTGATGTGATAGCGGCGGCTTTCCGTCCGCGAGACATGGAAGCGCCGCGAACCGAAGAACGACACCACGCCGGCGGTCGAGCCTTCCAGCTTCTCGAGGAGGGAATACAATTCTTCGCGGGTGAAATGCTCCTGTCCCGGCAGCAGGCGGATGAGGCTGGTGAGGTGGTCCATAAGCCTCCGGTGCACCATGCCGCTCTGGAGACAGTTGCTTTCGAGAATCCACAGGTCCTTCAGGTAGGGGTCGGTCCAGATGCGCCGCTTGGGGTCTTTGAGGAAATGGTTCTCCAGCATCAGGACGGGAGTGGTCGAACCGTTGACCGCCACCACGTCCCCGACTCGAACCATCCCCGACCCCAAAGCCGCCGCCTGGGTGTCGGATACGGCGGCGATTACCGGCAGTTCCCCGAGACCGAGATGCTCCGCTATATCCCGCCGCAGGGTTCCGGCGACGTCCCCCGGCGCGATGAGGTCGTTCGACCGGACGTGGTCGAAACCGAAAATCCGCCGCATATCGTCCGACCAGGCCAGCCGTCCGACGTCGAAGAGCATGGTCTCGGCCGCGTTGGTCCACTCCGAACACATGCGGCCGGTCAGGCGGTAGATGAAATATTCGTTGACCATCAAGGCGCGGGTGACCTTCCGGTAATCGCCGTGGCGATTGTCCTTCAGCCATTGCAGCCGCAGGGCGGGAAAATACACGTCCGGCCAGCGGGCGGTCAGGTCGTAGACCTGTTCGCAAACCTCGCGGGACAGGGCGTCGACTTGTTTACGGGAACGGGCGTCGAGATTGGGGGTGCCGAGGTAAACATTCCCGGCTTCGTCGGTGAAGGCCATGCCGTGGCGCTGGCTGGTGACGGCGACGGCCACGACGTCCTTCCGGGCTATTCCACTGCCGGCCAGCGCCGCCGCCGCCGCCGCGAGTCCTTTTTCCCATGATGATGGCGGGTCCCATTCCAGGCCGTTGTGGTCGGCCAGGTAATCGTAACGGATTTCCTCGTAAGCCGAACCGACGAACTTTCCGGCCACGTCCACCAAATTCACATGCACCCCGCCGGTTCCCACGTCAAACACCAAGATGCAACGCATACCGTCTCCTTCGCTGCGACGCAGTCGAGCACTGGTGCGTCTTCGGGCGCAATTTTTTTTACCGTTATGTCCCCATTGCCACGCACTTTTCGAAGCACGCCGCTACAGGTCCCGCAAAACCAAAAACGCCAGGGACTTAGGTCCTCTGGCGTTCTTAAGTCTGGCATCCCTAGGGTGCTCGAACCCCTGTTAACAGCCCGGTAACAAAGTCCATTGCCGCCGCTTTCGGCTTGTAGGTCCGAAATACTTCGGCCAAAAAAAACGCCAATATGCCCATATTTGCTTATTTTTTTGGCCTCGTCTTTCGAACCTACAA
>JAVBRG010000072.1:0-57179 GCA_031548195.1 Planctomycetota bacterium | reverse complement strand
CGCCGACGTCGACCAACTCCTCCGCCATGTCACCTACCGGAACAGCAATCCGCCCGCCAACGGCGGCAGCATCACCCTGGCGTATAGGATTGACGACGGAAATCCCCAGCCCGCAAACAAGGGGTTTGCCGACGCCGGCGTTTACCAGGGCCTAGGCGGCCCGCTGGATAACTCCATCGGCCAAACCATTACTTATCCGGCTCCCGTACCGCCTCCGCCTCCGCCCCCGCCACCGCCTCCCCCGCCTCCGCCCCCGCCTCCGCCCGATGGCGGTGGAGACCCGGATACGCCCAGCGAACCCGATCCTGCCGTACCGCCCAGCGAGCCGCCGGTCGGTCCCGTGGATCCGGGCGACCCCGACCTTCCGGTCGTCCCGCCTTTATCGCCTCCCGAACCCGGGCCGATCGAAGGCACTATCGACGCTCCCAAGGGCGATACCCCGGGCAACAACCCCGGTAACGATCCGCTCGGCAACAACCCTTTCCAGCCGACCGATCTGAACCCCGACGACAACGGCTTCGACAACGAACCCCGTTACGTCTCCAATACGCCTGAAGTCAACCAGGACGACTTCTACGGCCGCGACGCCGACAAGGACGTGCCGATTGGCGGCGAGCTGTCGGTCTCGGTCATGAATCTCTTCCATCACACCGGCATGGAAACGAAGTTCGAGTGTACGGCCATGATGGGCGACGGCGAGCCGCTCCCCGAGTGGATTGTCTTCGACCGCGACAACATGACTCTCGTGGCCGAACCGCCGGAGGGTATCGAGGAAGGATCCTACGAAGTTATCCTCCACGCCGAGGATTCGCAGGGCCGGGTCGCCGAAGCCCGGGTCATCATCAAGGTCGGCGATTCGGTAGAGGTAGGCGAAGCGGACGCCGACGGGACGGCGGGCGGCCGAGAAGGTTCGGAAGAAGAGGAAGAGGAGGTTTTGGCCGAGGAAATTCCGGAAGAGGACGCTGAAACGTCCGAGACGGTGGAGGGCGAAGGGAACGACGCGGCGTCCGACCCGGAAGGGGAGGAAAGCGCCGAAATTTTGACCCTGGCCGACGAATGGCTGCTTGCCGAAGCTTTGCAGTTGCGGGAAGCCGCCGAAGCGGCGGAGGTTGGCGCCGCCGGCGAAGGGTTGGACGGCGTACATCCTGGTCTCGGGCGGCAGTTGTCGGACACGGGCAGTACCGGGATAATCAATCGGGCCCGGGAATTGCTTGCGGGCATGTCATAATTTATACCGAACGCATGATCCTATTGTCGCGCCCGGGGTTGACCTGACCAGACGGCTCCACAATATGCCTAGTGCCCCGTAAATTTAGGATTTACGGGGCACTAGGAAAGGATCCGCCGGACTTCCGTTCCTTTTTTCGAAAAGGAACGGGTGCAGACATTGGAACCCGGAACCAGGTCTGAATGTCCTTCCCCCCCCCGGCTTCGATAATCCCCGGGGTTTGGCAAAAACCCCGTTAAAACCGCTCTTTCCGCTTGCGGTAAATGTCCATGTACACCGCGATCAGGATGACCACCCCCTTCGCCACATACTGCCAGAACGAATTCACCCCGATAAGGTTCAAACCGTTCGACAGCACCCCGATGACCAGGGCGCCGATTATCAAGCCCCCGATCGTGCCCACGCCGCCACTCATGCTGGCGCCGCCCAGGACCGCCGCCGCGATGGCGTCCGTCTCGTAGCCCATGCCCACCGCCGGCTGCCCGGAGGCCATGCGTGCGGCCAAAACCACCCCGGCGATGGCGGCCAGGAGACCGCTGTAGGTGTAGACGATGAGTTCGATCTTACTCGGGGCGATGCCGGAGAAACGGGCCGCCTCGCGGTTGCCGCCCACCGCATAGATATGTCGTCCGAGTCGCGTTCGGGTCAAAACGAAAAAGGTGAGGATCAGGAACGCCACCGTGTAAATCACCGGATAGGGAATAGGCCCCAGGTAACCCGTGCCGACGATTTCAAAGGAACTGTTGGGGGTGCGGATGGGTCGGCCGTTGGCGACCAGGTAGGCGGCGCCGCGGCAGATATTCATCATGGCCAGGGTCACGACAAAGGGCGGCATGCCGGTCCAGGCGATGATGGAACCGTTGCAGGCTCCGGCCAGGGCGCCGACCAGGCAGCCGCAGAGGATGGCCAGCCAGATGGGGTAGCCGAATTCGGCAATCATCTTGGTGGCGACGCAGCCGGAAAGGGCGACGATGGCGCCGCTCGTTAGGTCGATGCCGCCGATGATGATGGCGAGCATGACGCCGATGGCGAGATTGGTGTTGGTGGAGATTTGCCGGAGGACGTTGATGATGTTTTCGATGGTGAGGAAGCTCTTGGTGGCGAAACACAAATAGGTGAACATGAGCAGGAAGGCGACCAGGATGCCGACGTTGGTGCGCACATACCCGACCAGCCAGCTGGCGGCCGGCCGGTTCTCCAGCCGATCGACGAGGCTGTCCCGCTTCACTTTTTCCATGGTTTCGCTCCGCTTGGGATTTCAGGGGATTAGGGTTCAGGCGCCGACCGTGGCGAGCTGCATGATTCTCTCCTGCGAGAATTCCTCGTGGTGCAATTCGCCGGCGATGCTGCCGTGCGCCATGACGATGACCCGGTCGCACATGTTTATGACTTCGTTCAGTTCGGAGGAAATCATGATGATCGAAATCCCCCGTTGAACCAGATTGTCCATGATGGCGTAAATGTCGGCCTTGGCCCCCACGTCGACGCCGCGGGTGGGCTCGTCCAGGATGAGAATCCGGGGATTGGTGGCGAGCCATTTGCCGATGACCACTTTCTGCTGATTGCCGCCGGAAAGATTGCCGACCTTCTGGCGGGGGGAGGGGGTCTTGATGGAGAGGGAGTCGATGCCGTTACGGACAATCTCCCCCTCGATGCGGCGGTTGACGAAAATGCCCTTGATGAAACGCTTCAGTACGGAAAGGGTGATGTTGAAGGAAACGGTGTTCTTCAGAATCAGGCCCTGCAATTTACGGTTCTCCGGGACCAAAACCAAACCCCGCTCCTGGGCCGTGGCGTAATTGAGCCGCCCGACGTCCTCGCCGTAAATCAGCACCTGCCCCGCGTCCAGTCCGGCCAGGCCGAGCAGGGAATGCATGAGTTCGCTCCGGCCCGCGCCGACCAGGCCGGCAAAGCCGAGAATCTCCCCCTTGCGGAGGTTGAAGCTGATGTCCTTCAGGACGTTCTTGAAATTGATGTTACGCGCCTCCAGGGCGATTTCGTCCTGTACGGCGCGGTTCCTGGTATAGTAATGTTCGAGGTCGCGGCCGACCATCAGGTAGACCAGTTCGTCGATATTGGTTTCCCCGGTCACCTTGGTGGCGATGTATTGCCCGTCCCGCATCACGGTGACGCGGTCGGTGATTTCAAAAAGCTCGGCCATGCGGTGGGAGACGTAGATGATGCCGACGCCGGCCGTCTTCAGCCGGCGGATGGTGTCGAAAAGAATGGCCACTTCCTTGCTGGTCAGGGACGAAGTCGGCTCGTCCATGATTAAAATCCGCGCGTTCAGGGACAAGGCTTTGGCAATCTCCACCATTTGCTGCTGGGCGACACTGAGGCGGCGCACCTGGGTGGTGGGGCGCATGGACAGGCCCACCGATTCGATAAGCGTTTTCGCCTCGCGGTTCATCCGGCGGGTGTCGACGGTGCCGATATTGGTTTTCGGTTCCCGGCCGAGAAAAATGTTTTCCGCTATCGTCATGTAGGGGACCAGGACCAGCTCCTGGTGGATCACGGCGATACCCTTGTCTTGCGAATCGTTGACGCCGTTAATCTGCGTCCTGGCGCCGTTGATGTAGATTTCCCCGGCGTCGGCCGGAAAGACCCCGCCCAGGACGTTAATCAGGGTCGACTTGCCGGCCCCGTTTTCCCCGAGTATGGCGTGGACCTCGCCGGCGCGCAGATCCAAGGCGGCGTTATTGAGGGCGTAGACGCCGGGAAATTTCTTGTGCACCCCCTTAACCTGAAGCAGCTCGGCTTCGCTCATTGGTCGGTGGCCTCCGCCCGGGTAGTGGAACCCGCCACGGCCGCCGCCGGCATAAACCGGGCGGCAGCCATGGCGGCTACATGCGTACATTGAACCGGTTCACGATGCCGCGAACTTCCTATTGCCAGCCGTCCAGGTCGAACTTGTCGATGTTGCCGGCGTTGATGATGAACGTTTCGACCACGGTGTCGGCGGGGAGCTTTTCGCCGGCGAGGTGCTTGTAGGCCGCTTCGACGGCGAGGGCGCCGATGTTCTTCGGCGACTGGGCGCCGGTGCCGGTCATCTTGCCGTTCTTGATGGCGTGCTTCGCTTCGGGCGCGCCGTCGACGCCCCAGACCTTGATCTTGCCGGTCTTGTTGGCGGATTCGATGGCCTGTACCGCGCCGATGGCGGAGGGATCGTTGATGCAGAAGAAGCCGGCCAGGTCCGGGTTCCCCATGATGACGTCCTCGGCCGCGAGCATGGAGGCGGCGGTGTCGCCCTTGCCTTCCCATTCGCCGACGATCTTGAAATAGTCGCCGACCGACTTCATGAAACCGTCGACCCTCAGAACGCAGGTCTGGGCCAGGGGCGAGTGGAGAATCGCCACCTTATCGCCTTTTTTCAGAACCTTCTTCATGTCCTCGCCGGCGACGAAACCGGCGTTGACGTTGTCGGAGGCGACGGTGGTGACGACGTACTGGGGATCCAGGACCGGGGTGTCGTAGATGATGACCGGAACGTTCTTGTTCTTGCAGGCCACCAGGGCGTTCTTGATGCTGGCGGAATCGTAGGGGCAGAGGAGCATGCAGTCGATGTTCTGGGTGAGGAGGTCTTCGACCTGGGAAATCTGCTTCTGGGGGTCAAGCTGGGGATCCATGGTCAACATCTTGTCGCCCTTGCCCTCGATGGTTCTGCGGGCATTCTGTTCAATCCACAGGAAGAACGGATTGTTCATGGTCGGGGAGCTGAAGCCGAAGACATACTGTTTCTTCGCCTCGCCGGCCAGGGCGACCGCCGACAGGACGAAAATCAACATGAGGGCGCCTGCAATGATTCTTTTCATACCGCTTCCTCCTAATGCCGCTTGATGAATGAAAGCCCCGACCGGACGCCGGAAAGGACTGAAAACTTCATTTTCAACATTCTGCGAGAAAAGCCTCCAGCTCCCGCAGAGTCGGCGCGCCGGTCTGCCCCCCGGCTTTCCTGGTCTTCAGGGCCGCCGCTGCCGCGCCCCGCCGCATGCGTTCGGGCAAAGGAAGCCCGGCCACCAGGGCCGCCGCATAGGCGCCGTGAAAAACGTCGCCGCAACCATTGGTGTCGACCACCTCGGCAATCGCGAAGGCCGGCTGGTGCCGGACCGCCTCCGGGGCTTCGGAACCGGCGTACCAGGCGCCGCGATCGCCGTCGGTGACACAGCCGACCAGCCGGCCGCTGTCCCGCATGATGGTCCGGACCGCCTCTTCGGGGCTGGAAACGCCGAGATCCCGGCGGGCGATGTGATAGGGCATAATCAGGTGGCTGGTCAGTTCATAAACTTCCCGCGCGCCATCGGGCGGGACACTTTCCAAATCACCCACCACCGGCACGCCGTTCGCCCGCGCCGCCCCGGCCGCACGGGCCTGACAGCGGGGAATGCTTTGGTCGACGAACAGGCATTTCGCCTTGGCGATCAGGCCCTTTTCGAATTCGCCGATTTCAGCCGGATGCACCCTGCTTAAATTTGCCAGATTCGAGCGTTCACCCTTCGAGGTGACAATCACCAGGGTGTGGGTGGGCATGGCCGCCGGGTGTTCGGTCACCTGCCGCCGGCCGATCCCCTCACGGTCGAAAATGCTCCGCACCAGGGCGGACAATTCATTGTCGCCCAAATGTCCGGCGTAAAAGCAGGAACAGCCCAGCCGGGTCGCGGCCACGAAAGCGGTGGCGGTTTGCCCGCCGCCGACCCGGAGATATTCGGAAAAAAAGGTCTTGTCGCCGGATATGGGAAAGGTGTCGCAAAAGAACACGTCGTCCACCGCCGCCACCCCAAAACCGATGATATCCCACTTGTCTGAACTGTCCGGCATGGCCATTCCCCCGAATGCGGTATACGCTCACGGAAATTCGCCCGGCGGGTTCACGCTAAGGGCTTGTTACGAAATAACTATAGCAAATTGATACTGCGTCACGACGGCCGCGTCCGCCGTTCCTTGTCTGGACGCGCTATAGTTAATTCGTAACAAGACCTAAGCCGGCAGGCTAAATCGATTAAGTCTGAAAGCGGTGCTTTAACATTTCACAAAACGCCATACGGCAGTTTGAGCGGGGGATCTCGTGGATGATCAGTATGAAGGGGAAAGTCACGTTAGCGTTTACGGCTGCGAGTCGGGTAAAATAATGTGATATGTGCAGGATGTCTCAAACAATAACTGTCTTTTGGCGTTCACCAGTGTAACGCGCCCCTAGCCATTGTCAAGAATATTTATACCGGTCTCGGTGTGAAATTGTGATTTTACCAAACTTCAGTATGACTCATTCCCGTCCCGGTATTCGTACACTTCGGCCTGGGAGAGCAAGGGATTGACCGCATCCTTGGGGGATAGCCGGCAGGCTTCGGGGGCGAGGCCGCCCCAGTTTATGCCCAGTTCCGGATCCCGGGGGTTTATGCCCCGTTCATGCGAGGCCATGTAGGGGCGGTCGCATTTGTAGACGAAGATCGTCTCCTCCTCCAGGGCGAGGAACCCGTGCGCGAAACCGCGCGGGATAAACAGCATCCGCTTCCGGTCGCCGGACAGTTCCAGCGCCACATGCCGGCCGAAAGTGGGGGAACCCCGGCGGATGTCCACGACCACGTCGAGAACCCGGCCCCGCACCACCCGAACCAGCTTCGCCTGGGAATAGGGCGGCAGCTGATAGTGAAGGCCGCGGAGCACCCCCCGGGCCGACATGGACTCGTTGTCCTGGAGATATTCCGCGTCCAGGCCGATTTCCCGCATCCGCTCCCGGTTCCACGCTTCGAAAAAATAGCCCCGGGCGTCGCCGAAAACCCGCGGCTCCAAAATCACCACCCCGGCCAGTTCCGTTTCCGTCACTTTCATAAGCCCCTCAGTTCCCCGCCGGCGATCTGGCGGATGTATTCGGCGTAGGAGGTCTTGCCCATGCGTTCGGCATTCTCGAGCATTCTCGCGGTGGACAGCCAGCCCTTGTTGAAGGCAATCTCCTCCAGGCAGGCAATCCGCAGGCCCTGGCGTGATTCCAGGGTGTGTATGAAATTCGCGGCGGCCAGCATGCTTTCGTGCGTACCGGTGTCCAACCACGCGTAGCCCCGGCCGAAGCGCTCCACCCGCAGTTGTCCCCGGCGGAGGTATTCGGCATTGACGGTGGTGATTTCCCGCTCACCGCGTTTGGAGGGCCGGGTCGCCCTGCTGATTTCCAGCACCTGATTGTCGTAAAAATACAGGCCGGTCACGGCGTAATTCGATTTCGGGCGCTCCGGCTTTTCCTCGATGGAAACGGCCTTGCCTTCCGCATCGAATTCGACCACGCCGAAGCGCTCGGGGTCCTTCACGTAATAGCCGAATATGGTCGCCCCATCCTCCCGGGCCGCCGCGTCCATGAGTATGCTTTGAATGTTCGCGCCGTGAAAAATGTTGTCCCCCAAAACCAGCGCCACCCGGTCTGAGCCGACAAACTTCTCCCCGATGATGAAAGCCTCGGCAATGCCATTGGGGACCGGCTGCTCGGCATAGGAGAAGGACACCCCGAACTGTTCGCCACTCCCCAATAGGCGGCGGAACGACCCCAAATCCTCCGGCGTCGAGATGACGAGAATCTCCCGTATCCCCGCCAGCATCAGGGCCGACAGGGGATAATAGATCATCGGCTTGTCGTAGACCCCCAGCAGCTGTTTCGAGACCCCCAGGGTAATCGGATGCAGGCGCGTGCCCGCGCCGCCGGCCAAAACAATCCCCTTCATTGCCGCCCCTTTCCCAATCCCAGACGTTCGCGCGAATATTTCTTCTCCTGAACCTTCCGGCACCAGCGGTCCTGATTTTCCAAATACCACAAAACGGTCTTCCAGATGCCGCTGGCGAAAGTCTCGACCGGCGTCCAGCCCAATTCCCGGCGGATTTTCCCGGCGTCGATGGCGTAGCGGGAATCGTGGCCGGGACGATCGGCGACGAAGGCAATCTGCCCGGCGTAACTGGCGCCGTCCGGCTTCGGGCGGACCTCGTCCAGTATGGCGCAAATCGCCCGCACCACCGCGATGTTTTCCATTTCGTTGTGGCCGCCGATGCAGTATGTTTCCCCCACCGCCCCTTCCGTCGCGACCAGGTACAGGGCCCGGGCGTGATCCTCGACGTACAGCCAGTCCCGCACCTGCCGGCCGTCGCCGTAGACCGGCAGCGGTTTACCCTCGAGCGCGTTCAGGATAATCAGGGGGATGAGCTTTTCGGGGAAATGATAGGGTCCGTAATTGTTCGAGCAATTGGTGACCAGGGTCGGCAGGGCAAAGGTCCGCCACCAGGCTCTGACCAAATGATCCGCTGCGGCTTTACTGGCGGAATAGGGCGAAGAGGGGGCGTAGGGGGTGCCTTCGCGGAAATACTCGCCGGCATTATGCAAATCGCCGTAGACTTCGTCGGTGGAAACGTGGTGAAAACGGAAGGCCGCCTTCTCCCGGTCATCCAAGCCGGAAAAATGCCGCCGGGCCGATTCCAAAAGCACATGCGTCCCTTCGATATTCGTCCTGATGAAAATCCCCGGTCCGTCGATGGAACGGTCGACATGCGACTCGGCGGCGAGGTGGATGACGATTTCCGGTTTGAAGTCGCTGAAAACCCCTTCCATCGCCTGCCGATCGCAAATGTCCGCCTGTATGAAGCGGTAACGGGGGCTGTCGGCGACTTCCGCCAGGGATTCGAGGTTTCCCGCGTAGGTCAGCTTGTCGACGACCGCGAGGGAGTCCTCCGTGTTCCGGATGATGTGCCGGCACAGGGCTGAGCCGATGAAGCCGGCGCCGCCGGTGACCAGGATGCGTTTCATGGCGTCACCTCCCCTTCGCCGAAAAGTTCGCGGTATTTCGAACAGTCCAGGGAAGTGTCTTTGGGGAAACGCAATTCCGTGTCCCGGGTCGACATGGCGCCGATAGTCTTGCCCGGCGAGATCGCGAGGGCGTATTCCAGGATGGTCCGGCGCGGGCCCCCGATGTGGATGACGCCGGTGAGGTTCGAGCGGAGGACCGGCACGAGCCGCCGCGCCAATTCGCCCACCCCCAATTTCGAGGTCCAGAGATCGGTGAAGGCTTGGGGGAAGGGAAAAGGTTCAGGTCCGAAAGTGGTGCGGACGATGAGGGAATTCGGATACATGCGTACCGCGCATTCGCCGCCGAGCTTCGACCAGGCATAGGCATTGGTCGGGTACAGTTCGTCTTCCTCGGCATAATTCCCGCGGTCGCCCCTGAAGACGTAATCGGTGCTGATGTACACCAGTTTGCAGGCGAAGCGCCCGCACAATTTAACCATGTTGCAGGTGCCGACGATATTCGTCTCCAGCGCTTCCACAAACCGTTTCGGCGCTTCGTGGGTTTGGGTGAAGGCGGCGGCGTGCAGGATTAACCCGGGTTTTTCCCGAAGTCCATCCATGTACGACGCCATGCCGGCGTAGTCGGTGATGTCGAAGGAACTCGAAGAGGGGCAAAGCATATCCGGCAACAACGAACGGAGGGCGCCGCCCAAGCGTCCGCCGCCGCCGGTGATAAGGATGCTTCGCGAGATTTCGCCGCCAAAATCCATTTTCGCTCCGTTCGTTTGGCAATGCAGCCTGGAGTATTGCCAAATTGGCATGCACACCGCCGGATGTTGATTTTGCAAAAGATCAGATACAAAATATAATAATGTTTCCGATTGATGAAATATACAAAATAATGTTGCACCAGGATATTCGTCTGGATAAAACTTGCCGCTGCCCTGTTCAGCTACATGGTAGCGTAACTATAGTATAACTATAATGCCTGGAGAGCGGGTCATGAAAATAGCCATGGTGGGATTGCGGGGAATCGGCCCCGAGGTGTCGGGGGGAATCGAACGGCATGTCGAGGAGCTGGCGGTCCGCATGGCGGCCCGCGGCCATTCCGTGACCGTTTTTTGCCGCCGCCCCTATGTTCCCGCCAAGGAATCGCAATACCGGGGCGTGCGCCTGCTCAGCCGCCCGGTCATCCCCACCAAACACCTGGAAACAATATCCCACACCGTCCTGTGCCTGCCGTCACTGGTTCGCGGCTACGACATCGCCCACTTCCACGCCGTCGGGCCGGCCTTATGCACTTTCGTTCCGCGCCTCCTGGGCCGTAAAGTCGTCGCGACCATCCACGGCCTGGATTTCCTGCGCGCCAAATGGGGCGCGGTGGCACGGGCGGCGCTGCGGACCGGAGCCTGGGCCGCCGGGCGTTTCCCCAATGAAACCATCGTGGTGTCGAGAAAACTGCGGCAATATTACCTGGACGCTTTTCAGAAGGAAACCCGGTATATTCCGAATGGCGTCAACGAACCGGTCCGCCGGGGATTGAAGCGCCTCAGCGAAAAATACGGCCTGGAAAAGGAGGGTTACTTCCTGTCCCTGGGGAGGCTTACCCCGGAAAAAGGCCTGCATTACCTGATTCAGGCCTTCCGCCGGCTGGACACTCCGCTGAAGCTGGTGGTGGCGGGCGTCCCGGGTTTGGGTGAGGATTATGCGGAGCGCTTGCAGGAACTGGCCGGCGACGACCGGCGGATCCTGTTTCCCGGCCCCCTGTATGGCGAGGAAAAGGACGAGGCGTTTTCGAACGCCCACGCCTTCGTCCTTCCGTCGGAACTCGAAGGCATGCCCATCGCCATGCTGGAGGCTTTGAGTTACGGCTGCCCGGTCCTTTCCAGCGACATCGCCGAGTGCGCGGAAATTTGGGAGGCGGCCGGTCGCGAGAAAGGCATCGACCTCTGCCGCCACTTCCGTTCCCGGGACGTCGAGGATCTCCGACGGGGCCTCGCCGAACTCTTGACCGATCCCAAACGCGAGACGCTGGGAAGGGACGCCCGGGATTATGTGTTGGAGCGCTATAATTGGGATGCGATTGTCGGAGAGACCCTGGAGGTTTACGAGCGGGCGGGGAGAGGGTGAAAACTGAAGTTTTGCAAAGTGGCGATAAAACCGCCAATCGCCACTTTGCAAAAATCATTTTTCCCAGAATTTCAAGGGTTTTTGATTTTCCAAAATTGCCATTCGGCGGTTTGTATGGTGATTTTGGAAAAGTCCAGTTAACTCTACAACGCGACATTTGCGGGAACCGCATCCGCAAATGCCGCATGAAGTTAGGGTTATCGGCTACTCAAGGGGCGGTGGCGAAAAACCACTCGCAATTCCCTTTACCATGCAACCTTTTGATCACGCGACTGTTGTGGAGGCGGTTCCCACAACAGTCGCGTAGTAGAATTAATACTCACAAAGCGAAAGGCGGTGACATGTTTTTCCTGACCATGACGTTTTTCCTCGCCGCCCTGCTCCTGCCCTTCGCCGTCTGGATCGCCGGCCTGTGGTTTCTCGCCCTCAGGTCCCTCTTCCCCCGGCCCCGGCCGCCGGAAACCTCCGCCGCCCCGTTCATCTCCATCATCGTGCCCGCCCATGACGAACAGGACGTGATCGACGCCACCGTCCGGCATATCCTCGCCTGCGACTACCCCCGGGACCGCCGCGCCCTCTATGTCGTCGCCGACAATTGCTCGGACGCCACGGGGAAATTGGCCCAGGCCGCCGGCGCGACCGTTCTGGAACGGAGCGACGCCGTCAACAAGGGGAAGGGGTACGCCCTGGCTTACGCGCTCGAAGAAATCAGGAAACGCTCCGAAGGGACCGGCGACGCCGTCCTGTTTCTCGACGCCGACAGCTCGCCGGAAACGGATTACCTCCGGGTCATGGCCCGTTACCTCGCCCGGGGGGACCGGATGATTCAAGGGCGCTACGAGGTCCTGGAACCGGACCGCAACTGGTTCACCCGGCTGACCTCGGTCTCGTTTGTCCTACGGAACCGCTGGCAGTTCCCCGCCCTGGACGCCCTGGGTTTGACCCTGCCGCTGCGGGGCTCCGGCATGTGCTTCGCCGCGCCGGTCATCCATGAACTCGGCTGGAGCGCCCACGGCTTGACCGAAGACACCGAGATGACTCTTCGCCTGATCCGGGCCGGAGTGCGGGTGACCTTCGCCCCGGACGCGGTGTCCCGCCAATTCATGCCGGCGACGCCGGCGGAAGCGCTGACCCAGCGCCTCCGCTGGTCGGCAGGCGAACGCGGGGTGCGGGCGGTCCTGCTGAAGGAGGAAATCCCCTGGGCTTTCAAGGCGCGGCGCCTGCGCGCCTTCCTTTCCCTGGTACTGATGGCGGCGCCGTCCTTTTCTTTACAGATGTGCGCGGCCTTACTCTTGACCGCCCTGTCGGGATTGTTCGCGACCGGTCTGGTCTGGCTGTGGCTGGCGGTGCTTTTGGCGTTCGCCGGTTATTTTCTCCTGGGGGTGGGGAGGCTGGATTCCCAGGGGCTGGCGGCGGTGGGGATGCTGCCGGTGTTCGCGGCCTGGCGGGTCGGCGTTTATCTGCTGGCTTGTTTCCGTAAACCGCTGGAATGGATCCGGACCCCGCGGAAATGAGGGATGGGGCCGGAAGCGGACGTCCGATAAACAGGTCCGGCCTGACCGGTCCGGACAGGTTTGGCGGAAAATGAAAGCGGGGAATACGCCGCCCGGTCACGAATCTTCCGGAAAGTTGTGAAAGAACCTGGCGGGTTATGGAAATTTATCCTCGAGTGTTGCCGTTTCCTCGCTGGGATAAAGCCATGGCCGCCCTAAACCACAAACCCGCGCGGAGCAGTTTTCCGCTATTGACCCTGGTCACCCTGGGGTGGCTCCTGGCCTTGTCGGCCGGCTGCATACCCGAGGGCGGGGTCGCACCCACGCCGGGGGGGGTGAGGGTCGACAAGGACATATACGCCGGGAACCAGCATAATGTCTCCACCCTGGCGGAAAAGGAGGCGAAGTCCTCGCCGGCCATGCCGTTCATAGATCGGAATTTCACCCTGGCCCCGAACGACGTCCTGGGATTGTCCTTCTACACCCGGGCGGAGCCGCTGGAGGAGTACCCCATACAAATCGGCGACACGATGTTTATCGAATTCCATCAGCAGGAGCACCTCAACCGTAACGGGGTGGTGCAGCCCGACGGCCGCCTGCCGATGCCTTATATCGGACCCTATCCGGCGGCGGGGAAATCGTCCCAGAAGCTGAGCGAAGAATTGACGGCGGAGTACAAGACCCGGGAACTCTTCAAGAATGTCCAGGTCACCACCTCGGTTCTGGCTTTCAATTCGCGCCTGAAGGAATTGCAGGCCACCATCTCCAACGGCATGACCGGGCAAATCCGCGACGTCACCATCGGTCAGGACGGCTACCTGTCCCTCCCGATGGCGGACCGGGTGCTCTTGGCCGGACTGCCGGTCGAGGACGCCCGCCGGGAAATCCGGGCCGTGTACGAGACCGCCATGCCCGGGGCCAGCGTGGATGTGGAACTGCGGGCGATCGGTTCAAGTTACCTGTATGTCCTGGGCGAGGTCAAGAATCCCGGCATGATCAACATCAAGGAGCCGATGGGGGTCGTGCAGGCGATTACCGCCGCCGGCGGCTATGCGCCGGGGGCCGATCTCACCACCGTCGCGGTGCTCCGGGCCGACGACAGCGGCTGCCCGACCGGGCGGCTGGTCGATGTACGCAGGATTCTTCACGAGGGGAATCTTTCCGAGGACATGCTGATCCGCCGCTTCGACATCATTTACGTGCCGCCGCACAAGATCAAGAAACTGAACGACGGCATCGTCATGTACATCCGCAACATGATGCCCCTGGAGACGACGCAGTCCCTGCAATACGGTTATGTTTGGGGCAACGACAAGCATTTCAGCCCGTTCTTCTAAGGGTCCGGAAAAATCGGACAGGTGGATGACAGTGCGCAATCTTCTCGAAGCCTTTTTCCGGCGCCGGGCCGCGATTATCATCATCGCGCTGATTTCGGCCTGCATCATCGTCGTCGGCACCCTCTATCGCATCCCCCAGTACATGAGCGAAACGCGCTTCATGATCCCGATCGGCCGGGAACTGGGCACGCCCACCACCCCGACCGCCCAGGCCCAGGCCATGGTCCTCATGATGAATTACACCGATCAGATCGCCACCCAGATGGAAGTCCTGAACAACCGGCGCCTGGTCGAGGACGCCATCGCGGGGCTTCCCCGGGCGTTATTGGCGAAAAGCCCGCCGCAACCGCCGATTGTCGGCATGGTCCGCGAAGCCCGGGCCAGAATCGACGCCTGGCTCGGTCGGCCGGGCGCCGCCGGGCGCGACGCCGGAACCGCTCCCGAAGAAAACTCGGGCGGGGGAATTTCCCTCAAGAAATCCCTTCGCAATTTGCTGGAACGCAGCGGCATCCTCCACCCATTGACCGGTAGGGAACAGCTGGTATTGGATTGCGCCGGAAGCCTGAAAATCGAACGCCAGAACGAAAGCGGCGTCATCCACGCCACCTTCACCAGTCCCTCGCCGGAATTCGCCCAGGTCTTCCTGATGAAATTCCTGGACGCCTACGAAAACCTCCGGGCCTCCAGCGGCGTGGCGGAAAGCGACATGCCCTTCTACGCCGATCAGGAGTCGCACCTCCGCGACTCCCTTCGCAACGCCAGCGACCGCCTGGCGGAATTCCGAAAGGAATGGGGACTCCTGGACATCCGGGCCCAGCGGGAGCAGTACACCACCGAACTGGCCCGTCTCGACCAAATCATCAACGAAAGCCGCTCCGACGCCACTCGGGCCAGCGCCTTCCTCACGGCGCTCCAGACCGACGAGGGGAAGCGGGAGCCGGAGAACGTCCTCTCCCGGGTGATGCGCGACGACCCCGGGATGGTGCATAACCTCCGCAGCATGGCCGCCCTCCTGGCGCGGGAAAGCCGCCTCCTTGCCGAGGTCGGCCCGAAGCATCCGGAACTGGTGCTTATCCAAAGCGAAATGCGGGAACTCCGCGACGGCCTGTACCGGAACGCCGTCGGCACCCTCGAAGCGCAAATCCTCAACGCCCGGGTCATGCTCGAGGAAACGACCCGGCAGCGCAACGAAGCCGAGGATCGCATGGCCACCCTGGAGGCGAAGACGGTGGAAATGAGCGCCCTGGAGTCCGAGGTCAAAGTGGCCGGGGACGCCCTCCTCGCCTACGGCCGGAGCCGCGAGTCGGCCCGGGTCACTTCGCAAATGGACACGAAACGGGTCAACACCGTCATGGTGATTGAACCCCCCACCCGCCCCTACGGGCCGAAGTCGCCGAAGCCTTTCCGCGACATCGCCCTGGGCCTGGTTTTCAGCGTCCTTCTGGGTTTGTACTACGCCTACTTCATGGAAAGCTTCAGCGACACCGTCTACAACCTGGACGCGGTGGCGACGAAATTCCCCGATACGGCCCTGGTGTCCATACCGGAGGTGAAGAAAACAATCAAGGGCGAAATCAGACCGCCGGAAAACGCCCTGGCCATGCTGGGCCGGAAATTCTTCTACAAAAACAAAAAGCTGAACCTCCCGAAAAGCCTGCTGGTGGTGGGCGCGAACGCCAAAGCCGGCGCCACCTCCCTTTCGAAAATGCTCGCCGAGTACATGGCCGGAACCTACAATATCCGCGTCCTGTGGGTCGACGCCCACCTCTCCCCGAAGCGCGGCCAAGCGCCGGGCGATCCGGACGTGGCGACGTTAAGCGCCTGGCTTATCGACCGCACCGTGCAGCCCGAGGCGTGCCCGCCGGGCGAGGTGCGCTTCCTGGAAGCCGGACCAAGCGGCCCCGAGGTGCGCGCCGCCATGCTGCGGATAAGCGCGGAGGACCTGGCGGCCCTGGGCGATTTCGAGACGATTATTTTCGACGCGGCGCCCCTGAACCTGGACAGCGTGACCTTCCATCTGGCGGCCCTGACCGAGGCGACTTTGCCGGTGGTGGGGATGGAGCATACCCGCAAGGCGGTCCTGGCCAGCATGCAGGACGACCTGTCCCAATCCGGGGCGACGGTTTTGGGGGTGGTCTGCAACCGCCGGCGCTTTTACATTCCGCAATGGATTTACAAACGCCTGTCCTAGTGCCCCGTAAATTTATACTTTACGGGCACCAGGATGATATTTCGACGGAGTCGACGGTGAAGCCTGTCAGCGAACAATCCGAACGCGGAATCCTTACCCGCTTCGCCATTCCCGTCCTGTGCGCGGTGGCGGGAGGCTACGCCTTCGTCGTCCTCATGCCCGACACCCGCTACGTGCAGATCCTGACCGTACTGGTGTTTGGCCTATGGGCGGCCTGCCTACTCCACACCATGGGATTGTTGACCAAGGCGGCGTTCCTGGCCCTGGGATTCGCGGTCATCATCAATCCCCGGAAATATTTCGGCATGCCCGCCGTCACCGGCAAAATGGCCCTGTCGTACGGCCAGGCCGCCTATCAATTCATCAGTCTCCTCGATTTGGCGTTGTTTGCGCTGTGTTTGTTATTGCTGTTTGGGCAATTCTCCGGCGGGCTCCGGCCGCCCCGGCCAATCCTGCCTAAGTGGGCGCGGGCAGGGCTAATCGGCTACGCCGCCATAGCGTTCGCCTCCTGTTCCTACGCCCCCAGTTTTGCCCGCGCCATCGCCCAGATCGTTTTCGACGGCAAATTGGTCCTGATGCTCCTGGTCCTGTCCCACCTGTTTTCGGATCGGGAACGGGTGCGGACCTACCTGCCCCCACTCCTCTACGGCCTGTTGGCCGGTTGCGCCTTGGAGGTCGGCATCATCGTGTTGGAATACGGCCATTTCTTTCGCGGCGGCAGCGGTAATTTTCTGGGCATCCCCATCGGGAAAAGCTTGCAGGAACAAATGGCCGGAGGGCCCACCATGTTTCGCATCGCCGGAACCTACGGACACGCGAACAACCTCGGCGCGGCGATGGCGGTGGCGGGTCTCCTGATTTGGGAATTGCAGCTGGCGGTCAAGCCCATCCTGAAACGTCCGAAAATGGTCTGGGCCATTTGGGTCGGCATTTCCGTCGTGATCCTCCTGGCCATGTCCCGGGGAGCCTGGGTCGCCCTGCTGGCGGCGGCGGCTTTTTACTTTCCCTGCACCCTGAAAATCCAGGGGAAAGCCTGGCTGCACGCCTTCCTGAAGCGCTACGCCCTCATATCCATATTCGCCGCCGGCGTGCTAATCGCCGTCTTTTGGCAACCGCTCGAACGCCGGCTCTTCGAGTCCAATCCCGGCGCCATCGAGTCCCGAACCTTCATCAACGACGCCTCGCGGGACGTGGTCGCGAAATACCCCCTTTTCGGAGGCGGCATCGGCAACCACATCCTGCTGACCAAGAACGACCCGTATATCATGGAAATCACCCGCATGACCAAGGCGCCCCTGCCCGCGCACATCATCTATCTTTATTGGATGACGGAAGTGGGCATCGTCGGAGCCTTTTTCTACCTGCTGATCCCGGTCGGGATTTTTTTCGCGGCGGTGCGGCAATGCCTCGCGAACGCGCGGGACACCTTGACGCCGGTGTGCCTGGCTTTCGCCAACACCGCCATCATCTACTGGATTACCGACTGTTTTTCCCCGGTGACCCGGCAGATTGACAGCGCTTACCTGTATTGGCTGATGCTGGGGGTCGCGACCGGCACCCAGCGCCTCCTGGGCGAGGAGGTGGAAGAGGTGGTGGTGCAGCTGGTTGAGCCCCTGGCGCATCCGCCCCGCACGACACCGCACCGGGAGCGTCCATCCCGGCAGTTGCGGCCCGGGAGTGCCGCATGAAACGACAGAATCTCTTCCGCAGCACTCTTGGAGTCCTGTCGGGGCGGCTTACCCTGCCGTTTTTTTCCTTCCTGCTTTTCTTCGTGACCGCCCGGAAATTGACGGTCGGCGACTTCGGCCTGTATGTGATGCTGACCGGTCTCATCACTTTGTTCCAGGGAATTTCCACACTGGGGCTGGGACAGCTGTTGTCCCGGGAAATCGGCAAACAGCCGCATGAGGAGGGGCTGCACGTCGGTTCGGCGACGGCGATAATCCTCCCCGCCTCGGCGGTCGCCTACGGTTTGTTTCTGGGACTGGCGTACCTCCTGAAGGGGAACGGCGAATTCCTCCGCCTGGCCGCCATCATCGCCCTGAGCCTCCCATTGTCCAGCCTGATCGCCGTGGCGGAGTCGGTCTTCATGGCCCGGGGCAGCGGGGCGAACCTCTTTTATCTGGGTTTGGTCGAGCAGGCGGCGCGGGTGGCCCTGAGCGTCCTCGCCTTGCTGCTGGGCTTCGGGCTATACGGCCTGGCCGCCGCGTATGTCGCCAGCCGGGTGCTGGGGGTGGCCGGTTCAGCCTGGCTGTATGTCCGGGGGGAAGCGCGGCCGTCCCTCAGGCTGGAATCGGGGCACGTCCTTGAAGTATGCGGGCACCTGAAGTCGTTCGCCCCGATCATGATTCTGGGGCTGATCCTCTACCGT
Organism: Planctomycetota bacterium; assembly: GCA_031548195.1. Classification (GTDB taxonomy): domain Bacteria; phylum Planctomycetota; class SZUA-567; order SZUA-567; family SZUA-567; genus JAJBSZ01. Next base: position 38,676 of record JAVBRG010000072.1, on the reverse strand, counting down.
TCCGACGTCCTGGTGCTAAGCTGGTTTCTCAGTGACGAAGAAATGGGCCTGTACGGCTGCGCCATCCGCATCGTCAACCTGTCCTTCATCGGCCCGGACAGCGTGATTGCCGCCGCCTTCCCCGACGTGAGCAGGCGCTGGACCCTGCGGGACCCGGATTTCGGCAAGGGAACCCTCGCTTCCACCGCATTCCTGCTGGCGGCGAGCCTGGCCGGCGTGGCCGCGATGGCCCTGGCGGCGCCGCTTGCCGTACCGGCCGTTTTCGGCGCGAAGTTCGCGGCGGCGGTGCCCCTTTTGGCGGCCCTGGCCTTTCTCCTGCCGTCACACGCCTTGGAGCTTCAGGCCGGCACCATGTTTCAAGCCATCGGGCGGGAGAGGACGGCTCTCCTCCTGATGCTTCTGAGCCTTCCCGCCTTCTTCGGTTTCATCGCCCTGGGCGCGGTTTTGGGAGGTCTCCGGGGCGCCTGCATCGGTTTTATCGCGGCGTCCTGGCTCATGGGGGTAATCGGAATTACGGCCCTTCCCGAAAACGCCCTGCCCTTTCAATTCGCCTCGCCCCTGGGCTGGACGATCGGCTTGACGCTTGGGCTGTTGCTGCCGGCCCTGTTTTGGACGCCGGCGGAGCCGGTGTGGTGTTGCCTGACCCTGGCGGCGGTTGCCTTGCTGCCCCTTTTTGGAACCGGCATTTTCAAGGCGTTAACGGTGAGGCGGATCAAATCCGTTCTGTCATGAGGAAGGACGCGCATGTTTAAGAAAATCGCCAATTTTCGCGGCAAAATGGATGCTTTCTTCGGCGACGCCGACTGGGGGACGAGGTTTAATTCCGCTCGGTCGATTCTTGGGGCGCTCAGGGGTTCCCCGGCGCCGGTCCCCCCCCTCCGCCTGCAAGTCGAGGTGACGAACCGCTGCAACATCAACTGCGTGATGTGTTCCCGGCACAAGACCGAATTGAAGCTGGGGGACATCCCCTCCGCCCTGTACGACAAGGTCTCGGAACTTTCGAAACACGCCCAGGAGACCATCCTCTTCGGCTACGGGGAACCCATCATCTCCCCGGCTTTTTTCGAACTGCTGCCGCGCATCCATTCCAGCCGCTTCGGTTTTTTCACGAACGGCCTCATCATGACCCCGCGTCTCATGGACCGCATTCGCGGCGCCACCAAGGCTCGGCTCAGCTCGCTGGTCTTTTCCATAGACGGCGGAACCTGTGCAACCTACGAACGGATCCGCGAGAAATCGTCCTGGGACAAGGTCCTGGCCAATCTCGCCGCCATGGCGGAATACCGCCGGGAGAAAGGCCTCGACTTTGAACTCCGGGTCGCCTTCGTGGCGATGCAGGACAACGTGCGGGAACTCCCGGCCCTGTACGAGCGCCTGGACCCCATCGGGGTCGACAAGCTCCACGTCAACCAGCTGGTGGTCTGGGACGAGGAATTCCGCGACCAGTGCCTTTTCTATCATCAGGACGCATGCCGAGAGGCCTTCGCCGAAGCCGCCCGGGTCGCGGAGGGAAAGCGGATGATCCTGGACCTTCCCTACGATTTCGGCGGCGCTCCGGCGGGAATCATGCCGCCCTGCCGCATGCCCTGGATTTACACCATGATTTCCTTCGAGGGGGATGTCCGCGCCTGCTGTTTCGCGCCGGATGTCCTGACCATGGGCTCATTGCATAACGCAGAGTTCGGTGAAATATGGCATAACGAAAAGTATCGGAAACTGCGTCAGGCGCTCCACGGCGGCAAGAATTATTCCTGCTGCCTGTCCTGCGAAAACCGTTTCCGCTCCGTGGCCTCCCCCAACGACGAAGCCACTTATGTCAAACTCAAACCCCGCCAGAAATGACGAAAGGATGGCGATGGAACTTATTCCGATCCGACGCTTCGGCTTTGCCGTCAGCCGTTTTTTCCAGGCGGTACTGGGGGCGGCCCTGTTTTCGCTGGTCGCCGCCGGCGCCGCCGATCCGACCATAACCACCGATCCCTTGGCCGCCGCGTTGATGCCGCCAAAGAAAATGGGCGCTTCCATGTTTACGCCGTCCTTCATGCGTCCGGCCGGGCGCATCTTCAGCTTCGAACTTCCCCTCGAGCCGCCGCCGGCGGACCGTTTCCCCAGTCCCGGCCTGAACTCGCGGGAGCCCCAGGCGCCCAATGAAGTGGTCTTGACCACGCCCACATCCAACAGCATATTTCCCCGGAATTCGGTAATCACCTTCACCTGGCTCCCCTCGGAACAGGAGATCGTCGACAGCGATCCCCCCACCAAGCCCCAGACTCCCATTCGCTACGAAATTTATATCTCGCGCCATGATCAATGGACCGACCGCCTCTTCGTAAAGGAACACCACCCCATGCCGACCTATACCTACCTGTTCACGCCCCCGGGACCGGGGCGCTATCATTGGCATGTCAGGGCGGTTTACGACCGGGCCATGCACGGCCACAACAGCGAAATCCGCTCCTTCATGGTGCTGCCGTGACTGCCCCCGACCCCTCCCCGGCGGCGGGCAAAACGCCCCTCGTCTCCATCGTCCTGGTGAACTACCGCACCCCCGCGATGACCCTGGACTGCGTGGCCAGCCTGCAAAAGCACTGCCGGGCGGTCCCTCACGAAATAATCGTGGCGGACAACGGCTCGGGGGACGATTCGCTGCCGGTCCTCGAACAGGCCCGGCAAAACGGCGGCCCGCCCCTGGTCCTGGAGCCGATGCCGGTCAATCTCGGCTTCGGCGCCGGCTGCAACGCCGGCGCCCGCCGGGCCAAAGGGAAATACATCTACCTCCTCAACACCGACACCCTGATGGAAGGGGACAGCGTCAAAATCCTGGCGGAATTCCTGGAAAATCACCCCGGCGCGGCGGCGGTCGGGTCGCGCCTGCGGCGGCCGGACGGGACGCTCCAGCGGGCGGCGTTTTATTTCCCCACGCCCCTCCGTATCCTGCTGGGGGCGGAGAATCTCGGCGAAGCCCTGGAAAAGCGCCTGCCGGCGCTACAGACCCGCCTCTCCATGTACATCCCCGAGGAACGGCTGGGGGAACCCCGCCGGGTGGACTGGTGCTCGGGGGCGTCACTCATGGTGCGGGCCGCCGCTTATCACGCCATCGGCGGTTTCGACGAGGCTTACTTTCTCTACGCCGAAGAAATCGACCTGTGCCGGCGGCTCCTTCCTTACGGCGAAACCTGGTTCACCCCCGATACGACGGTCGTGCATCTGGAAGGGGCTAGTCACCGGGACGGGACGATTTCCGACCGCCGCATGGGGTTTATGGCAGCGGGACGGCGTTTGTATTACCGTAAGCATTGTTCCCTGCCGGCGCGCATCCTCTGTCATTTGGCGGATGGGGGCGGGGCGGCGGCCAAGGGGGCGGTCCTGTGGCTGGCGGCCCTGTGGAACCGGAACCCGGCGACCCGCCACCGCGCCAAGGCGCAATTCGCCTACGCCCGGAACTACTATACATATTCGTATCCCCTGCCGGCGGCGGGAAAGGGCTGATTATCGTGAAGATCCTGGGCTGTTTGGTGCTTTTGGCCGTCGCCGCCGCGCTGCTGTTCTTATTGACGGACGGCTTTGCCGACCGCGCGACCGGCGGGGCGGACCGAAAGCCGGAACCGGTCCGGTACACAGCCCGCGTGACCGGCACGCCGACGCTCCGCGGCGTGATGTCCCCGACCCGCGACTTGACGGAAGAGGATCTCAGGGACCTGGCCGAATGGAAGGTCAATCTGATTCGCTTCCAGATTACCCGTAATTGGCTGAAAACCGGTACCGACCGGGATCTGCCGGAATACGACCGCTGGTTCGACTCCCGGCTGGACAACCTCGACCAAATCCTGCCCATGGCCCGCCGCCTCGGCATCCGCCTGGTGCTGGATTACCATACCCCTCCGGGCGGCCGGGGCAGGGACAATATCATGCGCATGTACGAAGAGGATCGCTACGCCGACCATTTTGTCGCGGTGTGGAAGCGTATCGCCGCACGCTTCCGGGACCATCCGGACAAGGAAGCGCTTTGGGCTTACGATCTTCTCAACGAGCCGAAGGAGTCGCCCCTGGCCGCCACCTGGCAGGCGGCCGCCGACCTGCACTTGCGGACCGCCCGGGCCATCCGGGAAATCGACCCGGACATGCCCCTGGTCGTGTCGTCCCTGAACGGCGAGCCCACAGCCTTCAAGACCTTGAAACCGCTGCCGCTGGAGGACGTCGTCTACGAGTTCCACATGTATGAGCCGTTTGTTTATACGCATCAGTTCATCCTCCCCGAGACCACTCCGGCGGACGGAAAGCTGCTTGCCTATCCGGGCGTCATCCAGGGTGAAAGGTGGGACAAGGAGCGGCTCCGCCAAAAACTGAAACCGGTGCGCGATTTCCAGCTCCGTTACGGCGCCCGCATTTTGGTCGGCGAGTTTTCCAGCCTGGTCTGGTCCCCCAACGCCGAAATCTGGCTCAAGGACTGCATCGACATCTTCGAGGAGTACGGCTGGGATTATGCCTATCATTCGTTCCGTGAGTGGGAGGGCTTCAGCCTGGAACACGCGGGGCTGCCGCCGGACCAATTCCGGCCCGCTCCCGACAATCCCCGGAAGAGGGTGTTCCTGGAAGCATTGAGTGAAAACGCGGCGAAAACAAAATCCGGCAAAACTCAGGCGGGAAATAAATGACCAACATTCAATCCGGCCCGCATCGGCCGAAAATATCCGTGATCCTCCCCATGTACAACGCCGCCGCGTTTCTCCCGGCCTGCCTCGATTCCCTGCTGGCCCAGAGCATGGGAGATTTCGAAATCGTCGCCGTCGACGACGCCTCGACCGACCGCACCGGCGAAATCGCCGCCGCCTACGCGGCCCGCGACCGGCGGGTGCGCCTGAGCCGAAACGGCCAAAACGTCAATTCCTTCGAGACCCGGCTGAATGGACTGGAAGAGGCGCGGGGCGACTACCTGTTCTGCTGCGACGCCGACGACATCGTCCCGCCCGCTGCGTTCCGGCTCCTTCTCGACCGGGCCGGGGCGACCGGGGCCGACATCGTGCACGGGCGGTCCCTCCTCCTTACGCCGGCGGGCGCGGGGGAAACGGCCTACTGGGTCGAACCGTTCAAGGCCGGGACCGGGCGGGAATTCGTCCTGGCCATGCTCCGGAACCGCCGGGGCTGGAACGTCTGGGCAAAGCTCTTCAGTCGCCGGGCGGTGGAACAGGCGCTCCCGTTTTTCCCCAGGGGGCGGAACTGGTTCACCCTGGACGATCTCCTCACCTCCTGCCTGTTCGGACTGCACGCCGCCGGCTACGCCGCCCTGTACGAACCGGTGTACCATTACCGCGTGCCGCCCGTGACCCACGCCGTCCGTTCCGGCGGGTTTGAGAAATGGGCCGGGGACAGCCTCGGCATCGTGACCCACCTCGACGGGTTCGTCGCCGGTTTGCCGGACGGCGAGCCGATTCGGAAAGGCGTCCGCCGCTTCATGCGCGATTGCCTCGGGGAATCACTGAAGCAGGCCTCGGCATCGCCGGAGGCGTTCCGGCAAGTGGCGGTGAAAATCCGGGCGACGGTCCCGGAGGCGGAGGTGAAATGGGCGGAGGAACGCGGCTTATTGACGTTCGGCGGGGCGGGGAAGGGGGGCGGGGCGGGGCGCTGGGCGGAGCGTATTTCCGGCGCCGTGCGGCGGCTGGGCGAGAGGGGATTGGGTGAAAGCTATTTACGCCTGCGCACCAAGCTCCTGTTCCGCCGTTGGGAGAAGGAATACGCGGCGGGGGCGTCGGCCCGGGCCGACGCGGCAGGCAATGGCAGCCACGGGGATCGGTGAAAAATGGAAACGGGACGCATCCGCCATTTGGATTATTGCAAGGGCATCGCCATTATTCTGGTGGTGGCCGGGCATTATTTTCCGCCCGAATCGCCGGAGGCATGGAAGGCGATCCGGGGCATAATTTACACCTTCCACATGCCGGTGTTCTTCTTCGTGTCTGGTTACTTTTTCCTTGGGGAAATGCGGCGGGGGAGCGGGTTGACGGCGACTCTCAAGAAAAAAGCGGTGCGACTGCTGATACCCTTCGCGAGCATCGCCCTGATTTTCCTGCTGATCAAATTTGCCGCCTCGCTGGTCGTCAAACTCGAGCACGGGCTGGAGGCGGGCACGGTCTGGAACGCAATTATCGATCCCGTGAACAGCTACGTGCCGCTGATCTGGTTCATGCAGGCGCTGTTCATTATGTTCATGCTGTTTACACTGCTTAACGGCCTGTGCCGCCTGCCGCCGCCCATGATTTTCGCCGTATCCGTGTGCCTGAGCTTTTTACCGTCCCCGGCCTATTTTTCCATCGACCAGGTCTTTGCCAACATGCAGTTTTTCTGCTTCGGCTATCTGGTCAACCAATATGCGCCGGCACTGGGCGAATACCCCGGGCGCCTGGCCGCCGCCCTGCCGCTGTTCCTGATCAATGCCTATTGGCTCCTGCACAATCCCGACCATGCCCTCGCCCGGTTATTCTCGGCATATCTCGGCATCCTTTCCGTGTTGTGCCTCTCCGGCATCATGAGTGGAAGCAAACACCGCATCTTCGCCGGCATTGAAAAGGCCGGCCTATATTCCATGGGCATCTATCTGCTGCATCCATTTTTCGAAAGCGTGATTCGGATTCTATACTACCAGGTGTTTAAATTACCCCCCGCCTACTTCTGGTTTGGCTTTATCGCCGGCATCATCGCGGGAATCGTGCCCAGCGCCATCCTTGAGGCGTGTTTTCTACGCCGTAACAGTTTTACCCGTAAGTACCTGCTCGGGTTGGGCAGGGATATCTGATCCGCTTGGCCTTTGCAAACAAATTTTAGTTGCCCAATTGACAGATATATAATATGGTAGAGCTAAAGCGTTGATTTAATCATATAAACCAAATTTCACGCAAAATACCGCGATTAATCCAAAAGGCAAAACGAGGAACGTTTTATGCTGGCGGCCAGACTGAAGAACATTTTTTTCACCCTGCTGATGACGCAAATCCTGAGCGTACTGCTGGCCTTCGTGCTGTGGTGCTACATGGTGCGAAGCGAAGGGATCGGCAGCAAGAGCGAGACGGCGACCAGCCTCTATTTCCTGGAAGGCGTCTTTTTCCTGGCGGTAATCTGTTTTCTGGTTTTCTTTTTCCGGAAAATGACCCGATTCAGAAGCGACAACGATTCGGTGACCGTCGGCATCATCACCGACGCCGAGGTCGTGCTCCTGACGGTCGGGGTCGTAAGCATATTCGCGGCCTATCTGTACGGCACCGAGCGCACCCCCTGGGTCATCGTCGGCTTTACCCTGACCGGCATGGCCTTTATTTTCCTCCTGCACTTCCTGGCCAGCTCCCTGCTCCACAAAATATACAACCTGCCGCGAAACAAGCTTAAAGTCCTGGTCGTGGGGATGAACCACCGCACCAAGGCCTTCTGCCAAATAATCAGGGGGACCTCGCACCTGGGGGCCGAGGTGCACGGCTACCTGGACGCCAAACCGGGGGGGGGGGCGCCCGTGAGGGATCGGGGGGGGGTCGACGATCTGGGGGTGATCCTCCGCAGCGAAGTCATCGACATGACGGCCATCTTCCTGCCGATTCGCTCCTATTACGACACCATCGATCATATTATCGACACCTGCGGCTTTTACGGGGTCACTTCCTACCTCATCGGCAACGTCTTCGACGCCGACATCGCCCGGCGCGTTCCCACCAGCATCAACGACTTCGGCAACATGGCCTACTCCACCATCACCGTGGACTACGCCGGCCTGGCCTTCAAGCGCATACTCGATTTTCTGGCGGCCCTGGCGGCCCTGCTGTTTTTTTCGCCGCTGCTGCTGGCGATTGCGGTTTACATCAAACTCGTCTCCCCCGGCCCGGTGTTTTTCCGGCAGGAGCGTATCGGCCTCAACAAGCGCTCCTTCCAGATGGTGAAATTCCGCACCATGATTCAAGGCGCGGAGAAAATGCAGGAGCAGCTGGCGGCCCTGAACGAAATGGACGGCGCCGTCTTCAAGATAACCAATGACCCCCGCCTGATCCGCGGCGGTTCGTTCCTGCGCCGGCACAGCCTGGATGAACTGCCGCAATTATGGAATGTGCTTAGGGGGGAAATGAGCGTGGTCGGCCCCCGGCCCCTGTCCCGCCGGGACTACGACTTGCTGAAGGAGGATTGGCAGCGGAAGCGCTTTTCCATGCGCCCGGGGCTGACCTGCATTTGGCAGGTCACCCCCAAACGGAACGACCTGCCGTTCATGGAATGGATGCAGATGGATTTGGATTATATCGACAAGTGGAGTCTGGGGCTGGATTTCAAGCTGATCTTCCTGACGGTGCGGACGGTGCTGGTGGGAAGCGGAAAATGAACGCCGGACTCCTGCCAAGTGACGCTTGAACCGCCACGCGTCACTTGGCAGGAGGTCGGCTATTTGTGATATTTGGGGTTGATCAGGTTCTCGAAGCAGAAGATTTCATCCCATTTTTCCTGCGTTATCAATCCTTTTTCCCGCACCACCACTTCGTGCAGCGACTTGTTCTTCTCATACGCCTCCTTGGCCACTTCGGCGCATTTCTTGTAACCCAGGATGGGCGACAACTGGGTGACGATGCCGATGGAATGCATGACCATGTCTTCGGTGTGCCGGGGATTGGCGGTGATGCCGTCGACGCATTTGTCGGCCAGGGTCCGGACCGCGTTCTGCATGGTGTTGATGGAAGTGAAGAGGGCGTGGCTGATGACCGGCTCCATGACGTTGAGTTGCAGCTGTCCGGCCGAGGCGGCGAGGGTGACGGTGGTGTCGAGGCCGATGACGAGAAAGGCGGTCTGGTTGACCACTTCCGGTATGACCGGGTTGACTTTCCCGGGCATGATGGAGGAACCGGGTTGCAGGCGGGGCAGGTTGATTTCGTTGAAGCCGCAGCGGGGGCCGGAGGCGAGGAGGCGGAGATCGTTGCAGATTTTCGTCAGTTTGACCGCCGTCCGCTTAATCACCCCGGAAAGCTGGATGTAGGCGCCGGTGTCGGAGGTGGCTTCGATGAGATCGGTGGCGAGGATGAAATCGATGCCGGTCAATTGGGACAGGTGCTTCACGGCCAGCTCGGGGTAGACCGGTGGGGCGTTGACCTTGGTCCCGATGGCGGTGGCGCCGAGATTGATTTCGCATAGCAAATGGCAGGAATCGCCGACCCGGCCGATTTCCTCGTCGATGTTGGTGGCGAAGCCGTTCAATTCCATGCCCAGGGACATCGGGACCGCGTCCTGCAGGTGGGTACGGCCCATTTTCAGGATTTGGGCGAATTCCCCGCCCTTTTTACGGAAGGCGTCGCGGAGCCGCTCCAAAGTGGCGGCGTAGTGTTTCAGCCGCAGGATCAGGGCGAGGCGGAAGGCGGTGGGGTAGACGTCGTTGGTGCTTTGCGAACAATTGACGTGATCGTTGGGGTTGAGGGTGGCGTAGTCGCCTTTCGGTTTGCCGAGCATTTCCAGGGCGATGTTGGCGACGACTTCGTTGGCGTTCATGTTGACCGAGGTACCGGCGCCGCCCTGGATGCAGTCGGTGATGAATTGGTCGGCGAATTCGCCGGCGATGATCCGGTCGCAGGCTTTGACGATGGCGTCGCCGAGGTAATTATCCAGTACCCCGCACTCCATGTTGGCGAGGGCGGCGGCTTTTTTCACATAGCCGAAAGCCTTGACGAAAGCCGGTTCCCGGGAAACCGGCAGGCCGGTTATGCGGAAGTTCTCCGCCGCGCGCAGGGTTTGCACGCCATAATAAACCTCGTCCGGCAGTTCCCGCTCGCCCAGCGAATCCTTCTCGATACGGCTCATGAGTCAATCCCTCCCTTGGCATGGGGCGCCCCCAAAATGGTATTTCAGGGGCGCCCCGGAGTCAATATGCCAACAGCCCGCCGAATGCCGCAAGCCGGGTTAGAAAATGTCCCCGTCTTCAAGGGGAATGACCGCGTCGGGCCGCATCACCCGGTTCGAGCCGCCCGGGGTCGACGCCGGCTGGGGCGGGGGCAGGCTCTTCATCCGGTTTGACTGGAAGTTCGCGCGGCGGACCGAGGCGGCGGCGCCGGGCCGGGCGGACTGACGCGCGCCGGGGGCGGGAATTCCGTCCTGACGCGCGCCGGTTCCCTGGACGATGTCGATCAGGTCCCCGACGATGCCGTTCAGGGCCTGGGCCTGGGCGGAAAGTTCTTCCGAAGCCGAGGCGGTTTCCTCGGCGTTGGCGGCGTTTTGCTGGGTCACCTTGTCCATTTGCGCCACGGCGGTGTTGACCTGGTCGACGCCCTGGGCTTGTTCGGTGGTGGCGGCGGCGATTTGGGTGATGAGGCGGCTGACGTCGGTGGAGCCTTCCTCGATTTGCTTGAAGCTGGTGTTGAGGCGGGAGGCGATGTCGGAGCCGTTTTTCACCCTGAGGACGGTGCCTTCGATGAGTTCGGTGGTGTCGCGGGCGGCTTGGGCGGAACGGCCGGCCAGGTTCCTGACCTCGTCGGCGACGACGGCGAAGCCTTTCCCCGCCTCGCCGGCGCGGGCGGCCTCGACGGCGGCGTTCAGGGCGAGGAGATTGGTTTGGAAGGCGATGTCCTCGATGGTCTTGATGATGCGGTGAATTTTCTCGGCGGAGTCGTTGATTTCCGACATGGCGGTGGACATGTTGGCGACGGCGACGGCGCCTTCCGAGATCAGTTCGTTGTTTTGCTTGTTGGTATCGTTCGTCTTATTGGCGTTGTCGGCGTTTTGCCGGGTCATGGAAGCCATTTCCTCGAGGGCGGAGGAGGTTTCCTCCAGGCTGGCGGCTTGTTCCGTGGAGCCTTCGGCCAGGCTTTGCGAGGCGCCGCTGATTTGGCCGGCGGCGGCGTTGACCTGGGTGGAACTGTCGCCCAGGCTGGCGATGACGTTGTTGAGAACGCGAATAAGCGCCCGAATGACGAAGACGGCGATGATGATGCCGAGGGCGATGCCGATGATGCCGACCACGGTCATGATGGTGATGGCCCGCCGCGACGCCACCGCCGCTTCCCTTTGCAGGCGATCCTCGTTGTAGGCGGCAGACTTGATCAATTCCTCCGAGTAGCTGTCGAATACTTTCTGCGCTTCGACGCCCTTGGTGTTGTAGTGGACGATTCCCCGGGCGTTCGAGTCCGAGAGGGCCAGGGGGACGATGCTTTCGTAGCCGGGCCAGGATTCCTCTTTCAGGCGCTTAAGCACGACGACGGCGGTGTCGCGGGCGGGTTCGGCGAGGCGGTTGACCAATTCGCCGAGGTTCTGCTCGATGGACTGCCGGAGCACCTTCTTGTCTTCAATCAGCCGGGCCAGAATGGTTTGATCCGGTTCGTAAATCATGTCCAGGGTGAAGAGGCGGAATTTGAGCATGTCCGTTTTGGCCTTGGAGAGGTGTTCCGCGAGCATGGCGGTGGCGAAGCCGCCCGCACCGTTATGAATGTCCCCCTCCAATTTGTCCAGGTTCTTCTCCAGATCGGCCCACATGGGGATCATGTTTTTGTTGATGTCCAGGGCCTTGTTGTTGGTGTTTTGCATGGAGAGGTCGACGGCGGTGTCCGTTTCCTTGACGAAGGCGTTCCATTCCTGGTTCAGGAGATCGCGGCGCTTGTCCCACTCGGCTTTCTCAACCCAGGGGGCGTGGAAGTCGTAGTATTGCTTGATTAATTCGGGCATTTGCCGTTCGGTCGGCTCGAAGTTGCTGGTGTGGATGGCCTGCATTTCCTGGTCGGTGTCGGCGATGAGGATGTTTTGGGTGGCGATGATGCGGCGGAGCAGCACTTTGTCGGCGTTGTTCAGGGTATTGGTCATGCCGGAGGCGATGTTGCTTTGCGCCATGTTGTCGATTATGCCCCGCATGCTGAAGATGCTCAACAGCAATATGACGACGGCAACCGCGCTAAGGAGGGCGATAACCAGGTAGATTTTGCTGGATAGTTTCATATCCGTCCCCTTTCTGAAAATGAAAGCGAAAAAAATAACCGGCAAGTGCCTTTGGTTTGGGTCGCGGAGAGTCGAAGACCGCCGCCTCTGCCAGGGGCGGGTTTGTTTAAGTTGAATTCCGGTGTTCCGAGACGATGACTATGTTTGACAAAATGACGATTGAACCGCCAATCGCCACTTTGGGAATCGTTTGTTACGTGAATGTCAAGGGTTTTGCTTAGGCAAAATCGCCGGTTGCCGGTTTGCATGGCAATTATGCAAAAGTCCGAATGATATGTTAAATTCGTTAATATGAGGGCATTTTTATTGTACCGATATTTCCACAAATGTCTCCTGTTTTATTCCCCGCGGAGGCGAAAACACCTTTTCCCCCATGCCGGGGCGGGCGGAATCCAGGAGCGAAAACGCCGAATTGCCTTGCAATAGCATTGGAAAACCATAAGTTTGATGCTACGCCGGCTCTGTTCGCGAGCCGGCTTTTTTTGTAGGCTTTCGCGGCTGGCGCGGTTTATTTTTACCTGCCAACGGCTGGATCGCGAATAAATCCATTGAAGGGAAGTACGATGCTGTGGGATAAAAATCTCGAATGCGGCATACCTGCCATCGACAAGCAGCATAAGGAAATATTCCGCCGGGTCGAAATTCTCACCGAACTGGACAATCGCGAGCGGATTCCGGAAATGCTGGATTTCCTGGGCCGGTATGTGGTGGAACATTTCGCCACCGAGGAGGAAATGCACCAGAAAAGCAATTACCCCCGGGCATCCGAGCATAAGGCCGAGCACACCGCCTTCACCAAAACCTATGTGGACCTCCGCAATGAATTCAATGCCAGCCGCGGCAGTTTGGCACAGAATCTACAGACGGTGGTCAAAATAAACCGGGTGGTCTTTGCATGGCTACGTGAACATATCATGGGGAGCGACAAGAATTTCGCCGTTTACTACAAGCAGGCCCAGTCGGACAATACACGCCCCCAACAGTAGAAAAACGAAAATGTTAAGCGTTTTCGACATGTTCAAAATCGGCATCGGGCCCTCCAGCTCCCACACCATGGGCCCCATGATCGCCGCCAAACGCTTCGCCGGGGCACTGTTCGCCCAAGGCCTGGACCACCGCACCGCCGGCGTGAAAGTCGACGTCTACGGCTCCCTCGCCCTCACCGGCGAAGGACACGGAACCTTGAACGCCATCCTGAACGGATTGGAAGGAAAGGAACCGCGGACGGTCGATCCGAACACGATCCTGCCCCGCGCCACCGCCCTGAGGAATGGCGCCGCCCTCATCCTCGAAGGCAAAAAGGAAATCCCCTTCGACTTCCGGCTGGACATCGGCGTCCACAAGGACAAACTCCTCCCCAAGCATACCAATGGCCTCCTCTTCACCGCCCTGGACCGCTCCGGCAAGGTTCTCCTGAGCATGGAATTGTATTCCATCGGCGGCGGCTTTGTCGTGTCCGAAGACGAGTTCGGAAAACCTCCCGGCGGAGGCGGTCCCGCCTGCCCCCATCCCTACGCCAACGCGGCGGAACTCATGCTTAAATGCCGGGAAAACCAATTAACCATTCCGCAACTGGTCATGGCCAACGAACTGGCGTTCTGCAGCGCCGGGGAAATCCGCTCCGGCCTGCTGGAAATCGCCGACATCATGCATGAAAGCGTGGTCACCGGCTACTCGCGGCCGGAGGGGACCCTCCCCGGCGGCTTGCACGTGAAACGCCGCGCGCCGCGGCTCCGCGCCAAAATGCTGGAACTGGCCCAAACAAACCGCCACGACATCCGCCTCTGGCCCACCGTCTACGCCATCGCCGCCAGCGAGGAAAACGCCGGCGGCGGCCGGGTCGTCACCGCCCCCACAAATGGCTCCGCCGGCATCATCCCGGCCATTCTCGAATACATGCGCACCGCCTTCCCCCACAGCAACGCCGACGACGTCGTCAATTTCCTGCTCATCGCCGGCGCGATCGGGATGATTTACAAAATGAACGCCTCCATCGCCGGCGCGGAAGTGGGCTGCCAGGGGGAAGTCGGGGTGTCCTGTTCCATGGCGGCGGCGGGCTGGTGCGGCTTCATGGGCGGGAGCTTGGCGCAAATCGAAGGCGCGGCCGAAATCGCCATGGAACACCATCTGGGCATGACCTGCGATCCGGTCCTGGGCCTGGTGCAGATCCCCTGTATCGAACGGAACGGCATCGCCGCCGAGGAAGCGCTGAAATGCGCGCAATTGGCCTATCTCGGCGACGGCACGCACCGTATCAGCCTCGACCAGGTGGTAAAGGCCATGTACGAAACCGGCAAGGATATGCAGGGGAAATACAAGGAAACATCGTTGGGAGGGCTGGCGCTCACGGCCGAGACGGCGGTGTGTTGACGTTACGCGGCTCTGTCCGGCTTGACAAGGCGATTGATCCATTTTCAGCAAGCATATATACTATCCGTGGGTTGGGTAAACCTCCGAGATTAAACGCCATGACCAAAAAATACAAAAGCGAACTCTTCGCATCCATCCATCAACTCGCCACGGGCCTCTGCGAAGAAGGGTTGATTGATATGAACGCCCTCCGCGAGTACGACCAAACCTGCTTGGTGCCCGATGAGGAATTGACTCCCGACGAAATACGGCGCATCCGTGAGGAGGCGCATATGTCCCGGTCCATTTTCGCCGGCTACCTGTCGGTATCCGCGCGGCTGCTGGCGGATTGGGAAAAAGGCCTGAAAAAACCGCACGGACCGGCTCTGCGCCTCTTGTCCATCGTCAAACATAAAGGCATCGAGGCGATAGCGCTTTGATCATAGGCGCTTATTCCTCCGGCGGGGTAATCTCCGCTTCGCCGCTCATGCCTTCCATCAAATCCGGGCTCAGGTCCAGGAGGCTCGCGTAGGCTTTCAGGGATTGACTCAGCGGATCCACTTTCCCCCCCAAACGTTCCAGCACCGCCTCGTGCTTCGTCCCCGTCTCCTCGATAGTCACCATAAAACGGTAGCCCGGCTTGAACCAGCGAATCCATTGGGACGGAATGATAAACTCCAATTCCAGGGTCGAATCGTCCAAAATTTCCAGTAGAGGCGTCCCTTCCGCCACGTACTGCTTCTCCTTCGCCAGCACTTCCGCCACCCTGCCGGAGAAAGGCGCCTCCACCGCGGTCCGTTCCAGCAGCACCTCCACCGCCTGCAAGTCGGCCCGCGCCACCTCCATCTCCATCCTCGCCACCTCCACCTCCGCCTCGCCCTTCGACTGCAATTCATACAACTCGCGGGCCAAACGGTACAACACCTCCTGACGCTGCAAGGCGGCCTGGGCGCGGGCGATTTGCATCCGGTACAGGGATCCGTCAATCCGGGCCAGGACCTGTCCGGCGGTGAAACGATCCCCGTCCTCGACATTCAATTCGTCGATGCGGCCGGCGCAATTCGAGGAAAGGACCGCATGGCGGTGCGCCGTCACCCGCACCCGCACCTCCGGGTAAAGATTACCCTTCCCCAAACGGCTGGATGCCGGGGCGGAGGTGGATTTCTCCCGCTCGCCGCTCCAGCCCTCATTGTCACCGGCCCTTGCCGCGGAGGCGGCATTCAAGCCGACGGCGCCGGCCGGGCCGGAAGCGCCGAGGTCGGAGGTTTGCCGGGGAGGGACCACCGCCGGGGCGACCCGGACGGGAGCCGGGGCCGGGGGCGGGGGTAAATTCGGAGGGGAAAGTATGGCGTCGAGTTCATCCAAAAAACTGCTCTCGCCGGCGGCGGCGGTCGGGGCGGCAAGGGACAAAGCCAAAAATAAGGCGACGCAAATAAGCGAAATGCGCATGCTGAACTCCATTCATTTCGACTGCAAAATTTCCGCCTTGGGGTTGCCGGCACCGAATTCGCGAACTTTCGGGGTTTTGGTCCTGGGGGAAACGCTACGGGCCGGAACCACGGCGGCGTTCCGCTTAGCCGCATCCCCGCCGACGCCCACCACCGCCTCACCAGCCGAATCCCGATCCGCTTCCGCCGGGCCGCCGACCTCTCCCAGCGATTCCTCCAGCTCCCGCATGATGTCCTCGGGACTCCGCTTCAACTTCGCGCTTTGCGGCGCGGCTGCGCTCTTCTTGTCATCGACGCTCTTTCCGGCCGGCTTTGCCGCCGCCTGGTCCAGGTTCTCCGCCTGCTTCCCAGACTGCTTATCGACCTGTTTCTCAAGCTGCCGCTCAGGCTGCTTTTCAATTTGTTTGCCGGGCGTTTTTTCGGGTTGCCTGCCTTGACTTTCGCTCTCCTTCCTGGCGGGCTTGGCCGCTTCCCCTTCTTCGGGCGGCGCCTTGGCTTTCCCTGGGGGGGACGGCGAAGCGGCGGGCGGCCGAACCGGGCGGGGAGTTTTCGCCTCCGCCCCGGCCTCCGGCTCCGCCTTCCCTCCCTTTTCCGCTCCGGCCGCACCGCCCCGCGCCTTCCGCTCCTCGCGTTCCTTGAGGATGGCGTCCCGTTCCGGCCGCGGCCGCGCCGGCCGGCCGTCGCCCGGGCGTTCCGCCTCGGCGGCGGATTTGCCGGGTTTTTCCGACCCTTTCCTGCCCTTCCCTTTTTTCTCCTCCTCCGCCTTCTTCTTTTCGGCGGCGGCTTTTTCCCTTTCCGCTTTTTCTTCCGCCATTCTCTTGATGTCCTCGGACACCGACAGGACCGGCGGCAAAGGCGCCCGGGGGGAGTAACGCCCGCCGGCCATCGACCCGCCGGGCAAAGACGGCGCGTCGCCGGGGAGTTCCGGCAGCTCCCCCACCAGCCAGCGGCCGATGGACTCGGCCACCACGCAGGTCAGGGTCGCGAGGTCCTCGGTCCCCTGAAGATTGCCGAGAATGTCGCCTCCGACCGAGAAATAGAGGTTGCCCCAGGCGCTCAGGACTTCGATGAGACTGCGGTCGCGATCCAGCTGGGTGTTGAGGGCCACGGCGGTCTGGCGGATTCTTTCCAGTTCGCCGATTTCCCGCGCCTTCGAGGCGGCCTGGCTGAGTTCCAGCAAGCGGCTGTCGATATCCTTCAGCCGTTCCGAATCCTGGTAGAGTTCCACCGCCTGGCGGTACTGGTAATAGCCGAGGTTAATCTGCACCATCGCCGCCACCGTCGCGGCCAGCCGGCGCTGGCGGGAAACGAAAATCTGCGCCTTGGAGGCCTTGACCTGCTTCCACTTCTGGGCCATGCCGAGGAGGTCCTGGGTCAGCCGCATGCCGGCCTCGCCCCAGGCTTGGTGCACCAGATATTGATTGGAGTCGAATTGCCGGGAAGTGAAGGTGTTGAGCATGGGGATCATGCGGAGGATGTCCTTCTTCACTTCCACCTGGTCGATGCGGGCCTGGTACGTTTCCTCGCGAAGGTCCGGCCGGAGATAAATGCCGATCGTCTCGAGGTCGGCGAGCTGGGCCGACAATTGCGGCGGTTTCATTTCGCCTTCGCCCGGCGGGACAATCGTGAACTGGCTGGACAGGGGCAGGTTCATCAGGGCCGCCAGCCGGGATTTGGCGCTGGCGAGTTGCAGCGACACCATGCGCAGGTTCGAGATGATGTTGATGAGGGCGCGCTGCTGTTCCAGGGCCTGGGCCGGGGAGCCTTTTTTACCGGCCTCGATTTTCTGGTAGGCCTGGAGCGCCTCCTCGGCTTTCTGGAGCGTCTCCTCGACCTGCTTCCCGACCACTTCCGCCGAAGCGACCCGGAAATACTCGGAAATCACGTCCTTGATGAGATTGTTGACAAGCCGCCGCCGGCGTTCCTTGACAATCATGAAGCGGTCGGCCTGCTGTTTCGCCTGGAAATAACTGAGACCGAAGTCGAGAAGCGACCAGTTGAAGGACAGGTCCGTCGTCCAGCGCCAGACGTCGGAAGACACGGACGGACGCAACGACTCCTGGCGGTCGTAATAACCGATCGAATCCGAGGCGCTTTCATTGCTGCGCCAGCTGTAGCCGGCGTTAAGGGCGAGGCGGGGCAACATGCCGAGATTGGCGACCTCGAGCTGGTTCATCTGGAAGGCGTCTTCCATCAGCGCCAGACGGTGGTCGAGATTGTACTTGATGGCCCGGGCCACCGCTTCCGGCAGGGTGATGGGGGCGGTGGGGTGCTCTTGTTCCCAGTAGAGGGAGGAACGGTCGTCAAGGGTGCGCTCCCAATGTTCGGCGTCGGAGATTGGATCCGGCTTGACAAAGAGGCAGCCCGATAAAAGTGGAATCACGGCCAACGTCAAAAGCATCGGAAGTAAACGGCCCTTGCCGGCGGTTCTCCCCCGCTCCCGATTAATAGCGATTTTCGACATACAACCGTCCTTGCCCAAGGGTTGGGAGGATACGGGCGTTGTTTTCATTTTTCCTTGCCGCTTCCCTTGCCGCCATACACCGCCACCCCCGGAGCGAGGAAGAAAAAATGAAAAGAACGGAAACGCATCCCTGGAATGTCAACTCAACCTGTCAAACCACGCCAATATACGGCTAATCCAATAATAGACATAACCAGAAAAAACACAAATGCCTTGCGGCGTCTTTCTGGAATAAATTGCGGGGGCTTTGTCTCTCGGAAAATTAAACCGTTGCCTTAGGCGAAGTTACGCAAAGATCACGACCGCAGGTGGCATTGATTTAAAAAATTTTGCGGTATTAAAGAAAATTGAACTTCCCCCAAACCGATTTTTACCAAGGGACGCTTGGCGGTTAAATCGCCACTTTGCATAACTGCTGACATTAATCAAAAATATACAAAAAGCAGTTTGCCGAAACAGTTTTTTTGGAAAAAATTCGGTTTTTATACTTGTACTTATGGAATTAGAGGGAATGGCCCATCGCCGTTTCCGTCCCGGCTCAAGCCGGGAAAACAAAACCGCCGCAATCACCCGGACGGGCGACTGCGGCGGGTAAGGACTCGGGTAATTATATCGCCGCCGCCAGAAACTTCTCCAGCTCCGCCCGGGTCGGACTGCCCTTCTGCGCGCCGACTTTGCCGGCCTTAATCGCCGCCGCCGCCGAAGCCCGGCGAATCCTTTCGCTTGGCGGCAGACCCGCCACTAAAAACGCCGCGTAGGCCCCGTGAAAAACGTCGCCGCAGCCGGTCGCGTCGACGACCCGCTCGACCTTGAACGCCGGTTGATGCCGCACCGCATCCCCATTGCTCCCAGCCCAGTACCAGGAGCCGCGCTCGCTGTCGGTGACGCAGGCGAGGGCACGCCCGCCAGTCGCGGCCAGGGACCGCACCACCGCTTCGGGGGTCGCGGCGCCGGTGATTTTTTTGGCATAAGCCAGGGGCAGGATGAGGTGGTCCGTCAATTCCATCAGCTTCAGGCCGTCCTCGCTCGGGCGTTCGAAATCGCCCACCACCGGTATGCCCCGCTTCCGCGCCTGTTCGGCGATGCCGATAATCGCCGGCGCAAAGATATTGTCGACAAAAAGGCAGCCGACCGAGTCCAGCATGGCCATTTCCGCGTCGCCGATTCGCGGCGCGCCGTCCAGCGGCGCCCGCCACATTATGGCCCGTTCCCCCGTGCTCTTTTCAGTCAGGATGACCGAGTGGCAGGGCCGGATTTCCCCGGCGGCGCCTTGATTCGTTTCGTGCAGCCCTATCCCCTCCCGAATCAGTTCGGAGCGGATGAAACGCGACAATTCGTCTTCGCCCAGGCGTAAAATCATCCGGCATTTCCGGCCCAGGCGCGCCGCCGCCACCAGGGCGGTGGAGGTAAGTCCGCCGCCCTGACGTTCGAAGCTCAGGACCGGCATTTTATCGTTGGCGGTGGGGAATGTTTCGACCACCATCAAATCGTCCACGGTTGAAACGCCGATTCCCAGAATGTCCAGCAGCATCTCCGGCATGAAATCCCCTTTTGGAAAGTGTTCGACCCTCGCGTCGAGGCGAGAAACGTGTTTGCGAAGGGCGCATCTCAGGTTTGTGTAAACATAACTCTTTGTCCTGTCACAGCGGACCTAATCCCACACGTCATTCCGGCGTCGCAAGCGTTCAACCGGGGTGAGGCAGAACTCGCCGGAATCCAGGCCGATGGACAATCGCTACCGTGGCGTTTACTCCTTGTCTTACGGATGTGTAAGTTCCGACCCTGATAGGGGCGCATCTCAACTGTGTTACCCTAATCCGCATCCTGTTACGCCGGACGCTTCCCCCCGGTTCAATGTTTATGGCGCCGGAATGACGTGTGTGGCGATGCCTAAACCGCCGCGACGGCGACGCTCTGCACGTCGACGCCTTTGTCGGTGATTGCCGCGCGGACATTGAGGGGCAGATGGTCGTCGGTGACGAAGATGTCCACTTCGTCCCAGCCGCAGAACATGAAGCAGCAGCGTTTGTCGTATTTGCTGGAATCGCAGATGAACATGCTGCGTTGCGAGCGGGAGATGACGATTTTCTTGGTCATGGCGCCGGCGAGGTATTTATTGTCGAGGCGCTCTTCGTTGAAGCCGTCGGCGGAGAAGAGGCAGAGGTCGAGGCTGATTCTGGAAGCGGCTTCGGCGGTCATGGGTCCGTCGAGGGTGGTCATGTCGTCGCAGAGGGTGCCGCCGAGGAGGATGGTGGTGAGGTGCTTGGCGTTTTGGAGTTCCCGGGTGACCCGAATGCTGTCCGTGAAGACGTTCATGCGCTGCGAGCCGGCGGCGAGGCGTTTGGCGACGGCAAAGCAGGTGGTGCCGGAGTCGAGGAAGACGCTTCCCCCTTCGGCCATGAAGTCTACGGCGCGATTGGCGAGGGCGGCCTTGACATTGGTGTTGAGGGTGTTTCGGAACTGCATGAAGCGGGTTTCGCCGCCGTCGATGCAGGCGGCGCCGCCGTGGATGCGGCGGATGAGTCCGTCGGCGGCCATGGCGTTGAGGCAGCGGCGGACGGTCATGTCGCTGACGCCGAGGAGTTCCTGCAATTCGTTTACGCGTACGGTGCCTTGCTTGGAGAGGATCTGGAAGATGGCTTCCATGCGATCCTGCGGAGGTCCGGAGGCGTTCAATTCATTCATCGCGGGGTGCTTTCCTGTTCGAATTGCTGTTTGATTTGCTGTTTGATTTTTTTGCTACATGTTCGATATCAATCAGGCGGTGGCGGTTTCGGGGTGATCGCTTTCGCCGATCCGGCTGGAAGATCCGTCGCGGCGTGTCCATGTCTCCCCTGCGTTTCTCTTACTCCCGCCGGGTCATACACACAAACATTTACTCCTGCCGCTTTGGTGGCGGGGGGGAGGCGAAAACGGCGGCATGGTAATGGTATTATATCAGCAAAGTTTGCAAAACTTCAGATAAAAAATAAAAAAATGTTTGATTAGCGTTTTGGATGTGGTATATTTTGTTTGTTCGAAAAGTTTGAATGAACAGAATCGCCACTCACTTTTGCCCGATCCCTTTCCCTTGCCCTGATTACCTGTCCCCGGCCCACAGTCCTTTAGCCGCCTGGTTCGACGTTTTCCACGTTATTTTCTTGGAAATCCCCATTCAGACCGCCCAAAGGCGATATTGTAAAATCCAAAACCCTTGAAATTCAGGCATGAACGATTTTTACCAAGTGGAGATTGGCGTTTCGACCGCCGCTTGGCAAAACTTCAGCGATCCACCGTTTTGTACCGGGGGTGAAGCCAGGTGCTTTCATCCTGAGGGAGTTTTGTTCCTTTGCTTTGGCCGTGTTCGTCATGAGGAGATTCGTATGCGTTACCTAAAGTACCTGTGTTTGTTGGCCCTGATGTTAACCGTAACGACCGCCGCCCGCGCCGGGCAGACCACCGTCACCATCGGCACCATCAACAACAACGACATGATCATCATGCAGGACCTCTCCAAGGAATTCGAAAAGAAAAACCCCGACATCAAGCTCAATTGGGTCGTCCTCGAGGAAAACACCCTCCGCCAGCGCATCACCACCGACATCTCCACCGGCTCCGGCCAATTCGACGTCATGACCATCGGCCTCATGGAAGCGCCCATGTGGGGCGAACGCAACTGGCTCCACCCCATGACCGACTTCCCCGCCTCCTACGAATTCTCCGACCTCATCGACTCCGTCCGCGACGGCCTCTCCTTCGAAGGCCGGCAGTACGCCCTCCCCTTCTACGCCGAAAGCCAGATGCTCTTCTACAGGAAGGACCTCTTCGAGAAGGCCGGCCTGACCATGCCCGCCGAACCGACCTGGGACGACGTCGAAAGATTGGCCGCCAAGCTCCATGATCCCGCCAAGGGCATGTACGGCATCGCCATGCGCGGCAAGCCCGGCTGGGGCGAGTCCGGCGGACAAATCACCCCCATGGCCTACAGCTACGGCGCCCGCTGGTTCGACATGAACTGGAAGCCCCAGTTCGAAACGCCCCAGTTCAAGGAAGCCCTCACCAAGTACACCGAAATGGTCAAGAAATACTGCCCGCCCGGCTCCACCTCGAACGGCTTCAACGAATGCCTGATGGTCTTCGCCTCGGGGAAAGCCGCCATGTGGTCCGACGCCACCATCGCCGCCGCCTTCCTCGCCGACCCCGAGCAGTCCTCGGTCATCGGCAAGGTCGGCTACGCCCCGCAGCCCTACGGCAAGTTCAAGAAAGGCTGCAACTACCTCTGGTCCTGGGCTCTCGCCATCCCCTCCAGCTCCCAGCACAAGGACGCCGCCCAGAAGTTCATCATGTGGGCCACCTCCCCCGAGTACATCCAGCTGGTCGCCGACACCCGCGGCTGGGAACAGGTTCCCGCCGGCACCCGGAAATCCCTCTACAAAAACCCGAAATATCTCGAAGCCGCCCCCTTCGCCGACATGACCTACAAGATGATCATGTCCGCCGTCATCCGCGACATGGCCCAGGACCCGGTCCCCTATGTCGGCAACTCCTACATCTGCCTTCCCGAATTCGCCGGCATCGGCAACTTCGCCACCCAGGAATACGCCGCCGTCATGTCCGGCGCCAAGACCGTCGACCAGGCGGTCAAGGCGGTCCAGGAATTCGCCGAACGCACCATGAGGGAAGCCGGTTATTACGACAAGAAATAGTCACAGAGACGCTTGACATTGGGGCGGGAGCGTTTTCCCGCCCCAGTCGTAACTATCCCGGAGGCCTTCAGAATGTCCCCCACGAAATCCCCCGCGTCCGCCGCCCCCATCATCAACACCCGGCCGCTCATGGCCCCGTCCGTGACCCTGCTGTTGGTGTGGATGCTGGCCCCCCTGTTGATGACCCTGTATTTCTCGACCCTCCGCTACACTTTCCTCAACCAGGACAACATCGCCTTTGTCGGGCTCGACAATTACAAATACTTCGCCACCGACCCCTCGCTCTGGACCGCCATCCTGAACACCGTCTCCCTGGTCGGCGGCGTGCTCCTGGCCAGTATCGTTCTGGGAACCATCCTGGCGGTGATTTTTTACGAAGCCTTCCCCGGCCGCTCCATCGCCCGGCTGCTGGTGATCGCCCCCTTCTTCGTCATGCCCACCGTCGCCGCCCTCATCTGGAAAAATATGCTCATGCACCCCCTTAACGGCCTTCTGGCCTGGCTGGCGCGGTCCGTGGGCTTGACCCCTATCGACTGGTTCGCCCAGTACCCCCTCACCGCCGTGGGGATTATCGTCGCCTGGCAGTGGGTCCCCTTCGCCACCCTGATTCTCCTCACTTCCATCCAGTCCCTGGACCGCGAGCAGCTCGAGTCCGCCCGCATGGACGGCGCCCGGGGCTTCACCCTGTTCCGTTACATCACCCTGCCCCATCTCGGCCGCTCCATCGGCGTGGTCGCCATGATCGAGGCCATTTTCCTGCTGGGCGTTTTCGCGGAAATCCTCGTCACCACCAACGGCGGCCCCGGCGACGCCACCACCACCCTGCCCTTCCTCATTTACCGCACCGCGCTCCTCGAATTCAACATCGGCCTCGCCTCCACCGGCGGCATTTTCGCCGTGGTCCTGGCGAATATCGTGGGGTATTTCCTAATCCGGACCATTTCCCGCAATCTGGCCGCCTGAACAGGAAGCCCGTCCATGAAAAAATCCCTCTCCACCCGCATCGCCACTTTTGTTCTGGGCTGGCTCGCCGCCCTCCTGTTCTTCTTCCCGATTTTCTGGATGGGCATAACCGCCTTCAAGCGGGAGGCCGTCGCCGTCGCGACCCCGCCGACCCTCTTCTTCGAACCCACCCTGACCAATTTCCAGACCGTCTTCGCCCGTTCCAATTACGGCCTCTTCGTCCAGAACAGCATCGTCATCGCCATCGTCGCGACCATCCTGGCGATAATCATCGGCGCTCCCGCCGCCTACGCCATGGCCTTCTACCCCAAGAAGAAAACCAAGGACGTCCTGGTGTGGATGCTCTCGACCAAGATGATGCCGGCCGTGGGGGTGATGGTGCCGATTTACCTGTGGTTCCGCGACTGGCAGCTCCTGGACACCCGCATCGGCCTTATCATCATCTACACCCTCATGAACCTGCCGATCGTGGTCTGGCTCATCTTCACCTTCTTCAAGGAGATCCCGAAGGATCTCATAGAGGCGGCCCGCATGGACGGCGCGAAACCGTTCAAGCAGCTGATCCACGTCCTGCTCCCCCTCACCGCCCCCGGCTTCGCCTCGACGATTCTCCTTTCCATCATTTTCATATGGAACGAGGCTTTCTGGAGCATCAACCTGACCGTCACCAAGGCGACCCCCCTCACCGCCTTCATATCGTCCTATTCCAGTCCGCAGGGAATGTTCTGGGCCAAACTTTCCGCCGCCTCCCTTCTGGCGGTGGCGCCCATCCTGATTCTCGGCTGGCTCACCCAGAAGCAGCTGGTCCGGGGGCTGACCTTCGGCGCGGTCAAGTGAGGCGGTGGCATGATGGTGCGGCGCTACTACTTTTTCCCCGAGAAACGAGGACCCGAGATGGGAAACGTCAGTCTTGAACTACGGAATGTGCGTAAATCCTTCGGCGACAACGAAGTCATCAAGGGCGTCAGCTTCAAGGTCGAGGACGGCGAGTTCATCGTCTTCGTGGGACCGTCCGGCTGCGGCAAGTCGACCTTGCTGAGGATGATTGCCGGCCTCGAGGAAATCACCTCCGGCGACGTCATCATCGAAGGGGAGCGGGTCAACGAAACGCCGCCGGACCGCCGCGGCCTGGCCATGGTTTTCCAAAGCTACGCGCTTTATCCCCACATGACCGTCGAGGACAACATGGGCTTCGCCCTGAAGCTGGCCGGCGTCAACAAGGCCGAACGCCGCGAGAAGGTCCTCGAGGCGGCCCGGATTCTCCAGCTGGAGGAGTACCTCCGCCGTAAGCCGGGGCAACTCTCCGGCGGTCAGCGCCAGCGGGTCGCCATCGGCCGCGCCATTGTCCGGCATCCGAAAATTTTCCTCTTCGACGAACCCCTGTCCAACCTCGACGCGGCGCTACGTTCGGCGACCCGCATGGAACTGGCCGCCCTCCACCACAAGATGCAGAAGAGCATCATCTACGTCACCCACGATCAGGTCGAGGCCATGACCCTGGCCGATCGCATCGTGGTCCTGCGCCTGGGCGTGGCGGAGCAAATCGGCCGGCCGCTGGAACTCTACAACGAACCGGCCAATCTCTTTGTCGCCGGCTTCATCGGTTCCCCGAAGATGAATTTCCTGCCGGTCACGGTGGCGGCCCTGGCCGATCACCGCCTCGACCTGAAGCTCCGGGACGGCACGGTCCTGTCCTTCAGCCACGAAGGCGACCGCCTCGCCCCCGGGGAACCCCTGACCCTGGGCCTGAGGCCGGACATGCTGAAAATTTCCCCCGAGGGGAAGGTTCCCGGCCGGGTGGCGATGGTGGAGCGTCTCGGCAACGAAACGCTGATTTACGTCAATACCGCCGCCGACACCCAGACGCTCACGGTCAGCCGCACCGGGCAGTACGAGGTGTCCATCGGCGACGAGGTGAAGCTGGCCGTCGATGAATTGCGGGCGCATTTCTTCACCTCCGACGAGAAGCGCGTCAACCGCGGCGTCGACGTGCCTTCCGCCCGTTTTCTCGCCCCTTCGGGACGATTCTAAAAACCACTCGCATGAAAGGATTGAACATGTACCTGGAAAGGCAGCGGGTCGACGGCAGGTTCGCGATGATCACCGGCGGGGCCGGCGGCATCGGCTTTTGTACGGCGGAGGCGTTGTGCGAGGCCGGCGCCGCCGGCGTGGCCCTGGCCGACATGAACCGGGCGCGGGTCGAGGAACTGGCGGAACAATTGCGCCGGAAGGGCCATAAGGTCACCGCCCTGGGTTTGGACGTGACCGATTCCAAAGCCGTCACCGACGCCGCCGACCGCCTGAACCGCGACTTCGGTCCCGTGGACATTCTTATCGCCAATGCCGGCATTGCCTGGCCGGACACCGGCTGCGAGGAGATGACGGACGAGGTCTGGCGGAAGATGATTGACATCGATCTCACCAGCGTTTTCAGTACCACCCGGGCTTTCGGCAAATACATGCTCTCGCGCGGGAAAGGTTCGGTCGTGGCGACGGGTTCGATGTCCGGCATCATATCGAACTGTCCCCAGCGCCAGGCGCACTATAATGCCGCCAAGGCCGGCGTCCACCACTTCATCCGTTCCGTCGCCGGCGAATGGGCCGAGCGGGGGGTGCGGTTGAACGCCACCGCGCCGGGCTATTGCAACACCCCGATGTCGAGCGGGTCGTTCAAGGATCCGAAGATGGGGCCGATTTGGATGCAGATGTCCCCGACGAAACGCATGGTGGAGCCGGAGGAGGTCGCGTCCCTGAACCTGTTCCTCGCCTCCGACGCCTCCAGCGGCATGACTGGCGCGGTGGTGTCGATTGACGTCGGCTACACCATCTGGTGAATTTCCACCCTGCGGAGGACGAACATGACCCAGCCGGCCTTGGTTCTGGGCCTCGACTTCGGCACCGATTCGGTGCGGGCGCTGGCGGTTGACGCCGGGAACGGCGCGATCGCCGGCAAGGGGGCGGCGCCGTACCGCCGCTGGTCGGAGGGCCGCTACTGCCGGCCGGAGGCGAGCGTCTTCCGCCAGCACCCCCGGGATTACCTGGAGGCGCTGGACCAGGCGGTGCGCGGGGCTTTAGGGGAGGCGGGCCGCGGTTCCGGGGCGCTGCTCCGTGCCGTGTGCGTCGACGCGACCGGTTCCACGCCGTGTCCGGTGGACGCGAACGGCCAGCCGCTGGCGCTGTCGGAAGAATTCGCCGAGAACCCCGCCGCCATGTTTTATTTGTGGAAGGACCACAGTTCCGTGAAGGAGGCGGAGGAGTTCAACCGCCGGGCCGGGTCCTGGCCGGGCGAGGACTACCTCCGTTTTCAGGGGATTTATTCGTCGGAATGGTTTTGGGCGAAGATTCTCAGGGGACTCGGGGAAGAGCCGCGCCTCCGCCGGAGCGCCGTGAACTGGATTGAGGAATGCGAATGGATCACGGCCGTCCTCGCCGGCGCGGGCGGCCGTTTTCAACGGGCGGCGACGCCGGCCGGGCACAAGGCGCTCTGGCACAGCGCTTTCGGCGGCCTGCCGGCGCGGGATTTCCTCGCCTCCATGGACCCCTATCTCGGTTTGATTCACGACGCCTACACCGCCCCGAAGACTCCCGACCAGGTCGTCGGCCATTTGGCGGAACCGTGGCGAAGCAGCTGGGGGACCGGCGACCGGGTCGCGGTGTGCGGCGGGCTGTTCGACGCCCATGCCGGCGGGGTCGGCTGCGGCGTGCGGCCGGGGGTGCTGGTGAAGGTCATCGGCACTTCGGCCGTGGACCTCCTGGTGGCGAAGCCCGGGGACATCACTGCCGCCGACACCAAGCATCTTTTCGGCATGGCCGAGAATTCGATTCTCCCCGGCTACATCGGCATCGAAGCGGGGCAGGCCGCGTTCGGCGACGTCTTCCGCTGGTTCGAGCGGCTTCTGGCCTGGCCCCGGGCGGCATTGGGGAAGGAGCCGGAGCCCGGCTCAATCCTGAACCTTCTGAACGAAACCTGCCTGGAGCGTCCCCTGCCGTCGGTCCTGGCGGTGGACTGGCTGAACGGGCGGCGTTATCCCCGCGACAACAGCTCGGTCAAGGCCGGCCTGGTCAATTTGCATTTGGGAACCGACGCCCCCGGCCTCTACCAGGCCCTGGTCATCGCGGTCGCCTTTGGCGCCCGGCGCATGCTGGAGGGGTTTGTCGCCAGCGGCATCGAGGTCAAAGAAGTGATTTGCGCCGGCGGGGTGGCGCGTAAATCCCCCTACGTCATGCAAACCCTGGCTGACGTCCTGCGGCGGGAAGTCGCGGTGTCGGAGGAGGACGAGGCCTGCGCCAAGGGGGCGGCGATGTTCGCGGCGCTGGCGGCGGGGCGTCAGCCGGACATCGTCACGGCCCAGGCGGCTATGGGGGGGGGAGTTGGTCGCCGCTATTTCCCCCGGGCGTCCCTTGACGCCGAATACGATAAGCTGTATTCCGGTTATCTGCGGCTCGGCGACTTTATGGAAACGTTGCCCTGACCCAAACCCCTTGAATCAGGAGAACACCCTTGGCTCTGATTGGCATGCAGGACATATTGGCTAAAGCTTACGCCGGAGGTTACGGCGTGGGCGGCTTTGACGGTTTCGATTCCCTCTCCATCATGGCCGCCCTCGAGGAATCGAAGGCCCGGAAGTCCCCGGCGATACTTATCTGCGCTTCGGTGGAATACGCCGCCCTGGGTCCGCGCGGGGTCGCGGAAGTGGCGCGGGTCCTGTCCGATCTGGTGGGGATTGACGTCTGCCTCCACCTCGATCACGGTGAAAGCTACGAGGTCGTGGTCGAAGCCATCGCCGGCGGTTTCCCCTCGGTGATGATCGACGGCTCGCGCTTGCCCTTTGACGAAAACGTCAAGCTTACCCGCAAGGTGGTGGACTACGCCCACGCCCGCGGGGTCAAGGTCGAGGCGGAACTGGGGGCGGTGGGGCGGGTCGACAACACCACCCACGAAGGCGGCCACGGCAGCCGTTACACCAATCCCGACGAAGCGGCGGAATTCGTGGAAAAGACCGGCTGCGACTACCTGGCCGTTTCCATCGGGAATGCCCACGGCCTATATACCGAAGCGCCGAACTTCAATTTCGAGGTGCTCGGTAAAATCCGTTCCGCCGTGTCCATTCCCCTGGTCCTGCACGGCGGCTCCGGCACGCCGACGGATCAATTGAAGAAAGCCGTCTCCATGGGCATGGCCAAGGTCAATGTGGCCAGTGAAATCGGCCGGGCTTTCACCAGGACGTTTTCCGAGGCGGTGGAGCGGAAGGTGTGGTGGGCGATGGCGAAAAATGAAGCCAAGGCGGCGATGCGCGAGGTCATCGGCTCCTGGATTGTGAATCTGGGTTCGGAAGGCAAAGCATAAAGCGGTCAACGGCAGATCCTACAAGGGACGGGCATATGGACAAGGAACGCATCAGGGAGTTGAGCCGGATCGCCCAGGACTTGCGCCTGATTGGTCTCGGCATGGTCGAGAACAGCCGCTCCGGTCACATCGGCGGCGCTTTTTCACTGTCGGAAATTCTGGCGGTCCTATATTTCGAGAAGCTGCGCATACGGCCGGAAGAGCCCCGCTGGCCGGATCGGGATCGACTGGTCATGTCCAAGGGGCACGCCACCGTCGCCTTGTACGCGGCTTTGGCCAAGCGGGGCTTTTTCCCCATGGATGAACTCAAGGGCTTCCGAAAGATCGACGGCAATCTTTCCGGCCACGTGGAGATGCACCATGTCCCTGGGGTCGACATGTCCACGGGTTCATTGGGGCAGGGTTTTTCCGTGGCTCTCGGGATGGCGGTGGGGGCGAAAATCATCGGCGAGGATTTCACCACCTATTGCATTCTGGGTGACGGCGAACTGCAGGAAGGTCAAATCTGGGAAGCGGTCATCTACGCCGGCGCGCACCGGATTGACAATCTGATCGCCATCGTCGACCATAACCGGCTTCAGCTCGAGCTCCAGGTCGGCGACATGTTCGGTGGCGGCGGCCTGGCCGGCAAATTCGCCGACTTCGGCTTCAACGTGATTCCCGTGGACGGCCACGACGTCGCGGCCTTCGCCGCCGCCGTCGATTCCGCCCGGGCCTCCGGCGGCCGCCCGGCGGTAATCATCGCCGAGACGGTCAAGGGGAAGGGCGTTTCATTCATGGAAAATCAGTACAAGTGGCACGGCAAAACCCCCACGGACGCCGAGTTCAGGGCGGCTTTCAAGGAACTGGAAATTTATCGGGACAAACTGGAGGCCAAAGCATGAAGGACGATATGCAAGCCACCCGCCACGCTTACGGCGAGGCTCTGCGTGAATTCGGCGTCCTCGACGAGAGGGTCGTGGCCCTGGACGCCGACGTTTCCACCTGCACCATGTCCTGTTATTTCGGCGAGGAGCAGCCTGCCCGTTTCGTCAATGTCGGGATTGCCGAGGCGAACATGATCGGCATGGCGGCGGGAATGGCGACTTTGGGACTGATTCCCCTGGTTCACTCCTTCGCCATGTTCACCGCCGGTCGGGGGTTCGATCAAATCCGCAATTCCGTCGCCTATCCCGGCCTCAATGTCAAGCTGGTCGGCACCCACGCCGGCCTGACCATCGGCGAGGACGGTCCGACCCACCAGTGCCTCGAGGACATCGGGCTGATGCGCACCATTCCCGGCATGACCATCGTCTGTCCGACCGACGGCCCCGAAACCCGTTTGGCGGTCAAGGCGATACTCGCCCACCAGGGGCCGGTGTATTTGCGCCTGGGTCGTTTGGCGGTCAAGACGGTAACGAACCTCCCCGGCTACGATTTTAAAATCGGCCGGGCGGCGGTAATGCGGGAAGGCCGGGACGCCGCCATCATCGCCTGCGGAATGATGGTCCAGACCGCCCTGGAAGCGGCGGAAACCTTGGCCCGCGCCGGCGTCGAGACGCGGGTCCTGAACATGCACACGGTGAAGCCGCTGGACAGCGGGGCGGTCCTGGCCGCGGCGCGGGAGACGGGCGCCATCGTCACCGCCGAGGAGCATAACGTCCTGGGCGGTTTGGGCGGGGCGGTCGCCGAGTGCGTATCCTCCCATCATCCGGTTCCGGTTTTACGGGTGGGGGTGAATGATTGTTTCGGCAAATCTGGCGCTCCCGGGGCGCTTCTGGAGAAGTATCACCTCACCGCCGCCGAGATCGTCGCGAAGGTCGAGGCGGCAATGCAAATGAAACAGGTCTAACAAAAATCTTTTCCCCGCACAAAAAAAAAGCGGAAATAAATCCCGCCTGCCGATACAGCCCTCTTGAATTAAGAGTGCAACTTATATGTGCGGAATCGTTCAGGTTGAGTCGGAAAAATACCAATAAATTAGACAAACCTGACCATAGGAAAGGATTGGATCATGCTTAAGTATGCTATTATCGCGTTCGCGGTCATTGTCACCCTGGGCGGCTTCGCTTATTCCGGGGAAACATCCGGTCTCGCCCCCCACTGCGGCTGGGGCAACAGCGGCTGGCAAAACGGCGGCGGTTGGCATGGCGGCTGGGGCCACGGTAATTACCATTACGGCCGATAAGTGAATAAGCAAGCCTTCTTCCGCCTCCGACCAGCTACCCAGCCGGCCGGAGGCGGCTTTCGTTAACCCGGATGTTATCCGAATTATGCTTGATGCCGATGCGAACGACGACGATGACCATGCCATAATCCGGCGGGTTCTGGCCGGCGAGACCGAGGCCTTCGCCCGGCTTATTGACAGGTATGGACCGGCCATCCATCAACAAATGCGGAATTACGGCGAAGACCTTTCGACCGCCGAGGACCTGGCGCACGAAGTGTTTGTCGAGGCCTTCCTCAATCTGGCCAAATATCGGGGCGAGGCGCCGTTCGGGCATTGGCTGTCCCGCATCGCCACCTTCACCGGCTACAAGCATTGGCAAAGACGCGGCAGGCGGAACCGGGAAGTGGAGTTTTCCGAGGAACGCGACGGCGTGGCGAGCCTGATTGCCAATTCCCCTGAGCCGGAAGACGGCTGCCGGGAAAAAAACGCGGAACAGGCCCGGCGGCTGGTTTACGAAATGCTGGCGACCCTGCCGGACAACGACCGCCTGATTTTGACCTTGTCATGTCTTGAAAATTGTTCCCACGGGGAAATCGCCGCGCGGCTGGGCTGGTCGAAGCCGCTCATCGCCATGCGCCTCTTCAAGGCCAAGGGGAAGCTGAAAAAAATGGCCGGGCGGGAGCCCTGGAAAGGAAGGGTGGAATGGATGATCTCCTGAAAAACCTGGACCAGCTTTTCGCAATGGCGCGGAGCGGGGAACCCGCCCCGCCTCTCGACTCGGCCGCCGTGCTGCGGCGCATCGACGCGGAGAGGGCTGGGTCGTCACTGGGTATGGCGGCGTTTGTCGGCGCCCCTTCTCCCGTCGGTTCCCTGGCCTTTTGTCTCGGCATCGGTTCCGGCGCCGCCATTCTGGCGCTGGTGGTCGGGCTGTGGGCCGCCTCGGCGTGGACGAGTTTGCACGATCCGCTGTCGCGGATCGGCATGTTGCCGGATATCTTCAGTTTTTTACAGATTGGTTGAGACAGGCTTGTCGGGAAAACCGCGCCAAACGCCGCCCGGTTTCCCCGAAAGCGCAACCTCAGCGGATAACCTAAATGCCCGTAAATACCTTGCCGCCGCCGCATGAAACCCCGCCCCCCTTTCCGCCCCCCGAAGGTGCCGGAATACACCGCCTTGTCATCATACTCACCGCCCTGGTCGTGCTCTTTTCGGGAATCGTCGTCGGGGTGGGCTTGACGGTCCTGTATCTGGAACGCGCTGTCCCCGGCGCCCCGGGCACCCCCGAGCAGGCGGCGCGGCTGGTCATCGACCGCATCGACGGTTCCGTGGCCCTAAACCCCGAGGAGCGGCGCCTGACCGAGGATCTGGTCAAGCGGCACATGGCGGAACTGTCCGCCATCCGCGGCCGCTACGCGGCGGAGACCATGCAAAAACTCGGCGACATGAACCGGGGCCTCACCAAAATCATCGGTCCCGAGCGCATGAGCCGCTGCGGAAACCTGCTCCGCTTCCACCACGGACATCCAACCGACGGACCCGGCGGCGCACCCGGCAAGGGGCACCTCAGGGAACACGGCTGCCGGGGGGGGGAGGATTGCGCCATGGAATAAACCGCAACCCGAAGGTTGCGGTTTTTTTGCCGCCCGGGTATAACTTTCCCTCTTCGACAGCACGTGGAAGGATGGCGGCGAAAACATGAAAATGACCGGGGCACAGATTTTAATCCAGGCGCTCATCGATCAAGGGGTCGACCTCCTCTTCGGCTACCCGGGCGGAACCGTCCTCGACATCTACGACGCCCTCTTCGACAAACGGGCGGAACTCCGCCACATCCTCGCCGTCCACGAACAGGGCGCCGCCCACGCCGCCGACGGCTACGCCCGCTCGACCGGCAAAACCGGCGTCGCCCTCGCCACCTCCGGCCCGGGCGCGACCAATCTAATCACCGGCATCGCCACCGCTTTCCTCGATTCGGTGCCGCTGGTGGCCGTTACCGGAAATGTGCCGCTGGAAAAAATCGGCCGCGACAGTTTTCAGGAGGTCGACGCCACCGGCCTCACCAATCCCATCGTCAAGCACAATTACTTCGTGCAAAAAACCTCCGACATCGCCGCGACCGTCCGCGAAGCCTTCACCGTGGCCAATTCCGGCCGCAAGGGTCCGGTGCACATCGACATCCCGAAAAACCTGACTTCCGACCTGGCCGAGTACGAACCCCTGCCCCGCTTCACGGTGCGCCCCGCCCCCGAGCCGGACGCGGTGGCCCTGGAAGGCGCCGCGACAGTCATCCGCATGGCGGAGCGGCCGCTCATCTACGCCGGCGGCGGCGTGGTTTTCTCCGACGCCTCGCCCCGCCTCCGGCGGTTCGCCGAAGCGCTCCACACCCCGGTTTGCACCAGCATGATGGGTCTCTCGGCCCTTCCCGCCGGCCATCCCCTGAACCTGGGCATGGCCGGCGTGCACGGCACCCCGGCCGCCAACCGGGCCACCCGCGAGTGCGACCTCCTGATCGTGGTCGGGGCGCGCTTCTCCGACCGGGGCGCGGCGAACCGGGAGCGCTTCGCCCCCCGGGCGAAAATCGTCCACATCGACATCGACAAATCGGAAATGTCCAAAAACGTCGGGGCCGACCTGGCCCTGGTCGGGGACTCGGGGGCGGTCCTGTCCCAATTGCTGGAACTGGTCCCCCACAAGGAAAAAACCGCCTGGGCGGAGGAAATGGTCCGCCACCAGGCCCTGCATCCCATTCCCCTGCGCCCGGCCGGCGCGGGCATTTCCCAATGCCGGACCCTGCTTGAACTGCGGCGAATCCTGCCGGACGACGCCATTGTCGTCACCGACGTCGGCCAGCACCAGCTGTTTGCCGCCCAGCATTTTCCTTTTGTCACGCCCCGCACCTTCCTCAGCTCCTGCGGTCTCGGGACGATGGGCTACGGCATGGGCGCGGCCATCGGCGCGAAATTGGGGAATCCCGGCCGGACGGTGGCGCTGGTCACGGGGGACGGCTCCTTCCACATGAACATGGGGGAATTGGCGGTGGCGGTGACCCACGACCTGCCGGTGGTGGCGGTGGTGATGAACAATGGCCTCTTGGGGATGGTGCACCAATACCAGGCAGAGCTCTATCACGGACGCTACGCCTACACCGTGCCGGAACGGCGGACGGATTATGTGAAATTGGCCGAAGCTTTAGGCGCGGCGGGTTTTCGGGCGAGGACGGCGGACGCGGTGGCGCCGACTCTCCGTGAAGCATTCGCCTGCGGCAGGCCGTGCGTGGTGGAGTGCGTGGTGGAACCGGGCGAGCGGGTTTTCCCCATGCCGTCGGAGGCGTGAACATGCCGGAGAATCGCGACGCCCCCGCCCTCACCCTCTGGGTTGACGCCGACGCCTGCCCCCGGGAAATCCGCGACCTTCTGGTCCGTACGGCGGTGCGGCGGCGGCTGAAGGCGATGTTTGTGGCGAATTCCTACATGGCGGTGCCGGCGTCGGAGTATGTCGCTTTCCGGTTGGTGGCCGGCGGCTTCAACGAGGCGGACAATTATATCGTCGAACACGCCGACCCCAGGGACCTCGCCGTGACCGGGGACATTCCCCTGGCGTCCCGGCTGATCGAACGCGGGGTTTTGGTCCTGAACACCCGTGGCGAGGAATGGACCGCGGCGAACATCGGCGAGCGGCTGGCGATGCGCAACCTCATGGAGGAATTGCGTTCCGCCGGCATGGTCACCGGCGGCCCGAAGGAATTTTCCGCGAACGATCTGCAGCGCTTCGCGAACGCCCTGGATCGGGTGCTGACGAAACGGCTGAAATAACCGGGTTTTCCCCCCGCCCTCACTCCGACAAAATGAAATCCGTCACATCCACCAGATAGAAATTGCTCCCCCCGACCTCGTCCAAACCCACCCAGGTCTGGAGCTGGGGACGCTTGGGGATGCGGAGTTCGTAGGACTGGAACGGCGCGGCCGGATTGTCGCGGTCCTCGGGCGAGAGGGCTTTGATGGTCACCGGGAATGCCGCCGGCTCCTTCATGAGTCCCCGGCGCAGATAATACGGGGTCATCCTGATTTCCCCCCGCCGCCGCTCCGCCTCCGGCGGAAACCAGCGCAGCTTCAGCTGCAGCGTCCAGAAATTCGGATCGTCAATCTTCTTCAGGGTCGTCACCTCCACATCCAAATCCGACTGCAGCTTGAAGGGAAGATAGGTGAGAATCTCCGCCGCCGGCGAGGACTTGATGTCCATCATCGCCCGGGCGATCTTCAGGCCGGAACGGTCGCTGCCGGTGGGGCCGGCGCGCTGGACCTGGCTGTTGGGATCCGGTGTGACGCTGTAGCGGAGACGGCCGGGCTCGAGCTGTTCGCTCCAAGGCGCGAGGTTCAAACGCATGTCGTCCGGCTGCACCACCCAGTTCGTTTCCATTCCCCCCCCGGGCATGCGGGCGGCGTAACGGAGGCGTAAACGCACCGGCGTCTCCGCCTTGAGGTGGTTTACCAGTTCCACCGTCTGCTGCTGGCGCCGGGTTATGGAGCGCACCGGCAGGCGCGGGTCGATCCTCAGGCTCATCCGGGTCAGGGCCAAATCCGCCTGCAAACCGGTGATGAAAACGGGCGTACGCCGCACCGGTATGTTCTGCGGCAATGGTCTGCGGTTGCCGGCCCAGTCCACCATTTCCATCGGCGGTCCGTTGGCGATTTCCTTTCGGGACAATTGCAGCTCATCCTTGACGTCGTGGTGCCAAAGGGCGATAGTCGCGTCCTCCGCCCCGGGTTTCTTGAAGACATGCGCCTCGTAGGGCGGCAGCAGATAAAGTTCGCCCAGGTATTCCGTCCCCTCGAGCAGCCGGGAGAGGGTCCCGGCCGCCAGGTAAATCGGCCGGGCCATCGTCTCCAGGGTGTTTGAACTCATGGGGTCCCGGCGCAGCATTCCCCGCTCCGGGTCGAACAGGTCGCCCAGGAAAATGACGTCCGGCTTCAAGGCCGCGGCGTAGACCGCTTTTTGCATGAGGTCCTCGAGCTGGGTCCGTTCGGCGGCGGCGTTCGGCTCGTGGGGGTAGGCCGGGGGAGGCTCGAGGGAGAGCCAGACGCCGGTCCGCTTTTGTTTGCGCGCCGTCTCCTCGGTGTAATCCTTGGGCGGGGGGGGCGCCAGGGCGGAGAGAACGGCCGGAGGGTAGATGTTGCCGCGTTCGCGGTAATACGGTTCGTAGAGCCAGGGGAAGATTTTCGCCGCCAGGGGCCAAAGGCGCCGGGGCGGTTCGGGGCTGGCGAGATAGCCCTGGGTGGTCATCACGCTTTCGGGGAAGGCGGACGTGGCGTGGTCGCCCAGGGGGACATTGCCGATTATCGGCATGCCGCCGGCGAATTCCCTCAGGGTGTTCGTCAACTGCCGCAGTTCCGGCCCGGATTTCACCAGGGCGAAGGAGCCGTCGGCGTCACCCCCCCACTGCCAGCCGTCGAAGTAGAGGCCGAGCTGCCGGCCGGCCTCGGCGAGAATGCGGTTGAGCTTTTCCCACTGGGTGGCGACCGCCCCCTCCACGCCGCCCTCGCCGAACATGGCCTGGGGCGGCTTGATGACCCCGGCGGCGACGATGCCGACGGTGCGCAGCTGGCGGATTTCCTCGATGACCCGGGCGTAATAATCGTTGTTCTGATCCGCTTCGCCGTAGGAGTTTTCCCAGGGGACGATTTTCGTGAACTTGGCTCCGGAACGCTCGAGGATGCGCCGGAGCAGGCCGGGGACGGACAGGATGTTCCGGCCGATGATGCCGGACCCTATGCCGAAAAGCGGCTGGGCGCTGTGGAGGGCGAGGTTGGCGCCGGGCCCTTCCGTCGGCACCATCACCGCCGCGGCCCGCATGACGTCGGTGGCGAGGCGTTCGTCGGCGTCGAAGAGGCGGATGTTGAAGTAGTAGACGCCGTAGCGGTCGCGGGGGAAGGAGATTTCCTCGACGGAAACGCCGTCCTCGCCGGGGTGGATGGGGATGCGCTGAAAGTTCCGGTCGCCCACGGGCTGTCCGTCGACGTCGGTGATGTCGACCTGGCGCGAGTAGCGTTTTCCCTTGAAATAGCCGGGATTGTTGAGGTCGGGGATATTGTCGAACAGGCCGTCGTAACGGACGGGAATGATGCGGGAGGCGGCGTCGGCGCCGGCACGGGGGGGATCGATGCGGATTTTCGGCAGGGTCCGGAGCGCCACGTCGTCCAGCCACAATGAGCCGTGGTAGGCGCCGCCGACCGAGTCGGGGTCGCGGTCGACTATTACGAACAGCCGGGCGGCGTTCGCCTCTGGGGGGACGTCGCCGATGAGCATCCGGTAGGGAATGGCGCTCCAGTCGATTTGGCCGGTGTCGAGATTGGGGACGGCGTCGGAACGGAGGATGCCGGTGGAGGTGCTTTCGATGCGCATCCATTCGACGCCGGCGCTGATGCGGGCGCCTTGCATGTCCTGGCAACGGAACAGTAGGGAAAACTCGTAGGCGAGGTCGGGGTTGACGGGAACCGGGGTGCGGGTGCGGATGCCGACACGGGTGCCGTCGAATTCCATTCTGAGAACCCGGTTGGGGATGTCGCGATAGTTGCCGGGGATGAAGCCGGATTCGTCGTTGACGACGCGAATCGAACCCAGGAGATATTCGGGGAAGCCGATGGCGCGGACCGGTTCCCAGAAATCCGGCCAGCCGGTCTGGCCGGGGGCGGCGGATTCGGGCAGGAGGATTCCGGTGTCGGGGTCGCGG
Source organism: Planctomycetota bacterium (assembly GCA_031548195.1). Classification (GTDB taxonomy): domain Bacteria; phylum Planctomycetota; class SZUA-567; order SZUA-567; family SZUA-567; genus JAJBSZ01. Next base: position 613 of record JAVBRG010000072.1, on the reverse strand, counting down.
TAGTTTTCGAAATCGTGGCGGTAGATGGTTCGCGCCAGGCGGATTTTGTCGGCAGCGGCGGCGGCGGAACCGGAGGAGGCCTGGGCGCCCGGCAGCCTTTCGCCGGCCGGGGTGGCCGGGACGCGCGAAGCGAACAGAGCAAGGAGGAGCAAGAGGAACCGGAACATGATGGGGAACATCCTGACTGGAGACCTCCCGTTTGTATACTGGTCGCGGAACAAAATTGCTAAAACGCTTTTCAGGGCTTGGTGGCAAAACCACCACGGCGGCGGAACGCCAAAAAGTGCGGGTCTTAAATATACCGCCGACGCATTGAATTTGGGGTAGTTGAAAGGCACAGATTTTTATCAACCTGCGTCATGTAAGTACCCATGTTAAACTTTTCACAATTTCACTCCGCGTTCGGTATACGTCAATCCGCATCCTGTTACGCCCGACTCCTCTCCACACGTCATTCCGGCGCCGCAGGCGTTCCAACCGGGGGGAACGGCGACTCGCCGGAATCCAGGCCGGGAAACCGCCGCTACGAGGCTATTAGGAGCTACTTTTAAATCTCGGAACCTTTATTTTGTAACCAGCCGCCATAGCAATTGTGTTTCGGCCTGGATTCCGG
>JAVBRG010000074.1:0-9344 GCA_031548195.1 Planctomycetota bacterium | reverse complement strand
TTGTCGACCATGACCATGTCTTCCGGCGCCATTTGCGGGACAATCCACGGAGGCGCAGCGTCGCGATTGTAGCTGAAGGGATTCAGCTTGATGCCTTTGAAGACTTTGGTGACCCGGTTGGTTTGCCGGGGCATCTTGATGTTCCCTAGCCGCGACATCGCGTCCTCGGCCTGGGGAGTACCCGGATAGCGGCGGACAATTTCCTTGTAAAGGAATTCCGAAGCCTGGACGCCGCTCCGGGTGCCCATCCGCCGGTATTGCTCGGCCTGGTCCATCATTTTGCCGGCTTCGACTTCGTTCAATTGCCGAATGGAGGACTCGACCTCTTCCATCTCCTCGCCGTCGCCGCCGCGCTCGCGCTCGAACTCGCGCACCACTTCCATTTGTTCCGATACTTCGCGGGCGTTCGCCTGACCCATAAGCTGGTCGCACTGGAGAATGCCCAAACGCGCCCGTTCGACAAAATCGGAACGGGGGAATTCGTCGCGAATCGTCTCGAAGGCGGTTTTCGCCTCGTTGATTTCGTTCAGGAACAGGTGGCCCTCCCCCTTGTACAGATAAGCCTCGGCCGCGACGGGGCCGTAGGGGTCGTGCTCGATGACGGAGCCGAGAATCTGGATGGAACGGCGGATGTTATGGTCACGGTCGTTCGCTTCCGCCGGGGAGGAAAGGATGTCGGGGGTTTGCGAGGTCTGGAGCTTGCGGGCGATGCGGAGTTCAATTTCCACCAGGTCGGACATCCGCCCGGTGTTCGGATACGTTTCGATGACCTGCTCAATCGCCTTGTAGGAGGTCCAGTAGTTTTCCATCTCGAAGAGACAGCGGGCGAGACGCTGCAGGCCGACACCGGCTTCGTCGGAGGCGGGGAAATTCTGCACCAGCAGGAAGTACTGCCGGGCGGCGTCCATGAACTCGGACTTTTTCTCCAGTTCGTAGGCGTAATGCAATTGTTCCTTCGGGGTCGGGCGGGCGACGCCGGCGCCGCGTATCCAGCCCTGTCCAGCCGTCCACTCCCATTCGCCGGCGGCATGGGCGGAGCCGCTCGCGAGTACCGCCATAAAAACCGCCAACGCCAAGGCCGCGGCCTTGCCGGCAAACAGGTGTCTAAGCATGAAACAACGCTCCCTAAAGAGGTGTGACTCCACCGGGGAATTCACGGGAAAACCGCGCCGGACGCCGCCCGATTTCCCGTAAAGTGAAACCGCTGGCCTGGAATTTTCGGTATACCTCAATTATTATTTGGCCGTCCTCGACATTACGCAATCATTTTTTCAAGGAAATTTTCAGCGCATACCCTGCCCCGACAACGCCCGCTCCACATCCGGCGGCAACGGCGGATAAGGCGGCGCTGGCGAAAAGTTTGCTCTGGGCGCCGCCGCTGCGCCGGGTTGAACCGGAGACGGCGCGGATGCGCCGCCGGCACCGCCGCCCGCCCCGTTTACCGAACCGGGTGTATTCGCGCGCCTGCCGGCGGAATTGCCGGTCCTGTCATCCTGTCCCGCCAACCGCACCGATCCCGCGCCAGTTTTCGGCGTTTCCCCGCCGTACCAATTACCCGCCAGCGGATAATGGTTGCCGTCCGACAGAACCATCGGCGGTTGAATCCCCATGTCCTGCAGCATCATCGCCGCTTCCTGCGCCTGCATGGTGGTGGGGTAGCGGGAGACAATCTCGCCAAGCAAAAACACCGCCGCGTCACGCGACTTCTTCCGGCGGATGTTCTTCAGGTAATCCTTAGCCTGGGACAATTTCTGCGCCGCATCGAGGTCGTTGGCCAAAGTCACCGCCCGCTGCCGGCGTTCCTCCGCCGCCGGGGACAGGACCTTCTCCGGCTTCTCCACCTCCTGCATGATGTTCGACAAATCCGTCCGCGCCGCTTCGGGTAGGCCCGCCGGCCAGTCCTGGCGGTACACCGCCTCGGTGAGACTCGACCGGGCCTGCATCGCCGGCTCGCTCTCGGGATAATACTGCACGACCGAACGGTAAAACTTCGCCGCCTCCTTCCAGTCGCCGTCCATCGCCGCCGCGTCGCCGCGACGGAGCAACGCCAGCGGCGCGTCCTTGGACACCGGCTGATTGAAAATCGCCGCCGCGTAAACCCGCGCCGCCGCCTGGTAGCCGTTCTGCGGCTGGCCGTCCTTTTCCGCGCCGATGACCGGGGTATAACCCAGCCGCCACAGGCGTTCGCCGATGAACATCTCCAGTTTGACCCGGCCGTCGACTTCCGTGCGGTCGAAGTCCTTGGGGAAGGAACGTTCCAGGGCGTCGAAGGCCTTCCACCAGTTCTCGCGGCGGTATTCGCAGCGCGCCACGCCGTACCAGGCCTCCTCCCGCGCTTCGCCGCCGGCATCGGCCATGGCGATGATCTCCATGTAGGCGTCGAGGGATTTTTTCAGATTGTCCTGATAAGCCGCTTCGTTATCGATTTTTTTGGCGTTCAGGGCGTCTTTTTCATAATTCTTCGCATAATCGAAGAAGGGGTCCAGCTGGCGCTGGTTCAGACCCGACTGCGGCCGACGCGCCAGGGGCCGGCTGGAACCGGGGGTGGAAACGATGACCGCGCCGGGAACCGAGGCGGCCAGGCCCGGGTCGTAGAAATCCTCGTTCAACTCCGGCATCAGCACGCCGGGAATGCCCTCGTCCAGCAGGGGCAAATTGAAGTAATCGTCCGGCATCGACGCCATCGGGGGGGAGACGGTGAAGCCGGCGCGTCCGGGCGCGGGGGCGGGCGGGGGGGGGGAATTAAGGATGGGCTGTTGATTGAGGGGCGCCTGGTAAGCCGGGGCCGGGGCCGGGGAATAGTTCGCCGGCGGGTTGAACCCGGGCGCGGGGGAGAAATTTCCGCCCGGGCTGGTTTGCGGCGGATAATAGGGCGTGCCGTTCAAAAGTTCCTGCGGCGGCGGCAGGGGTTCGGGCATGGAGCCGGCGTTCAGCTCGGCATTGACGCCGCCGATAACCAGGGCGGCGGCGAGGGCGGCGAGGGTGCGGTTTTTCAAGGCGTTCTCCATCGGTGCATGGATGTGGCGGCCGGTTCGCGGCGGCCGTTTCAATGGGCGGTGACGCTGATATGCGTGTCATCGTTATTTTACCCGCCGCCGACCGGCAGTTCAACGGGCGTCTGATAATATGCGGCTACGAACGCCCCCATTTGGCTTGTTGACAGCATTGCCGGCTGGTATGACGCGTTTTATCCTGGTTTTGGCGCTGTTCGGGATATGCGCGAAATACGCTATCACCGATGCCAGCAGGGTCCAATATAATATCGGTCGTGGAAATGCCGAGGCTGAAGGAAAAGGGGCGGGCGGCAAAGCCGGATAGTGGGGAGGGGTTTGAAGGGAAAGCTTGCGGCGGAACAGGCTGGAAGTGCATAAACACGGAAGGGCCTAGCAAGCTAGGCCCTTCCTTTACACTACGTGTTACCCTTTTGCCGCTCTACTGTTAATAAGTTGACATTAATCGTTTATAAAAAATGTCAATTATCAACCCACGCGGCGAATTTGTTTCGCAGGTCAAATATGCCCTAAGCTTTGGTTGGGGAATAATTTCGCGCGCTGAAATCCGTCCCGTTCCTCTCAAGCACTTGTTACTATAAATTGTTTTTCCCATTTTGCAAGCGTTAAATTGTTAAAATCAGCGAATTTTCTCTTTCCTATTACCGGGCCATGGGAAAGAAATTGCCTTGGAAAGAAAAGACGCGCCAAGGGTAAGTAATCATGAGGGGGTTGTGATAGGCGAATAATTGGCGCGCCGGGGAGGATTGGCATGCGATTTCCCATCGTTACCGTGATGTACATCATTATCATCGTGCTCGCCACCCTGCTGGTGGGCTGTCGGAAAGCCGAAGGGGGGGAGAAAGCCGCCACTGCGGCGGTAGGATGGATAATGTCGGAGGACGGGATGTGGCTGGTGGCGGGAGACCCGGCCGAGGAAGGGGAGGGGAAGGCGAAACAAAACGAAGGAAACGCCGACGAACACTTGATGTTCGGTGAGTCCCTGGGGGAACTGGCGGTGGGGATTTGAATACAATGTCAGGCGCCGCAAACGTTTGGGGCGCCGGGCCATGGCTTTGCCGATTTCACCCCTGGGCTGGACAAGGGCGGATGGCTCAAGCCCCCTCCATGACCAGTTTGAACCGCAAATGCGCCAGGTCGTCCTGGTAGTCCTCCCCGCATTCGATGATAATTTCGTTGTCCTCGGTGGTAATCCAATTCACCTCTATATTCTTGCCCTGGGCCGCGCAGGCGTCCATCTTCATCAGCATGTTGTGGAGGAGCTTCGCGGTCGAACTGTTGAAGTAGGCCAGTTCGCAATTGAAGGTGAAGGAGGGGAAGTCGCTGTCGAGATAACGCTGCAGCCACTCCGATACGTCCTTGTAAAACTCCACCACGTTCTCGTGGAACGATTCCCCGCGAAAAGTCATGACCCCGTTCGCTTCGTCAATCATGATGTAGGGGGTCGAACCCGTCTTCTGCTTTTCAAGGAAATATGCCATCTGTCCCCCGCCTACCCAATCGTCACATACATGGAGAAAAAAGTCTGTCCGGCCGCGTACGGCACAAAGGAATATTCAATCTTCGAACTTGCCCGCCGGGCGATTTCAATCATCCCCAGCCCCGCGCCCCGCGATTCGGGATTCTGGTTTTCCGACTTCATCTGTTCCTTATAATATTTCCGCAGCTCCGTCTTGTCGAGCGTGTTCAGGTGGTCGATACGCTCGCGGATGAAGTCGACCATGCTCTCGCGGATGACATTCCCCGACTGGACAAAATATTTTTTGTCCCGGGAACCCAGGATGAAGAGGCCTTTGGAAACCTCCCGCCGCTCCGGTTCGGCCGAACCGGTCTTGACTTCGAACGGCTCCTTTTCCGCCGAATACATCAGCATGTTGTTCATCTGCTCGACAAACACCGAAAAAACCGACTGCGAAGCCGGCAGGGGCAGATCGTCGAACTCGAGGCGCTTCCTCAGAGTGCCGCCGATTCCTTCGATCCCCTCGGCCCAAATCGGTCCACTATAAATGATGTTCACATTATTCTCAAGAAACATCCGGTAATAACCCAACATGTCAGCTAGCATTGGCGCCATCCTTGAAATCTAGATAGGTCACGCGATTACGACCCTCGCGCTTGGATACGTACAGGGCTTCGTCGGCCAGTTTGAGAAAATCGTCGGCGCTGGAGGTGGCCGACAATTCACCCGATGCCGCCCCGATGGAGACGGTGACGTACGGGGCTATCCGGCTGCTTAGATGCGGAATCCTCCTCGCCCGCACCATTTCGAGAATCCGCTCCGCTATCATGAGGGCGCCTTCCTTCGCGGTGTGCGGCAACACCACCACGAATTCCTCACCCCCGTAGCGGGCCACGAAATCGCCTCCGCGCGTCACGTTGTCCTTGATAGCCTCCGCCAGCGCCTTCAGGGCCTCGTCGCCGGCGGTGTGGCCGTAGGTGTCGTTGAACTGCTTGAAAAAATCCACGTCCAGCATCAGTACGCTCAGGCAATCCCCCGCCCGGCGGTGCTGCTCGGAAAAAGTGGCGACGAACTTCTCCTCTAGGTAATTCCGGTTGTAGACGCCGGTGGTGGGGTCGAAGTAGACCTTGTCCTGCAGACCCAGTTTTCGGGTATTCAGGTCCAGGGTGGTGCGATCGGAAAGCCGGGTGATGCGCCGGAGCTGCCTGAGGACGAAATTGTACTCCTGAACCAGAAATTCGAATTCGCTCGGGTCGCACTCGGAACCCTGGCGGATACTCGCCAATTGCGCCAGCGCCCGGTCCAGTATCGCTTGTTCCCGTTCAAACAAATCTTCCATCCGGATTATCCATTCAGCGGTTTGAAGGCAATGATTTCAATGTCGTCCCGGCGGGGCTGCTGCCCCCGGTACTTTTCAAAGGTCTGCCACATCCTTTCGGTGATCTCGGCCAGTGGTTCGTGATGATGTTCCCCGATAATCTGCCTGAAAACCTTGTAGCCGAAGGGGCGGGGGGGGGAACCGCCCATTTGGTCGAAGTAGCCGTCCGAGGCCACGAAAAACTTGTTGGCCGGGGCGAAGGGAATCTCCGACACCGTCACCTGGCCCCGGTCCTTGAGGCGGCCTTCGCCGACGACCAGCTTCTGCCCCTTGATTTGCCGGACTTCCTGGCCGTCCCAGACGAATACGGGGAGGTTCGAGGTGGCCACCTTCACCCCCCCCTGCGGGTCGATGTGGAATATCGCCAAATCGCAGCCGTCGTGGTAATGGTTCAAGTCCCGGCCCGAATCGGTGGTGTTCTGCCGCACGTTCAGGAGGCCGGCCAGACGGTCGTCCAGGCGCAGCATCACTTCCGCCGGGTCCCGGCTGTTTTCCGGCGTCGTCACCGCCTCCAGGGCCGACACCACCAGCATGGTCAGGAGGGCGCCGGGTGGACCGTGGCCGGTGCAGTCGCAGACGGAGAGGATGATGCCGGAGGGGAAATTTTTCATCCAGTAAATGTCGCCGCCGACGATGTCCCGCGGTTTCCACAGGACCGCGTGATCGAGGAAATTCTTTTGGAACAATTCCTCGGGCGGGCGGAGGTTGTCCTGGATTTTCCCCGCGTAGTGGATGCTGGAAACTATCGCCTCCTTCGCCGCCTCGGCCCGGCCCTGGGCGAGGCTCGACTCGTGGGCGGAACGCTCCGCCGCCAGCTTGGCGGAAAGGAAGGTCGCCAGACCTTCCGCCGTTTTGTTGACCGATTCCTTGACCACCCCCATGTCGCCCTGGTAATCCCCGGTAACCCGGGCGTCGAACTCGCCCAGGGCGATGCGGCCAAGCACCTTGGACGCCTCGTTGATGGGCCGGGTGACGGAACGGACGATGGTGTTGGCGACCATCAGGAGGATGATGGCGGCGGCGGCCAGGGTGAGGAGGGAGACTGTGTCGTTGTCCCGCCGCAGGCGTTTGGCATAGGTGTTCGCCGCTTCGGTTTGCGCTTCGAGGATGCGGGTCAGGGCGGCGAGATCGGTGGAGATGTCCTCCGCCACCCTGAGGAACGAACCGCGGAGGGTGCGGACCATGTCGGCGCTGCGGCCGGGCAATTCCCCAAGCTTCGTCAATTCCCGCACTTTATCCCGCAAGGGGCCAAGCTGGCCGTGGAGATAGGCCACCGCCTCGTTTTCGTAACTGTCCCGGGTGGGGTATCTGTCCAAGACCTCCTTATAGAGCTGGATGTTACGCTCGAAGCCGGCGAGATTGTCGCTGACCGCCTGCTGGAACTGCCGGTTTTGCTGAACGCTGTTGAAGTCCTGGGCCAGGTCGTAGAGATTGGTGCGCATGGCGTTGAACTCGCCCCGCGCGTTGGCGACCGCGGCCAGGGGGCGGGTGATGGCTTCATAGGAAAAATTCAGGGCGTCGGCGAGGCGTTTGTTGTTGGTCATGCCGGTGAGGGCAACCACGACAATGGCCAGCATGGCCAGGATGACAAGGATGGTCAACCGCCGGCCGGTGGTGGCAGTGAAGGGGGTGAGCCAGTTCGCGCGCGGCGATTTCGCCGCTTCGCCCTGGTCGCTTCGGGTTAAAATCATTTCCCCCATGGCGCCGCCTTCGCTAGATTTTCCATACCCGCTTTGGAACCGCCCTCGGCAATCAATCCTCGTCACGGACTATCTCGCCGACGATATTGTCGGCCAGCCAGTTGATGCTGCGTTTTTCCTCGTCGTTGAGACTCTTGCCTTCAGGCACCACCAGCGCCTTACGGTTGTCGTAGATGGGACCGGTGAAAACCTCCCAGCCGCCGCGAATGGCGCGGTGCGCCTTCGCCACCGCCGTGCCGGTACCGGGCGCCACGTTGGGGGTGAGCAGGTCCATCCGCACGATGTCGTCGTCAATCCCGCCCCAGTAATCGGCGGCGCGCCATTTGCCGTCCAGATAATCCCGCACCTGGGTCACCATGTAGGGGGCCCAGTTCCAGCTCGCGCCGGTCAGGTAGGAGTTCGGCGTGCAGAACCCCATCGGCGAATTGATGCCAATGCACCACACCCCCCGGTCCTCGGCCGCGACCTGACTGGAGACGGAATCCTGGTGGGTGGCGATGACGTCGCAGCCTGAGTCGATTAACTTCAGGGCCAATTCCCGTTCCAGGGCGGGATTGTACCAGCTCCTGCTCCACTTCAATTCCACCACCGCCTCCTTGTTTACGCTCTTGACCCCCAAGGCGAAGGCATCCAGGGCCCGGACCACGTCGGAAATGGGGTGGGCGGCGACGAAGCCGATGCGGTTCGTCTTGGTTCTGAGGCCGGCGGCGATGCCGTTAAGGTAGCGGATTTGGTAAATCCGGCCGAAATAGGCGCCGAGGTTTTCGCGGACCTCCAGGCCGGAGCAGACCAGGAATTTGATCCCCGGGTGTTTTACCGCCATCTGTTTGGCGTAGTCGTAAAGCGACTGGCTGGTGACGAAGATCAGACCGCAACCCTGGGCAATCAGTTCCTCGAAGGCGGAGATTGAATCCTCGTTCTGGGGGACATCGGCGATGGCGGGGCATTCGAGGCCAAGCTGTTCCATGACGGCGAGGCGGCCCTGGTTTTGGGCGTAGGTGAAGCCGTAGTCACCGATATTGCCGACGAAAAGAAAGCCAATCTTGTGGGTGGAGAGGCCGGTCTTGACCGGCGCCACTTCGGTGCGGATGGGGATATTGGCGGCGTTGACCACCAGATTTTTTGGGAAAATGCTCCGCAATCCGTTGCGGGAGGCGGGGGTTTGCGCCGTAGGCATTTTCAAGTCCCCAACCGCCCGGCTCTCGTGCTGGAGCAGGAAAATCGCGACGCAAAGTGCGCCGACTCCCAACCATAGCCAGGTGTTTTTCATGGTGGGTGGTATCCTTGTCAGTAAATATTCTGGGAATACGCTAATGATATGGTGTGGTCAGTCATGCTCCAAGCTTCTAACTATACGTTTTTCACGTTGCGCCGCAAGTGGCAGGGTGCATGGTTTATTTTTTTTACCACCTTATTTGTTATATACCGAGGACTCTTTGAATTTAGTAAACCAAGGGTCTTATTGCCCTGTTACGCCTGACCCCTCCCCGCACGTCGGTGGTAACGTCTAGGCAAGGGAACGGCGGCTTCCTGCCCTGTTACGCCGCACCCCCCCCACTCGTCATTCCGGCGCCATAAACGGTGGACCGGGGGGTAAGCGTAGCTCGCCGGAATCCAGGCCGGTAGACGAGTGCTACTGTGGCGTTTGCTCCTTGTATTATAGAGGTGTAAGTTCCGATACCTATAGGTTGTTTAGTGGAACCACCCAGCGACGGGTTATCGGCCTGGATTCCGGCGAGTTACGCTTCCCCCCGGGTCAATGTTTATGGCGCCGGAATGACGTGTGGGGTGGTGTC
>JAVBRG010000166.1:0-18605 GCA_031548195.1 Planctomycetota bacterium | reverse complement strand
CGGGCTGCGCTACCCACTGCATTCGCCGCGCCGTGAACCACATTGCCGGCTGCATCAACCGCCTGCCCAGCCGCGTTCACCGTGCCCCGGGCCGCGCTACCTACGGCATTCGCCGCGCCGTGAACCACATTACCCGCCGCGTCAACCGCCTGCCCAGCCGCATTCACCGTGCACCGGGCCGCGCTACCAACAGCATTCGCGGCGCCGTGGACCACATTGCCGGCCGCATCGACGGTTCCACGAGCCGCGCTACCCACGGCATTCGCCGCGCCATGAACCACATTGCCGGCCGCATCGACGGTTCCACGAGCCGCGCTACCCACTGCATTCGCCGCACCAGAAGCCGCGTTCACCGTGCCCCGGGCCGCGCTACCTACAGCATTCGCCGCGCCGTGAACCACGTTACCGGCTGCATCGACGGTTCCGCGCGCCGCATTTCCCACCGCGCCAGCCGCCTGACCTGCCGCGTTCGCAGCGCCATGTGCCGCGTAATCGGCCGCATCCACCGTTTCCCGTGCCGCACTGCCGACCGCATTCGCCGCTCCCGACGCCGCGTCCCCCACGGCGTTGCCGGCATCCCGGGTCGCATGGACTATTGCGTCGGCGACATTTTTCACCACTTTTTCGGTGCCGTCGATAGCCTTGTTCACCGCCCTGTTCAATTCATCGCTCATACCTATTCCTTTCTGAAAAAACCTGCCAGCCGCAGCGAAAAGCACCAGCTTCTCATAGTTTGGTCAATATTGGGTGAAACACGCCGACCGCCGACCGAGTTTCGACAATAAACCTCTACGCGGAGTTATTATACTTCGAGGCAATAACTTGCCAGAAATTCCCGGCCTGTCAAGTGAGGAAATGAAAAACTGTATAATAATCACTTAAGTAATCATGGGGACAGCCGGCTCTCGATAACTTTGCGGCAAAACGTCACTTGACTAATCCGCCGGCCGCCCTAAACTACATTACCATCGGATAAAATTGACGTCCGAGGATGAGCTGGTCGTACCGAGAGCTGGAGTGTTGCCAATGAGCAAGATGTACACGGGGTCCGGACGGGTTTTTCAGGAAGTATCGGCCCTGCCCATGGATGAGGAGGGTCTCCAGGATATCAAGCGGAGGGTCAAGGTCCAGCCGCATTTTCTGGGAGAACCATTGGTGGTGGTGGCGGAAGCGGCGGATTTCCCCACCATTTGCGTCCCCGGCGACGAAACGATGATTGCCATCGACCCCATCGGCCGCGCCACGGCGGTGACCATCGCCATGGGCGTCGCAGACATTCAGCAGCAGGTCACCACCCTGCAATTGGCCGCGCACCTGGCCACCCTATCCACCAATGAAATCGGCCGCATCGCCCGCAATTTCATCGACCGTCCCGCCAACGAGCAGCTCCGGCGCTTGTGGGAGGACATGGATGTGGAGATGTCGGAGGATTCGGTGGAGATCGCCAGCTTGCTGGCGGCGGCGTATGAACGGGACGCCGAGGATTTCTTTTCGCTAATCAACAATTCACAGCGCATCATCATTGCGGCGGAGGGGTTCAGTTCCCGCCTGGTGGGGGTGATTAATTGGATGAACCGGCATGGCTTGAATGTGGTGGGTCTGCGCTACCGCAAATATATTGTCGGGGGACAGGACGTATTTTTTGCCGAGCAAGTAGTGCCGAAAACGGATCCGGCGGTGGATTCGGGCGATCCCAAGCCGGCGGAACCGGTGGAGCCGTGGCGGATCAAGGGGCGGCTGTACCACGCCGAACGACTGAATCCGCGGCTGGTGGTGATGATGGACGAAATTCTCCGCATGACCAAGGAGACCACTTTTACGGTGAACTGGAACAACAAGTATTATTTCTGGATCCGCGGCCCCCGCCGGAACCTGCGCATCCGCACTTACAGCCGGGACCGTCTGGAAGTCGGTTTCTACAACGCGGCGCCGGCGGCGGTGGCGGAATTTTTCGAGCCTTACGGCTTGAGCGGTTTGGAGGTGGTGTCGATTGGCGGCTATTCCGACTCCCCGTTTGTGGCATTGGGGCCGGACATGCGACTCGACGATCGCTGGAGCGCATTACTGAACGACTGGCTGTCGGGAGCCAATCCGGGCCGAACTCAGGTGTCTTCACGTAAAAGCCATCCCTAAATTCTTTTCGATTCCGACCAAAGGGCCGAGGCTTGCGGTATACTAATATTAGGTGCGGGGCAATGTTGCGTGAAAAAGACGCGCGATAATTCGTGCCACCCGGCGAAGGATTGACGGCAGGTGCCACATCGTTCGCTAAACCGGATTGCCTCCGTTCAAGAGATAGCGGCTGGCAAATCCGGTCGACGCCGGGATTCCACACTTAAAGAAAGGAGTATCGCCATGACAAAAAAGGCAGCCGTTCTTTTGGCTAATGGTTTCGAGGAAATCGAAGCGGCAACGCCCATCGACGTTTTGCGCCGTGCCGGAGTGGAGGTGACGGTGGTGGGTGTGGGCGGCCTGCACATTCGCGGCGCCCACGACTTGACTTATACCGCCGATTTGCTGATTGACGAGGTCAATGACGATTTCGACCTGGTGGTGTTACCGGGCGGCATGCCGGGCGCCAGAAATTTGGGCGATTCGAAAGAGGCGCGGGCGCTTACCTTGAAAACTTTGAAGGCCGGGAAATTGGTGGGGGCGATCTGCGCGGCGCCGGTTTTCACCCTGGGCGCCTGGGGCATTTTGAACCACCGCCGCGCCACCTGTTACCCCAGCATGGAAGAAATGTTCCCCAGCACCACTAAATTTAAAATGGAACCGGTGGTGGTTGACGATGGGGTGACGACCAGCCGCGGGCCGGGCACGGCGCTGGAATTTTCGCTGTCCCTGGTGGGTCAACTGGTTGGGCTGGAGGAGGCGAGGAAAGTCGCCGACGCCCTGTTGTTGGTGTCGCCGGAAGTATTTGCCTGAGGTTTTGCAGAAAGCTGGAAAATTGACCTTGACAATTTTGTTATTCATGAAATAACATACAGTTGGAGGTTATGAGCTACAGCATCGTCGGCCTTTTTTTCCTACCAGTTTTCGCGGAAGGGGAGTCTGTGACCAAGAACGACTTGGTGTTGAAAATCGCCAAAGAGATGAACATGCACCAGACCGACATCAAGCGCATCGTCCAGATGACGTTTGACGGCATTATCGAAGTGCTGGCGTCGGAAGGCCGTTTGGAGTTGCGCAATTTCGGCGTATACGAGGTCAAGACTCGCAAACCGCGTAAAGCCCGCAATCCCCGCACCGGGGAGGAGGTGATGGTGCCATCGCGAAAATCGGTCACCTTCAAGGGCGGCAAGTTTATGACCGATCGGGTCAACGATTTGGTTGGCCCCCAGTCGAGCAAGGCCGACGACGACTTATAAGCCGGGCAATTTCTCAACCCGCACGGAAGGCGCCATTTTTAAAGGCGCCCCCTGTGTGTCAAAGAGGTTTTCGCTATTCCCTGCCCCGGGAATGTGCTTGACAGGCTGCTTGAACGCGGTTATATTTTAAACTTTTACCGGAACGCCTTTAAATAAGGCGTTTTTATTTGTAGCTTTTCATTCCCCAGCGCCGTTCGAAGGTAACGCCGTTTTCGTGCAAAGGAAATCCCATGGCCCGTTCACGTTTTAAGCCGAGCGCAATTCACCGCGGCAAGCACAAAGTCAGAAAAATGCGTAAGGGTTGCCTGCCCCTTTCCAAAGAATCCGCCCGCAAATAATTACTTTGCGGCTATGGCCCTCAAGGCAGCCTCCTCTCGATTTGGGAGGAGGCTTTTTTAAGAGTTACCCTAACGCCCCGTAACACCTTGAAGTTACGTGGACCAATTATTAGGCCAATGATAACCGAAGTATTGCCAAACTCCAGATGTTAACCCAGGAGCCCCAGTTTATCATGTTCCCCCCCGTATTCTCCGACACCGGCATCCCCCTTCCCATCCGTCCCCGGGCCATCGCCTTCGATCTCGACGGCACCCTGCTCGACTATGACGGACACCTCTCGGAATCGGTCGCCCGCGCTGTCCGGCAAATCGGCAATACCGACATCCGGGTCTTTATCGCCACCGGACGCCTGCTCGCCGGTGCGGAAAAATATTGGCGCGAACTCGAACTGAATACCCCCATCGTCTCCTGTAACGGCGCCAGCATCGGTTTTCCCGGCGAATCACCCCTCTACGAAACCACTCTCGACGCCGAGGTCCGGGACATTGTTCTGGACCTGGAAAAAAGGCACGACCTATACATCAATTATTACCTCGACAATTCGGTTTATACCCTGAAGGACGGCGCCGAGCGGGATTTTTACTCCCGCCAATACGTCCTGGTGGCATTGGCCAGGGATAGGGAGGACATCCTCTCCCGCGCCCTTCCCACCAAATGCCTCTGCATCACTTCCGAAGCGGATCAGGCCGGCGCCATCCGACTGTTGAGTGAAGCCTTACGGGACCGCGCGGTCATCACCACCTCGAACAACCGCTTTATCGAAATCCTGCCGATCGGCGCCGACAAAGGTTCAGCCCTCCAGCGTTTGTCCGAATGGTCCGGCATTCCCACCGACCGCTTTATCGCGGTCGGGGACGGCATGAATGATTTACCCATGCTGCAGAAAGCCGGCTTCGCCATATCCTTCCGCACCGCCGACCGTCGCTTGGCCGAACACGTCGACATGCTCCTCCCCCCGTTGTGGGAGGACGGCATCGAGATCCTCGCCAAATGCATTCTCGGCCTGACCAATTCCGGCCGCTTCCTTACCGCCCGTTCCAGCCGATTTTTCAAGAAATGACTCACATGGCCAAAAAGAACCGCCGACCCGGTAAAGATGACGCCCCGCAAGGACACCCCTCCGGCGAACCCTCGCCGGCTCCCGCCCCCTTGTCAAGAGCTGCGGAGGATGAGACGGGGCGCTCCGCCGCTTCCCTTGTCTCCGACCAGGAAGCCAAGGATTCGCCGCCGCCCTCTCCGGACGATGCCCCCGCAAGCAAAAAAGTTCCGGCATGGCGGGCGGGCGTGGATTTCATCGTCATGCTGGCCGGCGCGGTCCTGGTGGCATTGCTAATCAAGGCCTATTTAGTCGACGTCTATTTGATCCCCTCCGGCAGCATGGAAACGGCCCTCCACGGCCGACCCGACGGCGGCGACCGGATTTTCTGTTCCAAACTCAGTTACCGCTTCCGCAAACCCCAGCGCTGGGAGATTGCCGTATTCGAATTTCCTTACGAAAACCTCCGCCATGGCGACGATTACGGCGTGGCTGAACAGTACAAGGGGCAAAATTTTGTCAAGCGGATCGTCGGCATGCCCGGCGAAGCGCTGGTCATCGGCAAAGGCGACATCTGGGTAAGGAAGGACAATGAACGCGATTACCGCCGGGTGGTGAAGCCGGATCAAGTGCAAAGAGGAATGTGGCTTAAGACCTACCGTGAGGATTTTGCCGACCGTACCCTGCCGGAACTCGAACGTTTCTGGCGGATAATCGGGGATGAGGCAAGCTTGCAACCGGGAGGTCCCCTGGTCCTGGCGAAAAACGGCGAATGGCTGCGGATGGAATACCGCCCGCTGGTTGCCGCCGGCGAGCGGCGCGAATCCATGGTGGAAATGCCGGGAATTCCCGACCGTTACGTTTTGGAGCAGCCGATCCAGTTCCGTTGTCAAAACAAACCCGACGGCGGCGAGTTGTGCGGTCAAGTTTTCGTAAAAGCGCTTGAGACTCAAAACATCGAGGCGCGCTGTCCGAAATGTGGTTACCTGGACGATGAAACGGAGGCGGTTTTTTACCAGCGCCGTTCCGGCTTGCCGGCGATCGGCCGTTACGGCGTGAATCCGCGTTATGCCATTCAGGGCGAGGAAGTGGGTCCGAGGCAGACCGAGTACCATATTGTCCCGGATTTGCGGACGGTGACGGAAGTGGTGTTTGCCTCGACCAGCGCCGAATTGCTGATAACCTTACGCGAGGATACCCGTTTTGTCCAGGGGGTGGTGACCGGCGACGGCCGGGTGGAAATACGGGTGAACGGCGCGGCGGCGGAGCCGCTACGGAAAGCGGTGGCGCCGATTCAAGTGGGGAAACGACATCGCATCGAGTTTTACATCGTGGACGGCCAGGGCCGTTTGTTTATCGATTCGGAAGGCGAAGCGCTCCTCGACGAATTGATCTGGGACGACAAGCGTCCCTATCCCCGGAGCTTGCCGAAAACCAGCGGCGTCGGTTTGTCGGCCGGCGGCGGCGAGGTGCGGATCGAAAACATCCAGATCGACCGTGACGTTTTTTATTACAGCGGCTGGGAACAGCAAGGTGGGGAGCGCTTTGCGGCGATGAGTTCGAACGGCGAGGTTTTTATCGGCCCCGACTCTTTTTTGCCGATGGGTGACCACTGCGTAAGTTCGTATGACGCGCGGAGCTGGGGGCCGGTAAGCCTGGGCAATCTGCGCGGCCCCGCCCTGTACATTTGGTGGCCGCCGGAACGGATGCGGAAGATACCGGCGCCGTGAGGATTTCCAAACGCCTCCCTCTATCGAAATAGTTTTATACCCGCATAAATAGACGGTCGGCAAATTCGTGCATTATTTCACGGACAACCTCGGCTCCCGGTTCATCTTTTATATCCGCGATTAGTGCCGATGAATCAAGCACGAGTGGAGACTCCTTCATTTCCACTCCCTTTCCGCCTCGATCCGTCTCTCGGCAAGATACTCATCCAACGACTGTTGCTGCAACAGATGCCCATATTGTTTGCGAATCTCAATCAGATCCTTATGAAAATCGTCAATCGTACCCAAGCCACCCGGGCGTTCCATAACCGACAAGGCGGTTCCTTCCAAGGTAAAAACCACAGGCTTTTCTATCATTATTGTTGCCATCGAATTCCCCTTTCTGTCGATATTATACTATAACCCTGAGGGGTAAACCAATACTGCTTGGAGAAAACCATGTTTGATGCGATATTCAACGCCGTCCTTGCCCACGAAGGGGTGGTCGCCATTGTGACCTGTGCCAATAACGAAGCGCACGTGGTGAATACTTGGAACTCATACCTGCGTAAATCCGGCGATGACAAACTGCTAATCCCGGCTTTCGGCATGCGGAAGACGGAAAAAAACGTAAACCAGAATCCGCAGGTCCTCCTTACTTTGGGCAGCAAGGAAGTCCAGGGCAAAATGGCCATGGGCACGGGATTTTTACTGACCGGTACGGCGAAATTCCTCACTTCCGGTCCGGAAGTGGACGCGATGAAGGCGACTTATACCTGGGCCAATCGGGTCTTGGAAGTCACGGTGACGTCGGTGAAACAGACGGTTTGACCTGTAGAACTCGATACAGTATACTCT
This sequence comes from Planctomycetota bacterium, assembly GCA_031548195.1. Classification (GTDB taxonomy): domain Bacteria; phylum Planctomycetota; class SZUA-567; order SZUA-567; family SZUA-567; genus JAJBSZ01. The sequence continues at coordinate 11,295 of JAVBRG010000166.1, read as the reverse complement.
TCCATTATCGTATCATAATGCCATCCCGGAGCTATGTCATAAGGTGCCAACATCATTGTACGGCGATTTTTTTTCGTTGTCTCCCAAGCTTCCGGGAGCCCGTTTTATTTATTGCTTTTGCTGATAATGCTTTATCCTTACAAGTCGCTTTACTTACAGCAAGGCGTCGCTGACCTATTTCATAATAATACTGCGCATAAGCTTCGGGAGTGCCGCCGGCTTTCTTCCAAATTGCCTGCCGTATTTTGTGTAACTCTTCAACAGGATCATCCTCATTCATTGTGTTAACCTCCATAATTCTTCCGGTGTTGCCATAACCACTTCATTATGCCCCGCTCGTTTTACAGTATCGGATATTTTTTCTCTGAGCGTGGCGTTGTTAATATGTTTGCAGTTCCATGTTGCCAAGTATGCCATTCCATGCGCGGCGGCTAGTGCTATATGCAAGGCATCAGCCCGCGCTTTTTCTGGCAGGATTTTCGCGGTAAAAAAACACATATGCAGATTTTTAACGCTATCAGTGATATCAAGCAAGGGCAAGCCGGCCACCATCTCCAAACGTTGCCGAGCAGCTTCGGCATCACCCATTTTTATTTCTGATATAACCGGGTCAGAAATATAAAAATCATAATTGGATCTGTTTTTCACCCACCATTCCCGTGTCAATTTCTGTTTGGCAAGTTTGACAATATCCCGGCTTTTTCGCGCGGTTAAAAAACTAATGACTGATGTTTCCAAGTATACCTTTTTCTTGGTCATATCACCTATCTCATTGTTCAGTTATTGATTCCGCCCTTCCCTCTCCCTCTCCTCCAACGGTTTTCCAAACGCCCGTTCCGCCCGGAATTCCAGACCCTCTTTGGCTTCATCCAGGGGAATCCCGTCCAGCTTGTCCGGCCAAATCGACTTCCGCATCCCCCGCCAGACCCGGCTCACCGTCTCGTAGCCGCGCGGGTCGCCCAGGACCGTCAAAGCTTCCGCCGCCTGCAAACGCACCTCCGGCGCCGGATGCCGGGTCAAGGGTTCGATGTTTTCAAAGGCATTTTTCGGGTGGAGAGCCGCCAGGGATAACGCCGCGTAACCGGGATACTCGCCGGCGGCAATGCGATCCAAAAGGAATTTCACCATCCTGGTGCTGCCGCGGCCGCAAGCCGGCGCGCAAAGCCGCACGATACAAGCCCGCACCTCCGGCTCCTGCTCGACAAAGTAGCGTCTGACTATCACCTCCTCGTATTCCCTCGCCTCCTCCAGTTTGCCCGAATGGCGAAATTCCCCGGCCCTATTGGCGAGGATCCGCAAGCCCATCTGGCGATCGTCCTTGTTCATGCTGTTTACGCTGCGAATCACTTCCGTATCGCCACGTTTCGCCACATCCGCCATATACGGGTCGTCGCGGTATTCCCACCACAAATTGTTACGGCAACCGGCTACCGTCCACAGGAGGCAGCCAGCCAGTCCCGCCGCCAGACCTCTGCCTATGTAACGCCTCATTGCCGTTCCTTTCCCAGGATACCGCGCAAATCGGCTATCAGGAAGGTCAAGGCGAAGTCGTCCACATTGCCGTGGTTGAGGAGTCCCGTCCAGTCGTCGAGATGATGGTTTTCCGCCCCGGGCATGGCGGCGCCGTGATAATAGACGCTTCGGGTCTGATAATAATTAATATGCGCCAAAAGCTGTTTGCCGTCCGGCTGGGGACTGGCGTCATAGGCGGTGAAGGAATGGTTGACCCCGGGGATGCGCCGGGTCACCACGTTGCCGGTAGCGCCGGCGGCCGAACCGATTTTACTGGTCTTCACGGCGTCGACGGTCAGCAGCAGGACAATCACCGCATCCCGGTCCTTAAACATGATTTCCTTCGCCACTTCCGAAGCCTCGGTCGCCCCCAAGCCGTGTCCGGCGAGAATGAGCCGCGGTTCCTGCCCCCCCCTCCGCCGTTTCTCGCACTGTTCCCTAATCCAGGACAGGGACAGACTCCGCTCCGGCCAGTACACCGTTGCTGCCGAACAGGGCATGCGGCCGATGGAACGGACGATGGCGGTCTCGACTCCGTCCCGCGGTGCTTCGCTACGGCCGGGGAAGGCGGTAAAGGCCACGATGATGGGGCCGCTGTCGGAATTGCGTATTACTTCGATTTTGGTTTTTTCCGTCTCCGAGTCGGTTGCGGTTTCGCCGTCGCTTTCGAGAAAACAGCCCGAAATAAACCAAGCCAGTGCCGCCAGCAGGAGTATACCCGCCCAGCGTATTGGGTAATAGAACACACTTTGGCCGGTCAATTTAACGCTTGTCACGGAAAATTCCCCAAGCCACATACGCCGCCACAAACAGAGCCACCAGGAAACCGGCGCTGGCCAGAATCACCGGCACCGACACGCCCCCGAAAATCGGCAGGACATAACCCGACAAAGACCCCGACGCCCCGGCCGAAAGCACGATGGAACTGGCGATAATCACCGCCGCCGCGATTATCCCCAAGGAGAGGCGGTCGATGGCGCGGCCGGCGCGTTCGGTAATGGCGTGCAGATTGTCGTGATGGAAATTAATGGTGAACCGCCCGTCGCGGGCTTTGTCGACCAGGTCGCGGACGTCCTCGGGTAGGCGTTTCATCAGGTCGGCGAAACGCCCCATATTGGCGATGCCGCGTTTCGCCAGGGCGTCGGGGCGGTACATGTTGCCGGCCAGGCGCCGCACTGCCGGCCCGACCGCTGAGTCGAGCATGAAGGAGGGGTCGAGTTCCCTGACCACTCCGGAGACCAGCATCAGGCTTTTCAACATCAGAACGAAGTCGCGCGGGAGATACAGACCGTTCCGGCGGGCGATGGAGAGGGATTCCTGGGCCATTTCGGAAAAGTCGATTCGGTTTGCCGGCATACCGTAATTCCGGTCGACAAAATTGGCCAGGTCGAAACGGAAGCCCTGGATATTGGCGTCGGGGGCGAATTCGCCGATTTGCGCATATAGGTCGACCATGCGGTCGGTGTTGCCGTCCTTCAGGGCCATGAGCATGCGGCAGAGGGTGAAGCGCATTTCCTCGGTGATGTGGCCGGTTTGCCCGAAGTCGATGAGGCTGATCACTCCGTCCGGCCGATAAAGAATGTTCCCCTGGTGCGGATCGCCGTGGAACAGGCCTGTTTCAAAATATTGCCGCATGAAACAATCGGCGACCACGCTGGCGATGCGGCATTTTTCCGCCGGGGGGAGGAAGCCGAGATCGGCCAGTCCCCTGCCTTCAATCCGCTCCATGACCAGGACGTCCCGGGTGACAAAGTCCCAGTAAATCTTGGGGATATGCACGCCCGGTTCATCCTTGAGGGTGGTGCGGAATTTGCTGGCGTAGGCCGCTTCCCCGACAAAGTCGAGTTCGTTGTAAAGGGTGCGGCGGAGTTCCCCGGCGAGCATTCTCGGCCGGATTACCGCGAGTTCGGGGATATGCTTCTCGACCATCTCGGCCAGGGCGTCAATAAGATTGGTGTCGTCGGGGATGATCTGTTCGATGCCCGGCCGCTTGATTTTGACAATGACCGAAGAACCGTCCATCAAGGTCGCCTCGTGAACTTGCCCGATGGACCCGGCGGCGATGGCGACCCGGTTGAAGTCGCTAAAAACCCGTTCCAGCGGCTTCCCCAGGGAAGCTTCGGCAAAGGGGACGATTTCATCCCCCGGTACGGCCGGGACCTTGTCCTGCAAGCGGCTGAAGGCGTTTTGGAATTCTACCGGCACCAGGTCGGGACGCATGGCGAGCATTTGCCCGAGTTTGACATAGACCGGCCCCAGGTCCTCGAAAGCGGCGGACAGGCGGCTGGGCAGGTCCAGCTCGTGGGGTTTATCCGGGGCGTTGTCCTTGACCAGGCGTCCGACCCAGGGCAGGTATTCGCTGAAGCGCATGCGTTCGATGACGTGGGAAAAGCCGTGCTTGACCAGGACGGTGAGGATTTGCCGGAGGCGGCGGATATTGAGGTAGGCGCGGCGCATGTCCCAGATGTTCAAGGTTGCCCTTTCGGTTTGCCAATATGACGCCGACGCCAATGCCGGCATAATGGCGGTTTTCCCCTGTCCTGGATTAGTTTACCATGTTATGGACGGCAGGGGAAAGGGCAAGGGTAAAGTTGGGGTATGCTAAGCGCCGTGTTTTTTTATTCAAAAGTCCTGGCAATCTTGTCGATATTCAAACTCCGCGCCATGGCGTCGAAAATCTCCTTGTACGCCCCGCACTGCCGGTAGATTTCCTCGTGCTCCCCATGCTGAACCATATGCCCGTTCTTCATCACGTAGATGTGGTCCGCATCAATGATTTGCGAGATGGAATGGGAGATGATGACAACGGTGCGGTTTTCCTTGATGGCGTCCATGGAGTTCTTGATTTGCTCGGTGGCGACGGCGTCGAGGCTGGCGGTGGGTTCGTCGAGGAAGATGATGGGCGGATTCTTGAGGAAAATGCGGGCGATGGCGATTTTCTGCTGCTGGCCGCCGGAGAGGGTTAAGGCGGAAGTGTCGTAGCCGTTCGGGAGAGCGAGGATTTGCTCGTGCAGGTAGGCGCGTTTGGCCGCTTCCTCGACTTGCCCGGGGGTGGCGGCAGGATTGCCATAGAGGATGTTTTCGGAGACGGTGCCGTTGAAGATATGGTTTTTCTGGAGAACCAGGCCGATATTGGCCCGCAAGGTGGCGGTGTCGTATTCGTTCAAGCCGACGCCGTCCAGGGCGATTTGGCCCGAATCGGGGGTGTAGAATTTGTCCAGCAGGTTGATAAGGGTGGACTTGCCGGCGCCGGAGAGGCCGACCAGGGCGGTGGTTCTGCCGGAGCGGATTTCCATGTCGATATTGTAAAGGGTGGGTTTGGCGTTACCGGGATAGGTGAAGGTGACGTTCTTGATACGGAAATTCCCCTTGACGATACTGGGGCTGTAGGGACCGCTGGGTTCGATCTGCTTGTCGTCACGGAGGATGTCGAAAAAGCCTTCGGAGTAAACCAGGGCGTCGTTCATCTGATCGTAGATGACGTGGAGTTGGCGGATGGGGGCGGAGACGTTGTTGTAGAGCATGATGTGGAACATGATGGCGCCGATGGTCATGCTGCCCTTTAGAACGAAATAGGTGGTGAGGATGATGATGGCGGCGACGCCGATTTGCTCCATAAAGCCTTTGAAACCATCGTAAATGAAGGAGATGCGGCGGATGGCGAGCTGGGTCGAGGTCAATTCCATCTGGAGGCGAAGCTGTTTCTTTTCCTCGATGTCCTCTCTCAGGAATGACTTGATAACGGGGATTGATTCAAGGATGGAGAGGGTGCCGTTCGACTTGTTTTCGCGGAGAGTGCGGACCCGCCGGCGCGAACCGGAAAGTTTAAGCGCTTGCGAGCGGGCGACCCAATAATACAAGGGGAGAGTGGCGAGTCCGACCAGCCCGACGTAGAAATTGGCGTTGAACATGACGATCAGGGCGACGATGGAATTGGCGAAGAGGGGCAGGATTTCTATGAAAAAGTTTTGGACCAGCCGGGTGATGGATTCGATGCCCCGGTCCATGCGGGTCTGGAGGAGGCCGGGGGCATTGCCGCCGGAGGTGAAGAAAGCGAGGCGGTAGGTGAGGATGCGTTGGATGACTTTCTGGGCCAGATCCCGGGAAATATAGATGCGGAGTTTTTCGCCATAATAATTTTGCCCGAACTTGATGAGGACGCTCAGGATTTCCTTGCCGATCAAGATGGCGGTGATGTAGACCAGGATGCTTTCGCCCTGGGAAATGCCGGCGTGGCGCTCGACCAGATTGTTAATCGAGTCGACGGTGTAACGGAGGACCCAGGCATTGACTTGGGCGGTCAGGGAGCCGAGAAAAGTCAGCAGGATGGCGATGACGACCAGAATGCGGTAGGGTCGGACATACGGGCGGATGTCGCGAAGGAGGTCCATCATGGACATGGGGAGAAGTGCTCCAAATGGTCAAAAGGTGTATTAGAGCGGTTCTAGCGGCGTAAAAGATCCAATTCATCGTTTAGGCGTTTGACTTCCTCTTTCAGCTTTCGGTTTTCGTTGAGCAGGCTGTTATAATCCAGGTCGATACCGGTAGGAATCCTTGCATCCTGCACCGCCGGTTGGTTTTGCTGCTTTACCGCCGACCTTCGCGGCGTGGCGCGAAGCTTCACGATATCGTTACTGAAGTACACTCCGGAAAAAATCCCGACCTTGCAATGCGCTTCATGCGAATTGCCTTCGCTATCGCGATAATTGACGAAATATATAATCGAATCCTTTTCCCCAAACCACCCCGCTCCAAATGGATTCCACTGAATGGAATGGACAGAACCGCCCTGCCCGGCGATGTATTCACGGATACGCCAATGATTCCATTTTCCCAGCAGCAGGCGGAAAACTATACAGCCGGCGATGAACAAACAAATGACGAGTTTTTCCGACATGACCGCCTTTTCCTAGTTGAGTAATGCAGCGGTGAAAGAGAAAAAATCTTACACTATTCAAGCTTTTCCAATACCGACAGCCATTCGTTGAAGTGCCGGCATTTTCCCTTGAGGGTCTGCATGCCAATTTTCTCGGTAATCCGGCTGCCGGCGGAGACTTTGTCATATTCAGGTATTTCCCGAAGGATGCGTTTGGACGGCGCTGTCTCGGGTCCGTCATTGATAAGTTCAGGGTTCCCTGTTCCGACCATCGCGACTAAATTATTAATGGGTCCGTCATGCTCCAGATATTCCCAATCCAGTTGTTGCGGATCGGCAAGGATCAGCGCTTCGAATTCATGCAGCTGAATATAGGGGATGAAACGGAAATCGCTTATATCCCCCGCGAGGGATTGTTCTAGAATGGTCACTTGTTCATAGGGGTCGCTGCGCCTTTTCGCATCTGCATAGCCTGGAAAGTCACTAGGCAATGCATAGAAATCGAACATGGTGGTGAATCGGCACTCTTTACGGACATCCTCTTTGAGCCAAGTTTCGATATCTCTTTTTGCCTTGATGTAATTCGTCATTCCTCCGCGATATTCCCTCGCCGCCCGTTTGTCCTTGCTGGTCAGGACCGATCGGGCCTCGACATAGACTTCAAACGCGGCTAAATGCCGGGCTAAAACAGTTTTGGCGAAAACCATTTCCGTGGGGCCTTCGGCCGTAACCAGCAGGCGAATCATGGCCGTCCCCCCAATACATTCTTCTCCCACAATTCGGACAGACTATAGCGTTGCAACCATTCCCCTAATCGTTCCGGTGTTAATTTTTTAATTACTGAACAGTGATTATTGTCATCCCGTTCGGCGATGACCAAATTATCAAGCGAAAATTCATCCACTAGCCGTGTCGATTGCGTAGCCAATAATACCTGGGTAGATTGTGAAGCAGAACGAATAATACCTGCCAGTTCGGCAATTGCGGCCGGGTGCAAGCCAAGTTCCGGTTCGTCTAACACGATAAATCTGGGGAGCAGTTTGGGCGGTTGCAGAAGCAGGGTCGCCAAAGCCATGAAACGTAGCGAGCCGTCGGAAATTTGGCCGGGATCAAAAAGATAGTCGCCACGGTCGGAATCGGTCCAGTTCAGCCGGACATAATCTTGGTTACCCGGAATCGGTTCCAAATCGAAGTCGCCAAATTGCGGCATCACGGATTTGATATGCCGGACGATACGCGCGTAATATTTCGTGAACTGTTCATTATTACGCAGCATGCGTAAAAAGGCGGCCAGATTGCCGGCATTGCTTCGCAAAAACCTGGCATCATCCGCGTAACCGCGATCCTTGATTTTGGCCGTATCCGAGGTGTCATGAAAATGGAAAGTCTGAATACCTGCCAAAAGTGAATACAAAACCTTGCTGGGTTTTCGCGGATCATCTTTCAAGCCAAGCTCTTCGCCGCCGCTTCGCAAGTAATATTGTAGCGGTTGACTTTCCCCTTTTCGGTGATAGGTAACCTTTTCACCACTTACGAACAAACGATCCGGCAAGCCATGTGCCAAGGTCACTTCATAGGTATCGTCCGCCCGCTCATCAGCGAAAAGCAATTCAAAACGAATGGACTCGGTTTGTTTTGGACCATAAAACAACAAACGACTAACCCCTTCCCTACTAACATATTGCTGCAGGGCTCCGATGGTCATATGGTTCAACATTTTGAAAAACGAAACCAGATTGCTCTTGCCAGATCCGTTTGCTCCTAATAGCACAGTCAAATCCCCAAGCGGAATGGTTTGCCCCGCGCCACCGGAAAAGGACTTATATCCGCTTAAACGGATTCCGCGTAATTTCATCCCGCTACTCCTTGCTGTAACCTCTTTGGAAGATTTGAATAAACCCAGTCACTTCGCCCCCTTCACCAATTTCTCGACAATGCCCCGGTATTTATCGGCCAAAGCGTCGGCTTCGGCCTGGGTACGCGCTTCGGAGTAAACCCGCACGATCGGCTCGGTGTTGGACGGCCGCACATGGACCCAACCGTCGGCGAAATCAAGTTTTACGCCGTCCTGGGTATCGACCCGCAAGGCTTTCTCCTCGGCCAGCTGTTTCAATACCGGGGCGACGGAACGTTTGGAACATTCCACCTTTTGCTTGGACATCTGGTAAGCGGGAATTTCAGCGGCGAGTTGACTGAGAGGCTTGGCCGTTTCCAACATGTACTGCATGATCAGGGCGGCCCCGGTGAGGGCGTCCCGGCCGTAATGGACCCGGGGGTCGATGACCCCGCCATTCCCCTCCCCTCCGATGACCGCCTTGTTTTCAATCATCGCCTCGGCGACATTCACTTCCCCGACCGGGGTTCTGATAACTTCAACGCCTGCTTCATGGGCGACGTCGTCAATCATGCGGGTGGTGGAAAGATTGGTGACGACCGGGCCTTTGGCTTTGGAAAGGCGGTAGCGGGCGGCTAGGGCGAGGCTGTATTCTTCGCCGATGTAATCGCCGAACTCGGAAATGAAGGCGACCCGGTCGGCGTCGGCGTCTTGGGCAAAGCCGAGGTCGGCACCTTTCTTTTTGACGACGTCGAGGATTTCCGTGACGTGGCTTTTGGTCGGCTCGGGATTGCGGGGGAAGAGTCCGTTCATTTTACAGGCGATGGGGAGGATGGTGCAACCGGTGCGGCGGAGGAACTCCAGCGCGAGGTCGGAACCGGCGCCGTTGCAGCAGTCGACGGCGACCCGGAATTTCCGCTTTTTGAAAGCGGGAACGTCGATGATGTCCATGACTTTGTCGATATGGTTTTCGAGGGCGCCGGAGTCGAATTCAACCGCATGCAGGCGGTCGTAGCCGACCTTGACCGAGTCGCCGCCGTAATAGATGTCCAAAAGCTGGCGGCCCTGGTCCTGGGTCATGTAGACCCCGTCGGAACGGAAAAATTTCAGGGCATTCCATTCTATTGTATTATGGGAGGCGGAGATGACGATGCCCCCGTCGGCGTTCAACTTGCGAATCATCATGGCGGCGGAAGGGGTGCCGCAAACGCCGATGTCGACGATGCGGCAGCCGGCGGAGAGGAGGCCGGAGAAGACGGCGTGCTTGACCATGTCGCCGCTGGCGCGGGTGTCGCGGCCGACCACGACTTTGCCGGAGTCGGTCCAGGTGCCGAAGGCTTGGCCGAGGTTTACGAGAAGCTCAGGGGTGAGATTGTCGCCGACGACCCCGCGGACGCCGGAGATGCCAATCATGAGTTTGCTCATGGGAGTTTCCTTGAGAGGGTCAGACATTATTAAACTGATGCGAATAAGTAGCTTAGTATAGGTAAATCCCGACCCGATGGCAAGCCGGTTCGCCCGGCGGAAATTGTCAGCCGGTAAAATAAAAGAAAACGTGTATTTTTTCAGGGATTTACTAAAGGCGACAGGTTCGCGACCGATAATTTTAGCTACGTGGAGTCTGCTTTTTATATTTGGGTAGAGCGGCGGTAGGAGGTCAGCCATGCTTTCGGTGCATAATACCCATAACCTGCAGTTCGTGACGCGTAATATCGCCATGAACTCGGGCACCCAGGCAAAAGCCATGGAAAAACTGGCCAGTGGTTTCAAGATCAATACCGGCGCCGACGACCCGGCCGGCCTGACCATGTCGGAAAAGCTCCGCGCGCAAATCGAGGGTTTGGAAAGAGCGTTGGCCAACACCAATGATTCCGACAACATCATGGGAATTATGGAAGGCGGTCTCGGGCAAGTGCAAAGCGTGCTGCAGGATTTGCAAAAACTGGCGATAGGGGCAGCCAATAGCGGCGTAGTGTCGCAGGAAATCATTGCCGAATACCAAGCCCAAATGGACTGCGGCTTGCAGGCAATCGACCGCATCATGAATTCCACCACTTACGGCGGCCGGAAGCTGCTCGACAATGTGCTGGAGAAAAACCAGGGCAGTTTAAGCGGAAACAGCGAAATTGACGCCATCATGGGCGGTAAAATCACCGATAAAGCAGAGATTACCAAAAAACTGGAAGAATTGCTGGCGGATCGCGGCAATTTCATAATTGAAGAGGAAGCGGATCCGGACAACCCCCGGGCAAGCAGCATCAATGTCACCCTGCTTAACCCGACTGGCGAAGGGGAAGCCGCGGCTGGAGAAGCCGGGGCGGAGGAAGGTAGTGTTTTCAGTAAACTCAGTAAATCCGACCAAGCCATGGCGGAATTGGCCAAGACCTTGCTGAACCTGGGCGACACCTTGGGCAGCACCCTGAAAGTGACCGGGGTCGGCAAAGACGGCGAAACGACCTACAGCAATCTGACCCTTCAGGATCTATATTCGGGGGGTGCGGCGAGCCTGGACCGGGATCCGGCAATGGCCATGAAAGTATTGGAGGAAGCCCACGCCAATGTCTTGGCGACCCGGGTGCAGATTGGGGCGACCCAGGCGATGCGGGTACATGAACGCGGGGCGATGGAGTCGCAGCTCGAAAATTTGACCCGAATGGAATCGGGACTCCGCGATACCGAGGTGGCCAATACCATGCAGGAGTTTTGGAAATCCGGCCTCTTGATGGAAACCGGCATGAAGATGTACGAGGCGATTCGGGCCGAACAGGAGGGAATCACGAATTTACTTGATACGCTGGCGTGACAGGTTCCGACAGTTAAACCAGACTATTCACTACACCATCCCGCTGCAAGGCGGGATTTTTTATTTATCATTACGGTAATAAAGCATGTATTCTTGATGAAACAAAACGTCCGATAATTACGCTTGTAATAGTCTATAAAACATGAAGTTAACTTATATAAGCACCGCACCTTCCGAAACAAATTGCTTTGAATTGATATTGTACTGCTACGTTGTCAACTTTAACTGGACTTTTGCAAAATAACCATTCAAACCGCCGAATGGCGATTT
>JAVBRG010000001.1:0-70832 GCA_031548195.1 Planctomycetota bacterium | reverse complement strand
AAAATTGCTATTTTGCCCGCAGACGAGGAAGGGCGTAGCGGCAGCGTTTTGTAACACGCGGTGGTGGTTTGTGTTACAAAACGCGAGAGCGAAGCCCTGACGAAGTATCCGGGCAAAAGAGTATTTTTAGAGCTGCCCCTCACAGTAAGGGGAGGCGCTAAAAAAGGAGTAAGCAACGGATGCCTCAGGCCTTCCACCTCACGGCCAAACCCGCCGGGGCGCTATGCAACATGCGCTGCGCTTATTGCTATTTTCTTGGCAAGCGGAGGCTGCTGGGAAGCGACCGGCAGATGGACGATGCGGTATTGGAAACCTTTATCCGCGATTATATCGCCTGCCAGGAGGCGGAGGCGGTGTTCTTCACCTGGCATGGCGGCGAACCGACTTTGTTGGGCGTGCGTTTCTTCGAAAAAGTCGTCGCTCTACAGAAAAAACACTGCCCGGCCGGGAAACGCGTCGCCAATGACCTGCAAACCAATGGCCTGCTGTTGGACGACGCCTGGTGCCGCTTTTTGAAGGACCATAACTTCCTGGTCGGACTAAGCCTCGACGGCGATGGCGACCGCAACGGCTATCGGCTGGACACGGAAGGCGGAAGCACCTGGAGCCGGGCGGTCAAGGCGGCCGAACGGCTCCGGGCGCATGGGGTCGACTTCAACACCCTGACCGTCGTTAGTCGCCGGAATGTCCGGCGGGGGCGGACGTTATACCGCTTTCTGCGTGACGAAGTGGGTTCCCGCCATATGCAGTTCATGCCGCTGGTGGAGCTTCGCGGTCACGAAACCCGGGCGCCATTTTCCCGTGAGCCGGCTGACCCGCCCGAAGTCGAGGCGTTTTCCGTAAAGCCGGAAGAATGGGGACGTTTCCTGCTGGAAGTGTTCGAGGAATGGCATAACCGCGATATCGGGAGCGTTTTTGTGACCCTGTTCGAAAATTTCCTGTCGGTGTGGCTGGGCCTGGGGGCTAAAAGCTGCCTTTTCGCTCCGGAGTGCTCCGCCACCATGGCCCTGGATCGGGATGGCGGCGTTTACGCTTGCGACCACTTCTCCTACCCCGAATATAAATACGGCAATATTATGGAACAGCCCTTGCGGGACATTCTGCGTTCGCCGGCGCGACAGGATTTCGCGGCGTTGAAGAGGCGCCTGCCCGGGCAATGCCGCGCTTGCCGCTGGCTCCGCGCCTGCCATGGCGAGTGCCCCAAGAAACGTTTCTTGAAAACCGAATCCGGTGAGGAGGGACTCAATTATTTATGTGCAGGATACCGGCTGTTTTTTGCCGGGATTGATCAGCGGATGACGGCATTGGCACAGGCGTACCGGAAGCTGGAGGGGCGATAGCGGCCGGCCGGGGCTTTTCTTGATTAAAGACGAGGATGCGAATATGAATGCTGCGAGGAAAGGTCGCTTGTTGCTGCTGCTGCTACTCTCTCTGTACGCCGGACCGGGGTTTCCGGTGCTGTCGGCGCTTACCGGCCGGGCAGAAGCCGGCATGCCCCATTATGCCAACGGTGCGCTGGGGCTGGGGGCGGCAACCATGCCGGAACCGGGATGGTACTTCACCTTTTCCAATATGTATTACGGCGCCAGGCAGATTCGGGACAATCACGGCGACAAGATAGCGAACAGCTTCGCCCATCCCAATCAGCGCTTCGATTTTTTGATGGAATCGTTCATCAGCAACTATACCCTGACCTATGCCTCCAACTTCAAACTGCTTGGCGCCCGATGGAGCGCCGACCTCACCCTGCCCATCGCCTATTACCGCATGAAAGCGACCGACACCTTCAACATACCCCTTCCTAAACGGACCGGCGGCGAACTGGAATTGCTGAACCAGCGTTCCCTGGGCGTTTCCGATTTGTTCATCCAGCCGGCCGTATTGTCATGGAGCGGGGATCGCTACGACATCACCCTCAGTGCCAGCCTGTTCCTGCCGGTCGGCCGCTTCAACAAGGACGACCCGACTTCGCCGGGAATGGGATACTGGACCGTCATGCCCGGTGGCGGCTTCACCTGGTACTTCGACCGGAAAAAATCCTGGTCCTTTTCGATTATGGCCGGGTACGAATTCAATTCCAGGCAGCGGGACAGCCAAATCACCCCTGGCCAACAATTCCACTTCGAATGGGGCATTGGCAAGCGTTTCGCCAAATACTGGCAGGTGGGCATCACCGGTTATGACGCCTGGCAAGTCACCAGCGACCAAGGGCCAAACGCCTCGGCGAACAAATACCGGGCGCACGGAATCGGTCCGGAAATCAGCGTGGTCATCCCCAAACTGAAAGGCCAGCTCTCCCTACGCAGCCAGTGGGAGTATCTGAACCGTAACACCCCCCAGGGAAACACCACGACCATGGCCCTTTCATTTTCGTTTTAAAACTGGACTTTTGCAAAATCACCATTCAAACCGCCGAATGGCGATTTTGTAAAATCAAAAACCCTTGAAATTCGGACAAAAACGATTTTTGCAAAGTGGCGATTGGCGGTTTAATCGCCACTTTGCAAAAGTTCAGTTAAAAGCGAAGAGCCGCTGCGGGAGAATTTGGGAGCCGGCGGGGCGGTTAAAACTTCAGCCCCAATTCCGCCAGCCAATTGTGACTGCGGTAGTTTTTCATGACGCTGAAGCCGTAGCCGGCCCGAAGTTCGAGTACGCCGCCGGAAGGCAGGCAGACGGCGGCTTTCAGTTCCGCCCCGGCTTCCAGGGAGTCACGGGGGCGTTCGACCGAGACGGTGGGGAATTGAATGGGGGAGTCGGAATAAGCGGCGGCGCCGATCAGCCGGCTGTCACCGTATTCGTGGCGCCAGGCGGCAAAAACCTTCGGGGTGACGGCGGCGGTTTTGGAAAGGGGGAACTCCCACGAGGTCTCCAGGCCCAGTTCGCTGGCGAAGGAGACGGCGGACAAGGCGGCCAGATTTTCCGCCATGATGGGAACGGCGCCGCCGGTCTCGCCGACGGCGTCCTGAAGTAGATGCTGATAACGGGCGGATGCAAACGGGGTCACCCCGAAAGCGGGCAGGGGACGGAAGGTATAGCGCATGTCCACCCCGGCCCCGAACAGCCGCGAACGGAAATCGGAACGGAAGGGACCGGCGCCGTTAAAGTGCTCTCCCGTATTGTCGTGCCAGCCGGCGGAGATGTCGAAGCCCAGGCGAAACGCCTCGACCGGGCGGAACACGCCGTACAGGCCGGCCTGGTGCAGATCCGTTTCGATGCGGGTTCTGAGATCGGGGTAGTCGCTACGCGCCCGGCCAAAGGCGAAATAGGCGCCGGCGGTGAAGGCGGGGCTGAGGTCGAAGGCGTAGCCGGAGGCGACCCCGTGCCAGCGGGCGCGGTAGCCGTAAACCAGGCCGTTGTCCCGCTGTTCGGCGTCATTTCCGAAATAGCCGGCCCAGACCCGGGAACGCGGCCGTTGCCATCCCGGCTGGGTGCAGCGGGAGGCCCGCGCGAACGAGTCGGCTTCGAGGGCGTACAGCTGTTTATCGACCAGGTGGGAGTAGTCCAGGGCGGTGAAGACCTGATTGGCGTAGGCTTCCGGGATGTAGGTTTCGAGATTATTGAGGATGTCGTAGAACAGTTCGGCGGCTTGTTCCGGGCTTAGGCCGGCGGCGGCGCGTTCGTAGGCGTCGATGATGGCGCCGGTGTCGATGGCGTAGCGGGTATTGGGATAGAAGTAGCTGTCGAGGGCGGCTTGAACCGGGGCGTTGTCGATATGAATCCAGAGATCGTCGGCGGAACGGTTCAGGAGCCAGGATTCGAGGAAGGGGTGGTCGGCGATGGTGAATTCCGCGGCGTAATCGCCGCTATAATTTTTGTCGACTATCAGCCATTCTTCGCTGACGCTCTTGAAGCCGTAGAAATTCAGGTAGTCGTAGTCCAGCCGGGCCGGCTGGCCGCCATAGACCTGGAAGGAAGTCGGCTTCACAAACATGGGCAGGGTTTTTTGCCGGTCGGACAACATGAACTTCAGGGTGGCGTCGCCGCCGCCGGCGATGGCGACGTCGAGGCGGTAAGGGGCGGGATCGTTATGGCTGGACAGGAGCTGGAAATGCGGCTGGAGGGTGGTGAGGCCGGACTGGAAGTCGACTTTGGAACCGGCTTCGGCATTTAAATCATTGACGCCGTCCCAGGATAACTCGCCCTGGCCGTGCACATTCATGGCGAAGGTCCGGGCAATCGGGGAATGGTCGATCGCTGCGTCATTTTTCATGATCACGGTAAAGGGATCATGGAGCGCCACCAGGCCGCCCGCTTCGGGGTCGACGTCGAGGAGGGCATTGGCGCGGCTGACGCTGGTGGCGAAGGCGAGACCGAAGTGCAGGGAGTTTGCCTTTTGGTTGACGGTATTGCCTTCAAAGCGGGTTTCTTTGCCGGGCGAGGCGGTGAGGCGGAGGGTGGGGACCGAATCTTTCCGGTCGGTTCCGATATAGATGGCGCCGGCGGTCGCTGAGCCGAGATTGGCGGTGACGGTGGTGGTATTTCCGGAGAAGAGGCTGTCTTTCACCAAAACGGGAGCGCCCGGGCCGGGAGCGGCGGCGACGCCGGAGAGGGCTGACACGGCGGTCACCGTATTGTTACTGAGGACGGCGCCGTCAAAACCGGCGAGGCTGGAGAGGCCGAAACTGGTAGGGCCAAAAGCGCCGACGATGCCGCCGCCGTAGATTTTGCCGTAATTATTGTCGGTGTAGGCGGTGACTTGATTGTTTGACAGGTTTCCGGTGATCATGCCGATTGTGGCAGGGCCTAGAGATACAGTATTACCGACGCCGCCGCCGTGCAGACCTCTCGCGGAAGCAACGCCGAACTCATTGACCCCGACCAAGCCGCCGCCATAAATATTACCGTCCACCTTGACGATATTACCGGTTAATGTTCCGGAAATACCCGTTATCGCCACCGAGCCGATTTTGTCGACCACGAAGGCGGTTGCACCGACGTTTCCGTCGACAGTGGTATAACCCTCGACCGAGGCGAGCGCCCCGACCAAGCCGCCGCCATGGACATCGCCGATGACTGCAATCTCGTTATTAAGGAACTGACCGGAAACAAGGCCGGTTGAGACTCGCTGGGTATTGGCGGTTGCGGTAGCGCTAAAACCGCCGCCGGAGGTAGTGGCGGTGACGATGGCCAAGGAACTGGCCCCGATTAAGCCACCGCCCTGGATGGCGCCGGAAACCAGGGTGTGGTTGGAAACGTTGACCTTGTTCCCGGTAAATATACCGGAAATTTCCCCCACGTTCACGGTGCCGCCATTGGCAGTGGCGGTGACGGTGGCACCATTGTTTTCAACCTTGGCATTGATAACTTCCTGCGCCCCGACCAGGCCGCCGCCGTTAATGGCACCGGTGATATTTATGGTATTGGCGGTGAAATTCGCGTCTATTTTTCCGGTGTCTACCTTGCCGCCGTTCGCGGTGACGGTTGTCCCGGGATTATTGGTAACGGTAAGAAGCTCCTTCGCACCAAACAGGCCGCCGCCGAAAACGCCGGTGCGTTCTTTTTTGTCAGCCGGCAGCAGTGTCGTCACCGTCAGGGTATTGTTGGCGATATTCCCGGTGATACTGCCAATCATGGCGTTCAGGCCGGTTACAACCGGAGTATTGGTAACACTCTTTTCCTGTACATCCGCCAGGATAAACCCGCCATACAGCGAATTCGGCGATTTGGCAATCATATCCAGGTTCGTCACCCCAATACGCATCGTTTCTCCCGCGCCGCCGTTCCACAGCAGTAGCGGGACTACCGCGCCGGGGGGAGCGTTTTCGACAGTTATGCCAGTGGGATTGCCGATGATATTCAAGTCGAGGCGGTGATTAAGATTAATTCGGCTGCTAGCCAGGGTTGGGTTGATGCCGGAATCGAAAACGATACTGTCGCCGGAGGCGAAAGTCTTGAGCGCCCAAAGTAATGAGCCAGCATCTACCGCAGCACCGTCATCTCGGGTAACCCTCCGCGTCTCACCCGCCCCAGCCCATGAGATCACTATCAGCGGCAACAAGACGCACCACCAGCCAAACCTATGGAAATATTTCATGATCGTATAATTCCACCGCCGTCTTTTGGAGGGCTTCTCAGTTCAAGGCTGGATTAGCGAAAAATGTTCCCACAAATCCGGCATTGAATGGTCAATGATAAAGGTGGAATTAAGCGTAGCACATACAAAAGGAAACTCAAGTTAAAAACGATCAAATCGGCATGATTACGTTAAATTGCTTATTATTTACTATCACGCAGTATTTATTCACAAGTTTAGTCGATGAAAGCGAATGTATTCCCCTATTATATTCACCCTTCTTACTGACCCTCCAGCTCCTGGTCCTGCCCGCCAAACGCCACCCGCCGCTCCTCCAAATCCCCCGGCTCGACATGCACCAGCACGTCCACCGGACAAGCGCCTAAACTCCCCCCCAAACCCAGCAGGCGATACTTGACGTCGGCCGCAATGGCGTGACCCTTCGCCACCGATAAATTCCGGTCCACCGCTATGTGCAAATCCACCGCCACCGCGTTGCCGCCAATCACCCTGGTCCTTACGCAATGGGTGCTGATCACCCCCGGCGTCTCCAGAACGGTCCGGCGAATGGTCGAACAAAGCCGGCGGTCGGCGCTCGCGTCCAACAGCGTCCCCAACGTCGGCTCCATTACGTGCCAGGCCGCCTGCAACAGCATCACGCACACCACCAATGTGCCCAGAGGATCCAGATACCAAAGATTGTAACCGAAGCGGCCGCCGATAAGCTCACCCCCCAGCGCCGCCAAAGGGGGAATGGAACTGAAAGCGTCCGAACGGTGGTGCCAGGCATTGGCGACAATCGCCGGCGACCCCAGCCGCGCCCCCTGCCGGGCCGTCCAGCGGTAGAGAAGCTCCTTGGATACAATCGACACCAGAGCCACCGCCAGGGCGGTCAGGGAAGCGCCGTTCAAGGACTCCGTGGCCGTCGGGATGATTTTGCGTGCGTATACCTCTGCCAGATACGCGACCGCCTCGTAACCCAGGGCGAGACCGACCGCCGCCAAAGCCAGGCCGATACCAAGGGTGACCAGCGTTTCAATCTTGCCGTGGCCGTGCGGATGCCTGTCGTCCGCCGGCGCCGACCAATAACGCACCCCGACGAGAATCGCGCAATCGGTGGCCAGATCCGACAGGGTGTGGACCGCGTCGGCAATTAGCGCCTTCGACCCCGCCCAGTAGCCGGCTGCCCCCTTGCCAAGCGCCAAGCCGATGTTCACCGCCACCCCCACCCAGGTGACCCGGGATATTTCCTGCACCGAACGGCTTTGCCGGACGGTATCGTGCTCCGAGAAGTGCACGGCGCCGGCGGCCGGAGGGGCTTCGCCGGCACCGGTCAGGGGGAATTCGGACGTTTGATCGAAACGCCGCGTTTTGTCAAAATTTTGCCGTTTGTTGAACATGAAATGGGTCCAAAAATTTCCGCCGCTATTGGGCACCTCTAAAAATAGCATTTTTAGAGCTGCCCTATTGTAAACCCCTGGAATAATTGAACAGGAAACCCGGCTTCCCGCCCGGGCGGATGAACTTCTTCCACACCTCGATGGGACTCGATTCCCCCGACAAGTCCATGGCCAGATTCGCGGCGCGAATCTTCTCGTTCGTCAGGGTCTTCCAGTCGAAGGCGGTCAGGCTGCGGAACACGGTGATGTACTCGCCCGCCTCCGGGCTGAGGCTGATACCGCGGCGGTCGGTCCAGGCCCCTTCGGAGCGGTGCGGCAGCAGATTGTCCTTGGGTATCCGGGTGTAGGCCAGGACCGGCCGGGCGTAGACAATCAGGGTCAGGGGCAGGGCCGAGGCGGCGGAGACATCCTCGATTTGTTCGCGATCCGCCTCCATCGACATGGTCACGCCGGATGCGCCGAGGTCGCGGAGGCATTTCACCGCCAGGTGATTGAGGACCGGCAGCCCCGGCCCGGCGATGAACTTCAGGCCCAATTTCCGGCACAGCCACAGGGAACCCCAGCAGTTCACCTCGGCGGTGATGCCTTTGTCGCGGCAGTATTCGGCCAGGGCGATCGTCTCGAAGCTGGCGGATGGAAAATACACGTCGGGGAAGGATAGGGTGAATTCGTGGGGGTCGACGAACTTCGCGACAAAATCCATGTCGGCCATGCCGGCGCTCTGCAGGACCAGGTCGACTCCCCGCAGCACCGGCAGCAGGCTGGAATTCAGCTGTCTCACCGACACCCGCGCCTGGTTCGGCCGTTCGCCGAGAACCCGGCGGTTCGCCGGGTCCGAGGCTGGGGGAGCCAAAGCCGGGCGCATGAACTCCGGCAGGGGCGACTTCAGGACCGCGTCCACGCCGTCGTCGGCGTGGCCGGTGAAACGGTTCAGAAACGCCGAAAGGGAGGCGAGAATCGCCTTGACGTTCCGCGGCGGCAGCATGAAGTCGGGTTCGTTCGTGTAGTCCCCCCGAAGGGCCACGCCGCCGATGGGGTCCTCGCGCAATTGACCGAAGAGTTCCTCCACCGAGACCGCCTTTTTCTCGCGTTTGATGCGGGTTTTCGGCATCCGCCAGCTTTCCGAATGGCCTTCGTAACGGACCCGGCAGGAAACACCCTTTTCCGTGACGTTCACCTCCAGTTCGTAGCCTTCCCCCCGCCCGGGCGCTTCGGACGCCTTCGTCCCGGCCGGGGCGCGTTTCCGGGACGGAACCGAACGCGCCGACACGGCGGCGCCGGCGGCGTGGCGGCCCTCCTCCAGAAATTCGTCGATGGCTTCCAGGGCCGCCCGGGAGGACTTGCGCGCCGCCGTGCCGGTGAGGCACTGGAAGGAGCCGTCCAGATAATTAGAGGTGCTTTCCCGCCCGGCGTATTCAGCCAGGCGGCGGGCGCGAATGACCGTTTCCGTGTCGGGGCGGCCAGGTTTTTCCCGGGTTTTCCTCGGTCCCAGGGCGGAGCGGTAGAGACTGACGGCTTCGCGGACCCACTCCGGCTTTTTCAGGCGGCCCTCGATTTTTATGGCGTCGACCCCGGCGGCGGCGAGTTCCCCCAGGCGATCCACCGTCACCAGGTCCCGCATGGACATCGCCTCCCCCACCTGTTCCCCATCGACCGCCCAGGGGACGCGGCAGGTGCTGGCGCAGAGCCCCCGGTTTCCCGAGCGGCCCCCGCCCCAGCTCGACAATAGGCAGCGGCCGGAAATGGAGTAGCAGAGGGCGCCCTGGGCGAAGACTTCGATCTCCAGATCCGGTTCGGACTGGCCGATGCGAACGATTTCGGCGAGCGAAAGTTCGCGGGCCAGGACGATGCGGGCGGCGCCGATGTCCCGAGCGAGTTTGGCGGCTTCCGGATTCGTGATGGCGGTCTGTGTCGAGAGGTGGAGTTCGGGGCAGTGGCGCCGGTCCTGCTGGGCGGCGCCGTATAACGCGTGCCAAAGGAGCACGACCGCCCAGTCGCGGGCGATGACCGCGTCCAGTTCGAGGTCCTGGGCCAGGGCGAGGATGCGGGCGGCGGCGCCGGTTTCGCGTTTGGAGATGTCGGTGTTCAGGGTGAGGTGGAGTCGGACGTCGTGCCGGCGGGCGATTTCGGCGGCGGTTTTCAGTTCGGCGGGAGTGAAGTTTTTGGCGCCGCGGCGCGCGTTCATGAGGGAGAGGCCGAGGTAAACGGCGTCGGCGCCGGCATCGATGGCGGCTTCGAGGCAGGGGAGGTCTCCTGCCGGGGCGAGGAGTTCCATGGCGGTGGGGGCTCCTTTTTTGCACGTGTCAAGGCAAGCGGGCTGAATCGCCGCCCGCTTGCCTTGAAAGTTGTCCAGTTGCGGGGCGGTCGGTTATTTTACCGGTTGTCGTCTTCCCGTAAATACGGAGCTATCGCGGCAACCAGTTGCGGCAAATCGCGATTGGCCGTGGTCCAAAGCGTGGTCCAGTTTATGCCGTCGTAATCGTGGACAATGACGTTCCGCAAATCACTCGCTTTTTGCAGGGGAATTTCCGGGTGCGCGGCACAGAATTCAGGATTTTTCTTGAACAGCTTTGCGGCAGCTTCGCCTATGATGGAAAAACGTCTGGCAATGGCATCTTGAAATTCATCATTTTCGGGATCGATAAAGCTCTCACACGACACCCCATCCATGCGATCAAGGATAATCCTCGCTGAGTCATCGATGTCCCCGAGATACTTCCGCGTCCGCTGATCTTTCATGTCCTGCCGATCTTTTTCGCTCCAGCCGTGGACTTCCTCATGCCGCATTTGTTCCCGCACTTCCTTCCCCATGCGGCTGTCCGCCGCAATCACGTCCACGTGGACCCCCAATAAACCCTCCAAATCAAATCGCAAACCGCCCAAATCGCTTCCGCTCATACCAGGACCGGATTCGACCATGAAGTCGATGTCCGAATCCTCGGTGTCCTCGCCCCGGGCGACCGACCCGAAAACCGTGATGTTCCGCAATCCGGGATAACGTTTCATTATCTCCCGGATGTCACCGCGATGGCGTTCCAGTATTTCCGACGGCAGCATGGTCAAACCTCGTTTCACCCGCCTTCCCTACGCCTTTTCCAAGAGCGCCTGGTGCACATCCAGGAAATTCCGTTCCATCTCCGCCAGCTCCGCCTCGATGCTTTGCCGGTCGGAGGGGCCGGTTTTGTCGACGAACAGCAAACCGTCCAGGTGGTCGAGTTCGTGCTGCACCGCCCGCGCCGCCAGGCCTTCGGCCTGGTACTGGACGATCTCGCCGTCGAGGTTTTGCGCTTCGCAGACCACCACCGGGCTCCGCTTCACCCGGCTGCGGAGACCGGGAAAACTTAGGCAGCCCTCTTCCGCCAGCTCCTTCCGGCCGCTTTTCTTGATAATGACCGGGTTGATCAAAACCCGGGGGTCGCCGACCTCGGGGTCGAAGTCGACAATCACCATGCGTATGCTTTCCCCGACCTGCGGCGCGGCGAGGCCGACCCCGCGTACGTCCTGCATGGTCTCGACCATGTCGGCGGCGAGGGTGCGGAGTTTCGCGTCAATCACCGCCACCGGCTTGGCGACTTGGCGAAGAATGGGATCGGGGTAACTTTTTATAGGTATAAGAGCCACTTGCGGCATCCTTATGCAAGGGAAAAAGTTTTGCGAACTTCGTCGAAAACTCAAAAATTCTGGCGAAAATGGTTATACCAAGCGGCGAGTGGCTGTTTAACAGCCCGGTAACAAAGTCGCTTGGCAAAACTTCAGGTTTAAGTTATTGTCCCGCCGCCGCCGGTAAACCTTCGCCGCGGACCTCCCATCCGGCCGGCAAAGCGGCAAAACCGCGCCAGGCTAGCCCGGTGCAGCCAAACATTATAGCGGCTTGACCCGGGATTTGAAGCAAATTCTCCCCCCGGCCCGGACCCCGCCCTGCCCCGGCGCCGTCCGGGCAAGGTCCCGCCACGCACCCGGCCTTGATTTACATCCATTCCTTCGCTACGATATAGGGTGGATAATAGGGTGGGGGGCGATGCGGCTAGACAAGTAAATTGCGGACGGCCCGTCCGGACCGCCCAATCGGGGCCATAAACCGGGATGCGGACATGAAAACACCTCTTCTCCACCTTGATGAACGGCTGGGCCATGTCGCAATCGACATGGGCCTGATGACCAGGGAGCAGGTCGCCGAAACCCAGGCCCGCCTCCTGTCCGAAAACGTGCGCCTGACCGGCGCCTCGACCTTCGGCAAGGAAGCCCTGGCCCTGGGCTACCTCGACCCTGCCAAACTCGAAGCCGTCGAACTCGAGGAACACCGCCGCCGCCGGCTCATCACCGGCTACGAAATCATCGACATCATCGGCACCGGCACCATCGCCACCGCCTACCACGCCATCCAATTGGCGATGGACCGGGACGTCGCGTTGAAAATCCTGCATCCCCGCCTGGCCTCCGATCCGGTATTTGTGCGCAACTATATCGCCGAAGCCCAGGCCGTCTCCCGCTTCCACCATCCGAACATCGTCCAGGGCTTCGACGCCGGCGAATGCAACGGCTTCTACTACTTCGCCCACGAATACATGTCCGGTGGCAGCATGGCCGACCGCCTCCGCAACGGCGGACCCGACGCGACTTTCTCCGAAGGGCGCCTCCTCAGCTATTTGCGCCAAACCACCAGCGGCCTTCGGCACGCCTGGGCGGTCGCGGTCTATCACGGCGACATCAATCCCGGGAATCTCCTCCTGGACAACCAGGGGGCGATAAAGATTGCCAATCTGGGCGTCCCCCGGGTCGCGGGCCTGCGCGGGAACAGCCGGCAGGGGATTCCCGGCTTTGTCCGCTGCGGACCGGATTACGCGGCGCCGGAACAATTGGAAAAGCCGGAACTGGTAGACGCGCGGACGGACATTTACAACCTTGGCGCGACTTTCTATCATATCTCGTTCGGCGTCCCCCCGTTCGTGGCGCCGGAAGGCGAGGATCTGGCCGAATACCGGCGGAAAAATCCGATGCCGGCCTTTTCCCTGGAAAGTCAGGAGGGGTATTCGGGGAAATACCTGCGGCTGATCCGGGAGATGCTGGAACTGGACCCCGACAAACGCCCGGCAGACCCCGAGGAATTGGCGGACCGGCTGGAAAAATTCCACCTCGCCCCCCAGGACGACATCGGCGGCCTGGCCCGGCAGGTCAGGCAAATCGCCGGTCCTTCCGCTTCGGCCCGATCCTCCCAGCGGCTGACGGTCAATCCGCCGCCCCCCAGTTCGCACGGAAACGAACGGACCTTTTCCCTGAACCGCCGCGGCAGCGTGGCGGAACTGTCGCCGGGGATTCGCTGGCTCGCCATCGCCATCGCCGCTTTCACGGCGGCTTTGCTGACCGGCTTTTTCCTTATCAACTGAGGTTCGGCAAAATTCCGGACCGGACCCTTGCCGCAGTCGAAGCGGGAGATCATGAACGCCTATTACATCCTCACCCTGCTGGCCTTTGTCATTCTTCTGGCCATTCTGCTCATACGTTACGTCAACAACACGGTCGATCGCGAGTTCAGTAATCTCGCCCGGGCGGTGACCGACGCGGATTTCCGGCACGGTGAGATTGACAGGATGAACCGGGCGCTGGCGGGTGAATTGCCGCTGGCGGCGGATGTCCAGCCCCTTCCGAGACCGGCGTCGGGTTTTCGCGGCGCCTTGCCGCCGGTTCTTTTGGCTTTGGGTGTGATTCTCCTCTGGGGCGGCGGGGCGGTGCCCAGGGACAAGCAAATATGGTATTACGGCGGGATGCTGGCGATTGTCGTGGCGGCGGGGATAATGTTCCTGACCGTGCGGCGGAGGAAATTTTCCCGCACCGCCCGGCGCCTCCTGTTCCGGGCGGATTTGCTGCGCCTGGATGGAAACCGTCCCGGGGCCATCGCGGATTTGCGGGAACTTCTCAAATTGACCCCCTGGGACGACAGCGCCTGGGCGGAATTGTCTGACGATTTGGCGGCGGTGGGGAAGTTGCCGGAGGCCTTGTCGGCGATGGAGGAGGCGTCGCGGCTGGACTCGAAGTACGACGAGTACCGGATGATCACGGCGTCACTGGCGATTCGGGCGCGGCAATTGGACCAGGCGCGGGAGGCTCTGGCGAAGTGGACGGAACTGGACGGGGTCAATTCGGACGATCCGCGTTTGGCGGTTTACCAGGCGGCCCTGCGGCTGGCCGAGGGGCGGCGGGACGAGGCGACGGCGTTTTTAAGAAAGGCTTTGGCGGCGCACGATGACGAGGCGGGACTGGATTTTCTCGACGAGGATCAGGCCTTGACGGATCTGCGTGATTTATTGCCGGGACGGAAGGGTGAGTCGGGACCGCTGGACATTGCGGCCGACGCCGCCCCCGTAGCGGCGGAAAAAGGAGCAGAACCCCATGACTAAACCTTTGGGACTGGTTTTTGTTCCCCACGTGAACGGCCTGCCGGGCATGGAGGAGCGGCATTTCGCTTATCTCCGCCGCGAAGCGGGGCGGTGGGAGTGGCGGGAGGCGGCGGACAAGGAGGATTTCGGCGGGCAATTGCCGGAGGCGGAAGTGGCGTTGGTATGGTCGTTCTCTTCCAAATGGTCGGACCGGGCGGTAAAGCTTCGCCTGTTGTCGACGCCGTCGGCGGGCAGGGAATTGATTCGGGTGACTCCGCGGCCGGGGCTGGAGGTGCGCTTTGGCGCCTTCCACGGCGAATTGATGGCGGAGACGACGCTGGGGCTGATCCTGGCCTTCACCCGGGGAATAAAGGACTGCATCGAAAGGAACAACCGGGGCTGGGCGCGAACGGAAGTGGCGGCGGCGATGCGGCCGTTACGGGGAAGCCACGCGGCGATTCTGGGTTTTGGCCATATCGGCAAATGGATTGGCCGGCTGTTGAAGCCGTTCGGGGTGCGGCTCACCGGGGTGAACCGGAGCAATCTGGCGCAGCCGGATTATTTCGAGGCGGGCGATCGGGTAGCCCCCTTGACGGAACTTGACGCGGTTTTGCCGGATGTGGACCATTTCATACTGGCTCTCCCAGGCACTACCGGCACCGACAGCCTGGTCGACGCCCGGCGCCTCGCCCTGCTGCCGTGCACGGCCTTTGTTTACAATATCGGCCGGGGGAACGCGATTGACCTGGCCGCCCTGACCCGGGCTTTGCGGGCGGGGGCTTTGGCCGGGGCGGGCCTCGACGTGTTTCCCGAGGAGCCTTTGCCGGAGGACGCGCCGATTCGGGATTGTCCGACCGCGCTCCTCATGCCGCATGTGTCGGCGTTCGCGCCGAATTACATGGATTTGTACGTGCGGGAGCTGGCGCCGGAATTGCGGCGTTTGGCGGATGCGGACAGGATTTGAAGCTTGAACGGTTTTAACAATTGGCGAACGGCGGTGTAAGCGCCGCTTCGTAAAAACTTCGACAAGGAAGGTGGAATTATGCATTTGCATTTGGACTGTCAATTCGGCATGGCCGGCGACATGCTCCTGGCGGCGCTGGTGGATGCGGGGGCGGATGTCGAGGCGATTCGCGAAACGCTCCGGAACATTCCCCTGGAAGGTTTTCGCCTCGAGGTCGGCCGCACCGCCCGGGGCGGCGTGGCGGCGACCCTGGCCGATGTCATTGACTTGAGCCAAAGCGTGTATGAACACGAACATGGTCACGATCACGAACATGGACACGATCACGGTCACGAACATGATCACGGACACGACGAGGATCAGGTTCATGTTCGGGTGCATGTGCATGAACACAGCCACCGGCACGGTCCGGCCGGAAAATCGGCCGGGGCAAAGGGGTCTCGTCGTTCCGGTCCCGGGCCGCATCGGCATTTGGCGGATTTGCTGGCGTTTCTCGAATCGCCCGCTCTTTCCCAGCGGGTGCGGGAGCGGGCCGGAAAGACCTTTCGCATCATCGCCGAAGCCGAGGCCGCCGTGCACGGGCAGTCGGTGGACAGCGTCCACTTCCACGAAATCAGCGGCATCGACACCGCCGTCGACGTCATCGGTTCTTGTCTCGCTCTGGATCTTCTCGACGTGTCGACGATCAGCGCTTCGCCTCCGGCCGCGGGTTCCGGCATGGTGATGTGCGATCACGGCATTTTCCCCCTGCCGGCTCCGGCCACTTTGGAAATTTTCAAAAGCCGCAACATTCCCTGGATTTCCGGCGGGGAGGGCGAGCGCACCACTCCCACCGGCGCCGCCCTCCTGGCGGCCTTGGCCGACACTTTCGGGACTTCTCCGGAAATCGCCGTCACCCGCATCGGTTACGGCGCGGGACACCGCGAATACGAGGATGTGCCGAATTTATTGCGGGCGATTGTCGGCAAAGTCGGCCGGGCCGAGGACCGGAGCCGTGCCGACCGGGATCGCACCATCATCGCCGACACCCAGCCGGAATTTTCCGGTGACATCGTCAAGGTTCCGGTCGACGAGTCGCTTTTGCCGGAGGCGGTGGCGTCGTTGTTGCCCGGCGAGCCGGCGTCGGAACAGGACCGGGTGGTGGAGTTCCGTTTTGTGGTCGACGACATGACGCCGGAGGCTTTGGGGTATCTGTTCGAGCGTTGTTTTTCGGCCGGGGCGATTGAGGCTTACGCTGTGGCGGCGATAATGAAAAAGGGTAGGCCGGGGCACGAGGCGACCGTGCTCGCCACCAATGCGTCGGCGCGGGAGGTTGCGGATATTTTGTGGAGCGAGTCGAGTACATTTGGCATGCGGGTGGGCGAGAAGTCGCGGTTGGTGTTGCCGCGGGAGGTGCGGGCGGTGAAGGTTTTGGGGCAAACGGTGCGGGTGAAGGTGGGTTGGCGGGGCGGCAGGATTATCAGGCGGGAGCCGGAGTATGATGATTGTCGTGAGGCGGCTTTGGCTTTGATGCGGCCGATTCGTGAGGTTTTTGAATTGGCTTGTGAGAAGGCGCGCAAGGAAATTAATGGGGAGTGAGAGTCGCAGCCGGGATGGTGTTTTAAAGGCGGTAAAAAGGCGGTTCAATAAAATACGGCCATTCGGCCGGATTTTATTGAACCGTTATTTTTACCGCTATTTTACCACTGGGCACCTCTAAAAATTGCTATTTTGCCCGCAGACGAGGAAGGGCGTAGTGGCAGCGTTTTGTAACACGCGGTGGTGTTTGTGTTACAAAACGCGAGAGCGGAGCCCTGACGAAGTATCCGGGCAAAAGAGCATTTTTAGAGCTGCCCCACTATTTATAGAACACATTCATAGAGCGACCCATGCCCACCTACCACCTCCTCACCTTCGGTTGCAAATCGAACCAGTACGAATCCCCAGCCATCAGGGAAAGCCTCGAACGCCGCGGCGGCGTCGAAACCGCCAATGCCGCCGAAGCGGATCTCCTCATCGTGAACACCTGCGGGGTGACCGGCCGGGCCGGGGCATCGTGCCGTAACGCCATCCGCCGAGCGCGACGGGTCAACCCCAAAGCAAAACTGGTGATCACCGGCTGCGGCGTCGACCTGAAGGAGGAATGGCTGAGCCGCCTCATGCCGGAAGAAACACCCCTCCTCGTCCCCAACGCCAAAAAGCACGCCATAGCCGAACTGATCTTTAGTCCATACGGCACCAATCAACCGGCCGCGGGCGAAAACGCCCCCGCCGATCCGGCGGCTTTTCCCGAGGATCGTTTCGCCGCCGGCATCAGCGCTTTCCACGGCCACACCCGCGCCTTCCTGAAAATCCAGGACGGTTGCGATAATTTCTGCTCCTACTGCGCCGTCCCCCACGCCCGGGGCCGGCCGGAAAGCCGGCCGGACCGGGACATCCTCCTCGAAGCGGCGCGCCTGGTCGCCGGCGGCCACCGGGAACTGGTCCTCACCGGCATCAACATCGGCGCCTATGCCCACCGCGGCCTCCGCCTGCCGGAACTGGTCGACAAACTCGCCGACACCCCCGGCCTGGAACGCCTCCGCTTGGGTTCGGTGGAGCCGCCGCATCTCGACCGCCCCCTGGTCGAAGTCATGCGGAAACGGTCCGGGGTAATCTGCCCCCACCTGCACCTGCCCTTGCAGTCGGGGGACGCCCGGGTCCTCGCCCTGATGGGGCGGCGTTACGGACCGGAGGAATTTCTCGAAAAAATCTCGCTTCTACGCGACAATCTGGAGCGCCCCGCCGTCACCACCGACCTCATCGTCGGCTTCCCCGGCGAAGACGAAAACTCGGCGGCGAACACCCTTGCCCTGTGCCGCCGGGCGGCGTTCTCCCGCCTGCACGTTTTCCTGTTCAGCCCCCGTCCCGGCACGCCGGCGGCGTCCCTCCCCCGCACGGCCGGCGACCGCGCCGTCGACGCCTGGAAAACCCGGCTCATCGCCTTGGGAAAGGAATTGGCGGCCGCCTACGCCCTTTCCACCGTCGGGACGGCGGAAAGGATCATCGTCGAACGGGACGGCGGCGGTTTTTCCGACCGTTACGTCAGGGTGAACCTTCGGGGCGGCGTCCCCGGCGCAGTCGAACGGGTGCGGATTACCGGGGCGGCCGGAGAAGCGACGGTGGGGGAAAAATAGGTTTTCCCCGCTCCTCCCGAATCCCCTTGCACCAGCCCGCCCGCGGCATACAATCATCTGTTCGGAATTGGAAAGCTTTCCCGGTTGAACACTCCCGCTCTGGAGAAACGATGCGGCGCCCGCGGTACCGGTCACTCTTCATCCCGCTGTCCCTGGCCTTGGCCGCCTGCCTCTCCGGCTGCGCCCCCAGTGTATTGTGCCAGATCGAAACGGAAGTGTTTCCCGACTACACCTGTTCCCGCGTCACCCGGATTGAAGCCAAGGCCAATCCGAACACGCCCAATCAAAAGCCGCGCCTTTCCGACTACTTCCAGTTCCCCCCCGCCGAGCAGTTCGAAAAATACGCGGTCCAGCCCGACCGGGTGCTCTTCGCCGGGATGTTCGAGTCCTATGGCGACCTGCCCCACGACCTGGTGCGGGTCGTCCCCGGCGCCAAGACGCCGGCCGGCAACGTCATGTCCTTCCGGGTCATGGACATGGTCCTGTTCGTGCTGGCCGACTTCGACGAGACGCTGATGGACATCGTCAAGAACCAGGAGGATGGCGAGGCGGCCCTGATGGAACTGTTGCGCACGGTGGCGCCGGAAGTGATGGCGGTATTGAAGGCGAAGTACGGACAGCGTTACGACCTCGCCCGTTTGGAATCGTGGCTGCATAACGATTTGCCCCAGAAACTGCGGCGGATTTACGCCGGGGCCTGGGCGATTCACGCCATGAAGCGTAGCGGCGTGACCTCCCCCGGCGAAGACTTCGAGTTTTATCTCCTCCTACGGTCGGAAGCCCGCCGCGAAGGTTTGGAACTGGCGGAACCGGGGACGGCGGACCTGCAGCAGGAGAACATCCGTCGCCTGAAGCAGTACGGCCTCAGGCTGTTGGAGCAGCTCTGCCCGCCGCGGTTGGGCGGACCCGGGGTGACGGCGGAGACCCTCAACGACATGGCGGTGAACGATTTGCTGGCGTCCCTCCAGCAGGCGATTACCGCCCGGCACGGTTCCATCAACAATTTCATGGCCAAAATTTCCGCCTTGGTGCCGATGGCGTTCGGGGCCTATCTGACCGGTACGGTGATGCCCCTGTACCTGCTGCCGGAGGTGCGTTACAGCTACCGGTTGCGCCTGCCGGGGTCGGTGATTCAGACGAACGGCGTGAGGGAATTGAACGGCGATTTGGTGTGGAATTTCATGGACCGGGATTTGGCGTTCACGGGACAGTCGATGTGGGCGCGGAGCATTTTCGTCAGGGAGCCGGTGGTGTACGGTTTGGGTTTGCGGGGTTTTCCGGCGAATTTGGGAGACGTCGACCGGGTGTTCGGGTTTTTGCTGACGCCGCAGGGGGCGCCCCGGCAGGCGCTCCTGAATGCGCTCAGGGACGGCGCGAACGCGCGGAGCCTGGCGCCGGTGGAGGCGATTGCCGCCGACCCGAAGGCGCCGGACGCGGCGGCGGCGAAGGGTTTATTGGAATTGTTCGAAAGTCACAAAACGAACCAGGCGGCGCGGCAGCGCGGCCCGGGGAAGTCGGAGTCGGAACAGCCGCCGCTGCCGAGGTGACAATGATACCGGGCTGTTAAAACAGCATTTTTAGAGCTGCCCTATTATTATTTTTGGAACACCGAGAAAACTACATGCACGCTTTTCTGAACCCCCTGATCCTGGCCGCAGCAGCCGCCGGGATTTGTTTTTCCTTCTACAATATTTGCGGCCGCATCGCGGTGGGCCGGGGCCTGCACATGCTGCATTTGGCGGCGGTGATTGGGATTCTCGGCGGGATCTGGCTGACGCCGGGGGCGCTGGAGGACATACGCCGGGCCGGGGGCGGCATACCCTGGCTGATGGTGTTCCTGGGGGCGCTTAACGGCACGGGGCGCTACCTCGGGACTATTGTCTGGAACAAGGCCTTGCGGCTGGGTCCGTTGACGCCCCTGGCCTGCGCGATCAATCTTGGCTTCATCGTGACGATTCCCTACGTGTGGCTGCGGCACGGGCAGAAGTCGTCGGCGGTGCACTGGGCGGCGGTGCTATTGGCGATAGCGGCGGTGATTCTGGCGGCCAAGGCCAATACCGAGGCGGGGAAGATTTCCGCCCGGCTGAAGGGGCGGCCGCCGGTGCCGGACGCCAAAAAAATCGGCCTCGCCTATTTACTGGTCCTGTTCCTGTCGTGGGTGGCGGGCGGATTGGGGTGCGTACTCATCAAGGAGGTGGATTTGCTGCACGCGCCGGGGGGGCGGAGTTATTTGGAAGTGTACGGAAACGTCTTCTGGGTGAGCGAGTATTTCGCCTTGGGGCTGCTGGCCGGCGTGGACCGGCTGATTGCCCGGGACGCCCCGGTGAATTGGCGGCTGGGGTTCGGCTTGGGGGTGGTGGCGGTGACAACGGCCCTGATTGGCATGGAGTTTTTGCGGCTGGGGATAACGCTACATCCGGCGATTTACTTTTCGACCTCGAATGTGACGGCGATCCTGTTCTCGGTTTTGGTGGGGGCGGTGGCGTTCAGGGAGCGGCGGGTGATGTGGTGGTATTTGACGGCGGTGGTGTCGGTGGCGGTGGTGCTGCTGGCCAATTTCGGGGTGTAGGGGAGGTTTTGCCGAACGCGAAGAATTTAGCGGATATCCCCTAAAGCTTCTGCCGATTCCGCCGTTAATATTGATATACAGGGCGGCAAGACCACAGGAGGACCGACCATGACCGCGATTCTCAAAAACCCGACCCGCGAACGTAACGGCGGTTTGACGGTGCTGCGGGATTTGGTGTCGGACAAGCCTTCGACCCGCCGGGAAACCGGGGCCGGCGCGGGAAAACGCGCCACTTCCATCAGCGCCGTAATGCGGGTGGTTTCCATCAAGGCCAGTGCGCTCCTCGAATAGGCGGCGCATACGGACAGGGTGACATTCCATTCCAGCCGGAACCTATGCCATTACAAGCCTCCCCATGGGGAGGCTTTTTTTATTGCGGAAAATTTCCCCAGAAATATCTTTTCGGAAATATCTTTTTGGATTGCCAAATCAGTTCATAAAGGTACGATAAATAGTCCAACGTCTACCGTAGGAATAATTCCCTAAACTTCCCAATGGTGTATTTTTTCATTTTTTATTAGGAGAATGGTTATGCCGCGTACACTGTCGTTGTTGTTTGCTTTCGTGTTGGCCTGTTCCGCCGCCTGGGGCGCCTTCACCCCGGATCCCCGCCTGGCCAATTCGCCGTTCCCGGTCGAAATTTCCGACGTCAAGTACGACGCCGGCCAGAACGCCACCCTGATTAGCGGCCGCGCCCTCAACCGCTCCGGCGTGGAACAGCCAGACGTCGGCCTGACCCTTACCTTCTATCGCGGCAATCAGCCCGTCGCCACCGCCACCACCGACCTCGGCCACATGCTGCCGGAAAATTACGCCTACTTCC
Source organism: Planctomycetota bacterium (assembly GCA_031548195.1). Taxonomy (GTDB): domain Bacteria; phylum Planctomycetota; class SZUA-567; order SZUA-567; family SZUA-567; genus JAJBSZ01. Next base: position 49,534 of record JAVBRG010000001.1, on the reverse strand, counting down.
ACATCCTCGCCCGGGGGCAAAACCTCACCGACGCCACCAATTTCGGCGCCAATGTCACCCGCGGCATGCCGCGGGAAGTCTCCGTCACCGCCTCCCACATCAACGAAGCCTACGTTCCCGAAGCGGCCGTGGACGGCATCAGCCATTTCGTCCAGACCGTCACCCCGGTCGCGACCCCGCTTGTCCAGCGCACCGAATGGCACGTTCAGGAACCAGCCGTGTGGGAAGGCCACACCACCTACGCCGCCGGCACCACCTTCCCCGTGCACTCCGGCGACACCAAATTCCCCATCGAACAGCTCCAGGTCCGTTCGCACCGCTTCCACCAGGGCTCGGAAGTCACCGGCCTCATCCACAACGTCACCAACGAAAACCTCTCGGACATCTGGTTCAAAATCATTTTCTTCGATCAGAACGGTTCCCCCTTGGACACCGTCCGCACCCATGTCAATCACATCGGCCCCGGCCAAACCGTCGCCTTCACCGAAAACAGCCGCCGGGACGACCTCTCCAATTGGGCCTCCTACGTCATGACCCTGGACTCCGCCTACAAGGCCTACCTCCTCACCCGCGCCCCGGCCGTCCCCACCACCTACGCCAGCGCTGTCGTGCCGCAGACCGTGGTCCAGCCCGCGCCGGTCGTCACCCAGGTCGTGGAGCAGCCCCCGGTCGTCACCCAGGTCGTCGAACAGGCTCCGGCCGTGGTCACCCAGTACGTCGAGCAGCCGGCGCAGGTGCAGCTCGTGCAGCAGGTCCCGCAGGTCCAGACCCAGTACCAGGTCGTGGAACAGGTCCCGCAGGTCCAGGTCGTGGCCCAGGTGCCGCAGGTGCAGGTCCAGGTGCCGCAGGTGCAGTACCAGGCGGCGCAGGTCCAGTACACGGTCCCGCAGGTGCAGGTCAACACCGGCGTCTACGGCGCGTCCTATAATGCGGCGATGGCCAGCATGGAAGGGAATGTCGGGCGTCTGGTGACTTTCGCCAATGGCCGGCGCGATTTCCACTTCGACAAGCTTTCCCTCGGCCACGATCACAACACCGGCATGGTCACGAAAGCGGCGGCGCTCCTGAAGAACACCAGCGGCCAAAACCTGCACGGTGTCCACTCCTTCACCGCCGTCTTCTTCGACCGCAGCCACAACAAGATTGGCTCGATGAATTTCCACACCGCCGACCTCACCAACAACGATAGCGTTTGGGTGAACGTCGACGGTCTGCAGGGCAATTTCCGCCACACCGACCGCTATGAGTTGTACATCAACAACTGAGCGGAGCGGCAAAGGTTTATCAGTGAATATTTCTATCCAGGCGCCCCGGCAAAACGGGGCGCCTGGCTTTTATTTGAAAGAAACGCCGCCGCCGGGGAAATTGCTGAATGGGGTTTTCGTTTCCAGTAAAGCGGGGGATTCCATCATGACAGCCGCGCGGATGTTCAGGCTAGCGCTACTATTGGCGGCCACGCCCTTCATTATGGCGGCGTGCAACGTGCGCTACGACGACAATCATAATTACCAAAACCCGCCTTATCGGACCGAAAGCGCCTTGAGGCCGAATCCGCCCAGTCCCGTTTATCAGAGTCCGCCCTATCGCAGCCAGATTTACCAGAACCCGGCTTATCAGAACCCGGGTCTGGCCAATGCCGACCCATCCGCCTGGATTGAGGTCAACCCCGATTCGGACAGCCACGCCTACCAGTCCCGCGGCGAATACCTGCCGGTACAACCTTATACCGCGCCTGTGCCGCCGGAAGCGGATTATCCGCTCGAACATTATCAGCCGGCCCTGCCGACGCAGGGTCAGGACGGTAACGGCCGGCTGCCTTTCGGTCTTCGTCTGGATCCGCAGGGCGATCCCGCCCGGAGCATCCGCGCCGAGAATCTGGCCGGCGACCCGCGCCTGAACCCGAGCCCCCGCGACCTCCGCGAAGCCCGCGCCTTCACCCAGGCTCAGGCGGATCTTTACCAGCAGGGCGGCGGCATAAAGTACCGCGCCGACGGTTCGGCCAGCAATCCGAAGGACGTCGATTACATTTCGGAAAAGCGCGCATTGCGTATCGAGTATTACGCCGACCCGGGTTTGAACAATGCCGACGGCATGCCCCGGGCGCTGGACTTGTGCATTTACCATTTGTCGAACCGGAACGCCTTCGACAGCCTGGCCAAAAGCGAAGAAGGCCGGCAGACCCTGCTGGAGGGCGGGGAATTCGATCCGTCGGTTAAAGGGGTGGAGCGTTTTTGCCTGCAGCCGGGCGAGAAGGGCAATTGGGAAATCGATCGTCCCGAGGACGGCAAATACGTGGCGATCGTGGCGGGCTATCCCGAGGTGAAAACTTACGTCAAGGAATACGGTTTGGGGAATTGGACCAAAAAGGGGAAGATGGATTTTGCGGTCGGCATCGGGGTGAAAACCAGCACGGAAATGTACATGCCGCTGCCGCTCAGCTTACGGATGGATCTGGGCGCGAAAACCATGCTGGTCCTGAACACCGACCGCATATACGACAATCTACGTAATGTCGCCCGCCTGACCGCCGGAGAATTCCGCTACGCTTCCACCGCCGCGATATTCGGCAAATAGCTGACCCACTGCCAGGCCTACGGATAGGTACTATCCGGTTCATGACGCCGTTTCGGACGGCAGATCATTTCCAGCGTCACCCCGATCAAATCCTCGGTGTCGAGATACGCGTAATGGCCGTCCCCGTCCAAACCGAAACCTTTGCCGTCCATGGTCATTTTCAAACCGCATTCCTCTGCCAAACGCAATGACTCCGCCATGTCTTCGGTAATGACGCCGATATGCTGCACGCCATAGCCGTGCTTCTCGATGTACTCCGAATACACGGTATCCCCCGACAACGGTTGAATCAATTCGATGCGCATACTGCCGACATTGGCCAAGCCGATGCGGCTTGAATATTCGCACGGTTCGCCGTTACGGGTCATTTCCTTCACGAAAGGCTTTTCGTAGGTGTATACGCTCCACGGACCGACGCCGAAGCGGTGATAGAAATTGTGCATGGCTTTGTCCAGGTCCGGGACCAGGATGCAAATCTGCACGATGTTCGTCAATGGAAACACTTGGTCGACTTGATCCGTCCGCATAATATTTCTCCCGTGACTTTCACTTGTTCCGCAATGACGCCAAGCGGCGGAAGTCCTCTTTGACGTGGCCGTAAAGCTCTTTGTACAGGAGGAAATATTCTAAGTACAGGGCATGACGCGCCGAGTCCGGTTCCATGCCGTCGATGTAACGGGTACGCTGCTTCGCCACCCCGAAGTCCGGAAAAGCGCCGACCGCCACTCCGGCCAGCAACGCGTCTCCGTAAGGCGCGCCGTTCCGCCGCTCCACCAGGACAGTGGGGATATCGAAAACGTCGGTGATGATTCTCCGCCACAAGACGCTCTTCGCACCGCCTTCGTTCAGGACCAGGGGCGGCCGCACCGCCCGGCCAGACGATTTGATGACCCGGAAGGAATCGTAAAGCGCGAACGCCACCGCCTCCATCATGGCCCGCGCCAAATGGCCTCGGGTGTGGTTCAGGCTGAGGCCGAAGACCACCCCCCTGGCGTTGACGTCCCAGATGGGGGTCCTTTCCCCCATCAGAAAGGGTAGGACCAGGAGCCCGTCGCAACCGGCCGGGATTTTTTCCGCTTCGCGATTGATGATATCATAGGTGTCGCTGCCGCCACGCGCTTCCGCTGCGCGTTCCGCACCGTAATAATTGTCGCGGAGATAACGGAGAGTCTGGCCGCCGGTGGTGGTGGTGGGGACGGTGATGTAGGTGTTTTCCGAGTCGGTGGTATAAGCGAAGCCAATCATGCTTTCATAGAAATTCTTGTCGTGATGCACGATGCCGAAGTTTCCGCAGGTACCCAGGTTCATCTGGATTTCGCCTTCGCCGGTCATGCCGCCGCCGATCCAGCCGGCGTTGCAGTCGACCTGACCCGCCGCCACCGGCGTGCCGGCGGCCAGCCCCGTCGCCATGGCCGCCTCGGGGGTGACTTCGCCAATCACCGCGTCGCAACGCACCAAATCGGGGAACAGATCCGGCGACAGTTCGAGGGCGTCGAGCATTTCCCGGTTGAAGCTGCGGGCCAGCAGATCGTAAGCCACGCCGTAGAAAGCCGCTCCGGAGTAATGGCAAATCCGTTTTCCCGTTAAGAGCATGGTGACGTAACCGTCGATGGTGAGGGCTTTGTCGACCCGCCGGAAGGAGTCGGGGCGGTTTTCCCTTTCCCATAACAGATTGACAATGCCGGGATGATCGTCCAGGCGGTTTTTACTCACTTCGAAAACCCGAGCGTCGCCGAACATTTCCCGCACCCGTTCCACCTGTTTGGTGGCGCGCCGATCCATCAAATTATAAGCCATGTTGACCGGCCGGCCGTCCTTATCGACCATGACCAGGCAGGGCATCGCCGAAGACGCGGCGACGCCTTTCACTTCCGCCGCGGAGGCTTTCCCTTCCGAGAGGACGGCCCGGATCATCTCGCAGGCGAAGCGCCAGTATAACTGCGGTTCGTGTTCGGACCAGCCCGGCTTTTCCGTCAGGATCGGGTATTCGCGAAAAGCATGCCCGGCGACCTCGCCCTGGTCGTCGACCAGAGTCGCTTTCGCGCCGCCGGTGCCGAAATCGATGCCGAGAAAATACATGGGCTTTCCTTTCAGCAATTCAGCCGGTGCGCCCACGGTACCAGGGCAACAAGGCGGCGTACAGGCTACGATAGTCCCGGTAACGCGCGGCGTAGGCCTCGGTCATTTTGGGATCGGGATAAAGGCAGTCCGCCGGCTTCACCAGACGCTCCACCCCGGCCCGGTGATCCTTGAACACCCCCGCGCCGACCCCGGCGACAATCGCCGCCCCGAGGCAGCCGGCGTCGGGGTTTTCCATCACTTCCACCGGCACCCCCAAAATGTCCGCCTTCAACCCGAGCCAGCGCTTCGACCGCGAACCGCCGCCGACGTTACGCAGACGATTGGTCGGCATGCCGAGTTCCCGCAAGCGGTCCAGGTTGATCTTCAGGTCGAAGGTCAGTCCTTCCAGCAAAGCCAGGGCCACCGTGGGCCGATCGGTGTCGAGAGTCATGCCGACAAAGGCCGCCCTGGTTTCGAAATCGCAGAACGGCGTCCCCGAGCCGGAGAAATGGGGTAGGACGAATATTTTCGCCGGCCCCGCCGGCATGGCTCCGACGATTACGTCGTAGGGATCCCGGCCGCTGTCCCGGGCGGCTTTCACCTCCTCGCCGCACCAGACGTCCCGGAGCCAGCGGAGGGAAAGGCCGCCGACATGGTTGAGGCTGAAGGTGAAGTAGCCCCGGCCCATGGCCGAACAGTAGCAGGGGTAAAAGCTGTCGAACATGCCTTGGCTCAAGACCGGTTCGGGGAGGTAGTGGGAAATCACCTCCGCCGTTCCGGTGGTGACCACCGCCAGATCCGGCGTAATCACCCCGGCGCCGATGGCGCACATGGGCTGATCGTGCCCGCCCGCGACAATGACCGGAGGGGAAGGGAAGCCCAGTTCGGCGGATAGACTCGGAGACATGGTCCCGACCGGCGTCCCCGAGGGGACAATACGCGCCAGTAAGGATCGGGGGAAGGAAAACGCGCTCAAAATCTTGTCGTCCCAGTCGCCGTTGGCGATATTGAAGGCCATGGTCCGGCTGGCGTTACACATGTCGATAACCCCGGGGCAGCCGAGCTGTCCCAGGAGGTAATCGCCGTAGGACGCCAGTTGCCGGGTCGCCGCGAAGACGTCCGGACGCTCCTGGCGAAGCCAGAGCATGGTCAGAAACGCATTTAGCGGATGCGGGCGGATACCGGTGCGTTGAAAGAATTCAAAATCACTGAAGCGTTCGGCACAAACCGCCAACTGGGATTTGCAGCGGTAGTCCATTCCCAGAATGGTTGGGAAAACCGGTTCGCCCGAAGCGTCCAGCGGAATCACCGCGTCGCCCTGCACCGATACGCTCACCGCCGCCACCGGGGGGAACCCGCCTTGTTCCAGAGCCTCCCGCATAACCGTTTGGCATAACCGCCAGACCAGCGTCGCGTCCTGTTCGGCCTTGCCGTCGGGGCCGGTGACCATGCCGTATTCCCGAAAGGCGCGAAAGCTCCGACCGGTATCGGGGTCGATCAAGAGCGCCTTGCAGCCGGTTGTTCCCACATCCAATCCCAGCAAATGCATGTCCGTATCTCCCAAAGCCGGATTCAATGGTCGCCGAGCGCGTCCTGGAGCCGGCGCAATTGCCGGAGCGGCGAGTCGGCGTCGATCTCGACCATGTCGTAGGTAAGGACGGTGTCGCACTTGACGTCGGCCTTCATGCGGTAGCCTTTCGCCAAGCCGAGGGGAAGGAGGTTGTCACGTTTGGCCACCGAGGCGAGATCGATGCTGCCACGATAACAGTATTCGCCGATGCCGTCGAGGACTTCCCCGGCCTTGAGATCGCGTTTCGCGATGGTGATGCACTCGGACACCAGCTGCTCCAGGGGACTGCCGGATGTTTCCCCGTACAGCACCAGTTTGGCGCAAGTCAGCGGCACTTCGATGGAACACAGGTGGTAGGGGCGGAACAGCGTGTAATAGGGTCCGGTGCCCATGTCGCGCTGGGAAAGGCCGTTCACCAGGCAGGGATTGTCCGTTTTGGCGATGACGAAAATGCCCGGATGCACGCCGATGGCGAAATCAACCACACCGCTTTTTTCGAGTACGCCGCCGTCGGCCTTCGGGATGAAAACCCGGTTCAGTTCCGCCACCGTCGATTTGGCGGCGTGCATGCCCCGGACATCCGGCACCAGGCCGGTGGCATTGGCGACCGCGGCCATTTCGATGGCGGTTTTGGACCCGTCCACGAATTCGCAAAGCATCTTGGCGCTCATGCGGCGTTCGTCCGCCTTGGCGCGGACATCGTCCGGATTGGCGTGGATGTTCAGGGGATTGTTTTTCCCTTTGCCGGCGCAAACCACCTCGAAGCCCATCGATCTGGCGAAGCGGTAAATTTCCATGATCGCGGCCGGTTCGTCGCCGGCGGCCATGCTGTAAATCACCCCGGCGTCGGAGGCGAGGCGGTTCAGGATGGGGCCGATGGTCACGTCGCATTCGACGCTCATCATGGCGATGTGCTTCTTGTGGTGAATGGCGTCCAGGCTGCAAACCGCCGCCATTTCCGTGGAGCCGGTGGCGTCGACGATGACGTCGACCTGCGGGAGGCGGGTGGCCACGCGGTAGTCGGACGAAGCGACAACTTTACCTGCGGCGACCGCCTTTTCGGCGACGGCGAGGTCGTTCGTTTCGACGATATTCGCGGGACGCCGGCTCTGGCGATGCGCCGCCGCCGCGCGGTCGGTGGTCAAATCCACCGTCACCGCCACCCGCATGCCGGCCATCTCGCCGATGGTGGCGACAATCTCCGACCCCATTTGGCCGACCCCGATAATGCCGACCTGAATGGGCTTGCCCTCCTTCTCCAGCTTCTTGAGTTTTTCGTACATGCCGTACATGCCGTTCTCCTGATGCGAGCGATTGTCTCGCGCTAAAATATGGAAATTATTCCCCCCGCCCGCCGGAAAACCGGCGGCGAAACAGCCACGCGAATTTTCCGGAGGTTCTTTCCCTAGGGTTTGATCACCACCTTAAGCGCCTTGCCGGCGGCGGCCGCCTCGAAACCCTTTTGCGTGTCGTCCAGGGGCAGGGCGAGGGTCATGTACTTCTCGGCCGTTATGAAACCGTCACGGATTGCCGCGAGGGCTTTCTGGTGGATCGGGGCCGGATAGGAGAAGGCGCCGACCACCTTGATTTCCCCGTAATGGATCAGGTTGGAATCCAGGCTGGTCATGGGGTTGTCCCGGGATAGACCGCCGAAGAGGACGACCGTGCCGCGCTTGCGCACCGCCCGCACCGCCAGCTCCTGGGTCGCGGCCACCGGATTCGCGCATATGGCGAAGTCGACCCCGAGGCCGTCCGTCTCCTCCCGGACCTTTTTGACGACGTCCTCGCTCCCACCGTCCCACAGGCGGTCAGGGTTGAAAGCCGCCGCCTCCTTGAGGCGTAGCATCCCCGACATGAAGACCCGCGACGCCCCGCGCGCCCGGGCAATCTCCACGTGCAGGCAGCCGATGGGGCCGTCGCCGATTATCAGCACCGTGTCACCGAGGCCGACGCCGACGTTCTCCTGCGCGGCGATGACGGACGAGGCCGGCTCCGACATGGTCGCCGCGTCCAGGGACATGCTGGCCGGGACATGATGCACCATCCCCAATTTCAACACTTCCGCCGGCAAATGGGCGTATTCGGCGAAGCCGCCCGGCCAATCCACCCCCAGCATGCGGTGCTTGTCGCAGAGGTTCACGAGTCCCCGACGGCAATACCAGCATTCCCCGCAACAGACGTCCGGCGCCACGGCGATGGGGTCGCCGACCTTATAACGGGTGACGTTGTGCCCGACTTCCGCCACCGTACCGGTGAACTCGTGGCCGAGAATCTGGCTTTCGCGGCCGGCCGCGTTCTTCTTGAGGCCGACCTTGTAGGTGCGGACATCCGAGCCGCATATGCCGCAGGCGTGGATTTTGAGAATTATGTCGTCCGGGCCGCACGGGGTCAGGGGAACCTCCCGCACCGTGATTTTCCCTGGGCCTTCAAACACCGCAGCCTTCATCTGTCACCCTTTCTTTCCCAAAAGTCTGTCGCCGACCGCTCCGCCCGGGTGTATCACCGCGAACTGTTCGCGGGTGTAGCCGGTATAGTCCATCAAGGCGATGGCCACGGCGTCGAAGACCGTCACCACCGCCATGGTGCTGGTCGTCGCCAGCATGTTGAATTCATCGGCTTCGGCTTCAATCGCCACCCGCAGAGTCAAATCGCAATTCGCCGCCAGCGGGGAGTCCGCCTTTTCCGTGACGGCGATAGTGAAAACCTCCTTCGTCTTGAGGGCGGGAACAATGTTGAGGATTTCCCTGGTTCCGCCGCCCTTGGAAATGAGAATGGCGACGTCCCCCGGTTGTACCGCGCCCAAACCCCCGTGGACCGCGTCGCCGGGCGACAGGAAAAACGCCGGCCGCTCGATGCAACTTAAAGAGTGGGCGATTTTCCTGGCCGCGGCGCTCGATGTGCCGACGCCGGCGGTGATGATCCGGCCGCGGCAAGAGGCGATGGCCTTGACCACCCGGGCGAAAACGTCCCGGTCGATATAATTCGGGAGCCGGCCGATTTCGTGAACGCCGACATCCCAGACATGAAGGGCTTTTTGCCAAATTTCCGCGTCGGTCATCATATTGCGTCCCTTATTCCCAGTAAGAGCCGGGCGGCGGCCGCCACGGCGTTTTTCCTGCCGCGATAGCGCCAAACGCTGAAGCTGTCCTCCAGATCGTCCGGCGTGCCGTCCACCCCGATGGTGCGGCCATTGCCCTCCAATTCGCCGAAGCCGCCGAACATGCCGCCGTCGTTGTAGAAATGCATGGACAGACCGCGTCTGGCGGGTTCGCCGGCCGGTTGTTCGGCATAATGGGCGGAGGGATCGTTGTAGTAGGAACAGACCAGCAGCTCCGCACCACCGTCGACTTCGCGAAGGTGACCGATACGCCCAAAATGGCAGTGCGACGCCACGCCAATCTTGAACCGCCGCTTCCCGTCCAGCGTGAGGGCGACCTGCCGCTCGCCGGCGATCAGATGGCTGTCCGGCAACGGTTCGTAATAATCCGCGTAGGCGAATTCGCCCAGCAAGGGAATCAAGGCCCGGCCGCCGCCCCAAACCTGCACGATATTCCAGACCTCGGCCGGATTGCCGTCCCGCGTTTCCTGGCTTAGCCGGCAGTCGTGGGCGAAGCCGAAATATTCCAGGCCAACAAGGTTTTCGTCCGCCATCCCGGTCAGCGGATTCGGAACCGCCCGCACCCGGCGTTGCAGGCGTAAAGTTTTCGCCGCTGCGTCGGGGTTGTAATATTGGAGCTTCGCCCGATAATCCAGCCGCAAATCGCCCCGTTCGTTCACCTCGACCGGTGAGCCGTCCGGCTCCATGCCTGGCTGGACAGTCAAGGTCTCCCAATAACGGTTTCGGTCCCTGACCCCAAAGCGGATCTCCGGCGCCAGCCACAAGCGGAGCCCCCCGACATTCCAGTTGCCGCCCGCCAGGAACTCGGCGAAAGCCGCCGCGTTCCCCCAAACCGGATTCAGCCAGAACGAGCCGGTCCCATCCGTTTGGTCAAACGGACCCAGGAGGTGTCCGCCCCGGCCCAGGAGGATCGCCTCATGCCTCGTCCCGACCCGTATGGTTCCGAATGGGATGCGGTTTTCCCGCAGGCGCCGCAGAACCGCGTCGAAGTTCACCTCCGGATCAGGGCTGGTCATGGGAAATCCTTTGCCAGGGGAATTGAGCCGTCGGCGGTCGGTTTGGCCGGCGCCGCTGCGTCGGTCTGTTTGGTGATGTTGCGCCGCTGCAGTTTCTTGAGGTAGGAACTCCGCATGCTGTCGACCAGCACGGCGAGGAAAATGATAATCGCCATGATAATCGGCTGCAGGTACAGGTCGATGCGGGTGAATACCAGGCCGGCCTGAATCATCTGAATCATCACCGCCCCGAGGAAAGTGCCGGGGAAAACCGTGCCGACGCCGCCGAACAGGCTGGTCCCGCCCAGTACCGCCGCCGCGATGGCGTCGAATTCGTTGCCGGTGCCGAAGTTGGCGTTCACCCGACCGAGCTGCGCAATGGAGACAATGCCGCCCAGGGCGGCGCAGGTACCGCAAATCATGTAGGTCATGGCGGTGAGGCGGCGGGTGTTCAAACCGGCGCGGCGGCCGCCTTCGGGATCGTTCCCGATGGCGTACAATTGCCGCCCGGGCTGGGTCATACGGAGGAATACGGAAGCCGCCAGCACTACCAAGGCAAAAAGAAAGATCGGCATGGGAATCATCCCGAAGACGTAAATCGCGTCCAGGGTGGTGAGGGATTCAGGATAGTCCACGGGAACGGAACGGGTGATGAACATCCCGGCGCCGCGGGCCAGAATCATGGTGATGAGGGTGGCGATGAAGGGAACCAGGCCGATGCGGGTGACCATGATGGCGTTCAGGGTGCCGACCACCAGGCCGACCAATAGGCAAAGCAGCATGCCCAGCCATATGGAGACACCCTGGTCGTTCACCAGCCAGCCGAGGATGGCAGCGGAGAAGTACATGGTCGATCCTACCGACAAATCGATGCCGCCGGTGAGCAGGACAAAGGTCATCCCGACCGCGATGACGCCGATGAAGGTGGCGTTGGTGACGATGATTTCCAAGCTTTTCAGGGTCAGGAAACGGGGAGAGAGCAGACCGAAGATCAAGAACAGCAATACAAAAATGATCAGGGTGATATTGTTCAACAACGTCAGTTTGAATTTGCTCATGAAACGCTCTCCATTCTCAAGCTGTCGTCGTGAACCCGGAAAGCGGCGCGCATGATGGCTTCCTCGTTGAAGTCCTTTTTCGTGAAGGTCTGGATTATTTCCCCCCGGCTCATGGTGACGATGCGATCGCAAATCCCCATCAATTCGCCCAATTCCGACGAGACGATCAGAACCCCGGAACCCTTGGCGGCCAGATCGTCAATTATGCTGTAGACCTCGTACTTGGCCCCGACGTCGATGCCCCGGGTCGGCTCGTCCATGATGAGGGCCTTCGGCCGCTTGATTAGCCACTTGCCGATCACCACCTTCTGCTGGTTGCCGCCGGAAAGGCTCTTCACGGTTTGGTTGTCAACGGAGGCGCATTTGATGCGGAGTTCCGAGGCGATGCGGGCGCTCTCGGCCGTGACCTTCTTCCGGTTCACCAGGCCGGTAGCGGGATGAATGAAATCCCGCATGTAGACAAGGCCGATGTTGTCGACGATGGGGTAGCTTTGCAGCAGGCCCTCGTCCCGGCGATTCTCGGTGACGAAAGCCATGCCCTTTTCGATGGCGTCGCGGGGATTTCCGGAAAGGACGTCGACGCCGCCGACCCGAACCGTCCCGGTCTCGTATTCGTCGACCCCGAAGACCATGCGCATCAATTCGGTGCGGCCCGATCCCATCAGGCCGAAAATTCCCAATACCTCGCCCTTTCGCAGCTCGAGCGAAATGTCGTTCACGATGCCCCGCTGGCTCAGGCCGCTCACTTCGAGCGCGACCTCGTTATCCGGCAGGTTGGTCTTCGGCGGGAAGATGCTCCCGATGTCGCGGCCGATCATATTGGACATCATCTTGTCGATGCTGAAGTCGGCACACAAACCCGAGGCCATGATTCTGCCGTCACGCAGGATGACCAGGTCGTCGCAGAGCCTCTGCACATCCTGCAGGATGTGGGAGATGTAGACGACGGCCCGGCCCTCGGCCTTGAGCTGGTCGATGAGGACAAACAGCTTCTCCGTTTCTTTGGCCGTCAGCGAGGTGGTGGGTTCGTCGAAGATAATGATCCGCGCGTCCGAGGCCAGGACCCGGGCGATTTCCACCATCTGCCTTTCCCCGGGCATCAGGCGCTCGACCTTCATCCACGGGGAGAAATCAAGGCCCAGGGCGTGGAGGACCTCGAAGGTGCGCTGTTCCATGACCTTCCGGTTCAGGAAGGGGCCGCGCCGGGGAAAGCTGTCGATGAAAATATTTTCCGCCACGGTGAGATTGGGGAACAGGTTTAGTTCCTGGTGAATAAAGCCAATCCCCGACTGCGAAGCTTCCAGCGCGCTACCCGGCGCGTAAGGTTTGCCGTTCAAGGTCATCCTGCCGCCGTCCGGCCGGATCACGCCGCCGATGATGTTCATGAGGGTGGATTTGCCGGCGCCGTTTTCGCCGATTAACCCGAGCACGCGGCCGCTCCGAAGCGCCAGGGTGACGTCGTCGAGCGCCTTGATGCCGAAGAAGGCCTTGCCTATGCCGTTCGCGGCGAATATGGGGTTGTCGTTCATGACGGTAGGTCTCTCAGACTGTTCGGGCGATTCTCGAGCGCACGACGTCAAGGGTGGCGGCGCCGAAAATCACCACGCCCTTGGCGAGATCTATGGTATAGAAGCTCAGGTTGAGAAAGCTGAGCGTATTGGCCAAAATTACGAAAAACAGGGCGCCGAGGGCGGTGCCGATGATTTTCCCCTTGCCGCCCGAGAGGCTGACGCCGCCGATGACGTTGGCGCCGACCACGTCCAGGAGCATGGTCGCCCCAAGGGTGGGGCGGCCCATTTCCATGCGTGCCGTGTAGAGGATGGAGCCGATGGCGGCGCAAAGACCGGAAATGATGAAGGCGAGGATGATGATTTTCCGAACCGGAACGCCGGAAATCCGCGACGCCACCGGGTTGGTGCCGACGGCGTAGACCTGCATGCCAAAGTAGGTCTTCCGCAGCAGGATGTGGGCCAGTACAGCCGAGACCAGGGCAATCGCCATGGGAATGGAAAGGACGTCGTAGGCTTCGCCGAGGACGATGAAGTTGTCGGGAAGGTGCATGATGTTTTCGGAGCCGGAGAGGTAAAGGGCCACCGCGCTGAAAAGCATCATCGTGACCAGGGTGACCATGAAGGCGGGCATTTTGAAGACCGCCACACTTAGGCCGTTGATGAAGCCGACCAGCATGCCGCAAATGAGCATCGCCGCAATCGCCGCCACCAGCCCGATGTTGCTGTGCGCCAGCAAGCCGCCGTCCTCGCCGACAAGCCGCCCCCACATGACGCATTTGGCGAAAATGTAAGGTTCGAGCGAAGTGCAGATCAAGGCCGCGCCGACAATGCTGACGAACGCCAGCACCGCGGTCTGGGAAAGATCGATGCCGCCGACAATCAGGACGAAGGTTTGTCCCACTGCGATAACCAGGAGGGGCCAGGTGTTGGAGAGGATGTCCGTAAGGTTACCCTCGCTCCAGAAATAGGGAATCCACGGCGACAGACAGACCACGTAGAGTATGGTCAGGTAGAGGACGAAATAATCGGAGGCCAGAAGGCGGCGGAAAAATCCGCCGACTCCGGACGATGCCTTGTTTTGTGCTTGTGCGGACACGTTTGCCCCAATACGCAAGTGGGTTCGTTGCAGCAAGGCCGGCCCCGCCCGCCGCCTCGCGGCGGCGGCGGGGGAGTCGGCCGGTGACAATCATTATTTCGCGCGTTCCTCGAAAAGCAGCTTGCAGCCCCACATGTCGCCGCAACGGTTCTGGAAGTTGCCGTGGGTGAGGGCGAAGCCTTCGTCGTACATCCAGGTGTCGGGGGTCTTTTCACCCTTCCCGATGGCTTCCTGCATGGCGGTCATGATCAGCCGCGCTTCCTCGAAAACGTCCTGCACGCCGGTCGAATCCAGGTAGCCTTCCTCAATCATGGCGCAGGCGGTCTTGTCGCCGTCCAGGCCGCCGAAAATCACGTGCTTGTCGTGGCCGACCTTCTGCCATTTGCCCAATGGCGCGAGGACCGAGCGGATGTTGGGGATGAGGAAGTCGGAGGAGGTGAAGAGGAAGTCGATGTTCGGGTTCGCCTGCATGGCGGACTGGAAGTTCTGGGTCAGGACGTTCGCGTCCCACTTGGACATGATTTCAATGGGCTTCCCGGTCCAGAGATCCTTGTAGCGCTCCTGCTCCACCGCGGCGTAGAAGCCCTTGCGGCGTTCGACTGCGTTCGGGTCGGCGAGGTCGCCGACGATGATGGCGGGGGTGACCTTGCGGCCGAGCTTCAACGCTTCGTCGCACATGTATTCAACCGCCGCCTGGGCGATTTTGGCGTTGTCGGCGAGGGCGACGATGGCCTTGATGTCCCGGCTGGACGGGGGCCGGTTGAAGACGCCGTAGGGAATGTTGGCGCGGTTGGCCTGCTTGGCCATGGTGACGGCGATGTTGCCGTCGTGCGGGATGACGATGATGCCGTCGACCTTCTGGTTGATGGCGGACTTCAATTGTTCGAGCTGACGGTTGGCGTCCTGGTTCGAGTTGAACTCGATGACGTCGATGCCGCGGCCGCGAAGCGTTTCGGTGATGGCCTTGTGGCCGGCGACCCAGAATTCCGTTTCAAGATCCTGGAACAGGAAGGCGATGCGGAGCTTTTTCTCGCCCGCCTGAACACCCAGGGACAGGCAGCACAACAACAAAACCGCCAGCGTGATTCTAAAGAAACCTCTCATGTTCTCTCCCTTGCGAATATGCGCCAATTTATGAATGCCGGTACAAGTTCCAGCCCAGATAATTGCCCGCCGCCTCTTCGATGATTCCCGCCACATGGCCCCGCACAAACCCGACGTGGTGCTCGAAGCCGTTTTTCACCACGTGCCCCATCAATTTCCGCAGCTCCGGCACCTGGCACACCGCTACGCAGCCGGACATCGCGAAGGGGTCGTCCGTGAAGACGCCTTCGCCGAGGTAGGCGCGGATTTCGCCGTTACGGTCGTCGGTGGAAATGCGGAAGTAAGTCATGTCCCCGGCCTTCACCTTGCCCTTCACGGCGCCGAAGCAATTTTCCTTGCCGAGAGTGGTGCCGAGGACGTCCAGGTAGGATATTTCCGGCTTGCCGTCGGAGGAACCGTAGATGAAGGAACGGGGATTGTTTCCACAATGGGTCGAGACGCATTTGTTCCGGTCGGAGCCGTAATTGTTGTTCCAGTCCAGGAGCGCGCTGGCGTTCCCGGACGCCAAGGTCAGGGCGTACATGGAGACGGCGCCGCCGACGTCGCATTCGCAGGCTGCCGGGATGAGCCGGTCGGAAAGCATGCTCATGGCGCCGCAGGAGGCGCAGCCGAAGTTCTGCTGCAGGGCGGTCCAGCACTGGATCCCGGCGGCATCCACCTGGTTCGCGGCAATCCATTCATCCAGGGCTACGGTCAGCCGGGCCTGGCGGACAAGCTGCTCCTTCGGAACGTCGGGGGCGATTTTCCCGTAGTCGGCGAGCCGGTTCATGGCGTCGACGACCTGCTTCGCGGAGGAGTCCAGGCGCGAGGCGGCGCCGATGATTTCCGAGAGGTCGACAGCCACGACGGTTATGCCCGAGGCCTGTAGAAGCTTCTCGCTGATGCGCATGGTCTGGAAATCGGCGGGACGCTGGCCGATGGCGCCGATGCGGGCGTTCTTGAGTCCGCGCTGGACGCGGCAGATGGCGGCGAAGCGATTCAGATCGGCGGCGAACTCGGCCCCGTCGATTTCCGAGGTGTGGTTCGTGGTGTCGGTGAAACGGTAGCCGTATTGCCAAAGATTGTTGGCGATGGAAAGTTTGCCGCAGAAGGAATCGCGGCGTTCGCGGGTTCCCAGTTTGTCGAGGTAGTCGTCCGAGGCGTGCAGGAGGATGGGGACTTCGAGCTTGGCGCCGTCGATGGCGGCGATAATCCCCATTTCATCGCCGAAATTGGGAAGGGAGACAATCACGCCGTCGATGCTGTCGCGGTGCTTTTTGAACAATTCGGCGCATTTGAGGCCGTCCGGTCGGCCTTCGAGACAACCGGTGGGCGTGTCTCCGTCAGCCAGGGCGATGCAGGCATGACCTTGTTGTTTCAGGATGGCCAACAATTGGTTCCGGCCCTGGACGGCGAGTTCGTAGTTGAAGCAGCCCCTGGTACCGACGATGACGCCGAAGGTCAGCTTCCTGTTTATGATGCTTTCCCGCATGCCGTTTCTCCTAGGTGTGTGGTTTGGTTGTTTTTAGCGGGGAATAACGCGGGAATAACGGGGACACGAAATTTAGTTGGCCAAAACGCCGGCCGATTAAACATCATGTCCCCGTTATTCCCCTGTTATTCTCACGTTTTCAATGGGTTGCCCATATTTCAGCGCCATTAGCCATAAGGCAGTCAAACCGCCCCCCTGGCGTTCCCGGAGAGAGAAAGCCGTTTGAACCAGGGGAGGTATTTTCCAGTTTGCGATATTATTTTTGAAAATAGTAATGAAAAAGCGATCACATCCCGGATTTAAACCGGACCGGTTCAGGTATGCGGCCGCGTTTTTCATAAAACGGTTTTCATTCGTGGAATACGATGACGGAGTCGTAAATTGCCAGATAAATGCTAGTGTTTTGGGGATGACGAGGCTAAGGGACATTATCCAGGTAGTGGGTGGAGGCTACGGAACGGTATTCCCGTCGCCATGTTGTCATAATATCCCTTCAAACTCGAAGCGCAAGTATTTTTTTATTTTTCAATATCACTTTATGAAAAATATACCTATCCTCCGCAATATCCGCAGCTACACCGGGGGGAGGGGCGGTTGCCGCCACAAACTACCGCTACTCTTGGCCAATGCCTTCGCCAAGGATAAAATCTTTCACCCGGAAGGGCATCCGATTTATGGGATTTATTTCTATTTTTCAAAACCAATAATGATTTTTGAAAATTTATTGCGATCCGCCATCCCATGCTGAACCTTGCCGTGGTATACTGAAAACGGCGGCTCCGCGGCGTTCAGGCAGGTTTCGCGAACGCCCCGGCCGTAGTCAGCCCAACCGCACGACACCCGGAGTTCAAAATGGTCTTCAACGACGAAAACCTCGGCAAAATTCCCCACGCCTCCGCCCTTAAGCTGCAGGCCATGTACCCCACCCTGAAATCGGCCGAAAAACGGGCGGTCGATTTTCTCCTCGCCAATGCCGAGGTAATGCCCGACCTGAACATCGTCGATTTCGCCGCCCAGGCGAAATGCAGCGAAGCGACGGCGGTCCGGGTTGCCAAACGTCTCGGCTTCGAAGGCTACATCGAACTCCGCCGCTCCTTCGGACTGCATCAAAACAACGGCACCCGGCATTTCTACCCGGAAATCAACCAGAAGGATTCCCTCCCCGACATGCTGCGGAAAGTCTTCAATTCCAGCATGTCCACCCTCGTGGACACCCTGGGCGTACTGGACATCGGCGAATTCACCAAAGCCGTCGACGCCCTCGCCGCCTCCCGGCAGGTACTCTTCTGCGGCATCGGCGACGGGGCGGTAGTGGCCCGGGAGGGCTATTTGCGCTGGTTGAAGGTGGGGCACACCGTCTACGAATCCCTCGACGCCGACGAACAGCTTTTCTTCGCCTCACGCCTCCAACCCGGCGACGTCATGCTGGCCTTCTCGCATTCCGGTCGCAGCCGCACCGTCAACAACGTTGCCAAGCTCTCGCAAAAGAACGGCGCCACCGTCATCGCCGTGACCAATTTCCCCGTGTCCCCGATGGTGAAAGCCTCGGACATCGTCCTCCAGACCGCCGTCTTCGCCACTTTCGCCGACATCGAGGTCATCGCCAAGCGCCTGGCCCAACTGTGCATCGTCGAAAGCCTGTTCATCGGCTACGTCCAACGCATGGGCAAATCCTGCATCCGGAAAATGATGGACTACGAGGAAAGCGTCAAGCCGAACAAGGTGTGAATTCCCGGGAAGTTTCAAAAAATTAATTTGACTTTTTTCTTGACTTTCATCTTGACTTTTTTCCGATTTCGCTAAATCATAAGACGTAGGACGTCTAATGATGGGCGTTGGTTGTTTGAGCGCATTTACGACAAGGAGAACGAAATGAGGACTAGGTTCCTGGTGCTGGCGCTGGTCATGGCCGCGGTAGCGCTTTTCGCCTGGGGCGGCGAGAAAAAGCAGGGCGAATGGGTAATCGCCCTCTCCAATTCGTATTACGGAAACACCTGGCGCAAGCAGATGGTCGACACCTTCGTCGCCGCCGCCGAGGAGGCCAAGCAAAAAGGCCTGATTAAGGATTTCGTCGTCATGAACGGCGACGGCACGCAAAACCAGCAGGTCTCGCAAATGAACAGCCTCATCCTGCAGAACGTCGACGCCATCTGCATTAACGCCGCCTCCCCGACCGCCCTGAACGGCGTCATCGACCGCGCCGCCAAGGCGGGCATCAAGGTCCTCGCCTTCGATTCCATCGCCACCAGCCCGCATTGCTGGACCCTCGACTTCAACTTCGTCGAATACGGCGAAGCCGTCGCCTCCTACCTGGCTGAGCGCACCGGCGGCAAGGGGAACTTCATCCAGATTCGCGGCGTCTCCGGCTCGGTGCCGGACCAACAGATGTATGAAGGGCAGATGAACATTCTCAAGAAACATCCCGGCATGAAGATTGTCGCCACCGTGAACGGCGAAGCCTCCGCCACCGTCACCCAACAGGCCATCGCCAACGTCCTTCCCAGCCTCCCCCCCATTGACGGCGTCGTCACCCAGGGCGGCGGCGACGCCTTCGGCGCGGCCCAGGCCTTCGACGCCAGCCAACGTCCGACCCCGATCATCGTCGGCGACAACACCTCGGAATTCATCCAATGGTGGCTGGGCAAGAAAAAGGCCGCCGGCTACGAAACGTCCAGCGTCGGCTCCACCCCCGGCATCGGCGGCGCCGCCTTGTGGCTCGCCATCAACATCCTGCAGAACAACGATGTTCCCAAGAAGATGAGCCTGAACGTTTTCACCGTCACCCAGAGCACCGTCGACGATTACGCAACTCTCAAGCCCGGTACCATCGTCAGCCCCACTTTCACCAATGACTACGTCGTCAAGAACATCATCGTGCCTTTCCGGGGCAAATGAACCGCCTGGTCGCGAAAATCCGTCCCGCCGCCCAGCGTGGGCCGGCGGGACGGTGAAGGAGGACGCGGGTTTGTTCCGGATTTGGCGCGGCGCTTGAAGGATATCGGCTCATGGGCGAAACATTTCTGCAGGGAATCGATCTGGTCAAGCGTTACGGCAACACCGTCGCCGTCAACGGCGTTTCCCTGGCCGTCGCCAAAGGGGAAATCCTCGGCCTAATCGGCTCCAACGGCGCCGGCAAAAGCACCCTGACCCGCCTCGTGTCCGGCGTCGCCCGCCCCGACGAGGGACGCGTCCTCATCGACGGCGTCGAACAGGGACGTTCCTCCTACGACGTCGCCGCCGCCTCCGATCTGGGGATAAAGGTGGTGTACCAGGAACTTTCCCTGTTCTCCAATCTTTCGGTGTATGAAAATTTTTATATCGAACAGCCCCGCCGCCTGGACGGTTTATCCTGGCGGAGCAAGGCGTGGAAAAAGGCGGAGCAGGCTCTTGCGGAAATATTCCCCGACTGTTCAATCCGCCCCGACGCCCTGATTGAAAGCCTCTCCATCGCCCAGCGGCAGATGGTGGAAATCGCCCGCGCCGCTTCGGACGACAGCCTCCGCCTGCTCATCCTCGACGAACCCACCTCATCCATGGGCTCGGCGGAAACGGCGCAATTCCTGCACCGCCTGCCGGAGCTCGCCAAGCGGGGAATCGGCATCATATACATTTCCCACCGGCTGGACGAGGTTACCCGGCTCGCCGACAATATCCTCATCCTGCAAAACGGCGCCATGAAATGGAGCGGCCCTGGCAAAGGCGTGGACAAGAACGACCTTATCCGCCGCATGTCCGAGGTCGGCGACGGCCCCGGCCTCCCGGTGCTGCCGGAGTCCGCGCCGGCGCGGCGGCCGGCGGTGGCGGGTTCGGGCCGGATTTCGCTGCGGGGCTTCAACAGCCGGCGGCTCAGGAACATCACGGTCGAACTCGAGGGGGGAAAAATATACGGTCTGGCCGGACTCGAAGGAAATGGTCAGAAGGAATTGCTCCGCGTCCTCTTTTCCGGAAAGGGGAAGGACGGCGCCGAAGCCACCCTCAACCGCGAAGGCCGGATTGCCTTTGTTTCCGGCGACCGCAAGAAGGAGGGCGTCTTCCCGCTCTGGGATCTCCTGGACAACATGCGTATCGGCAAAATCGCCCGTGCTTTTTCCCTGGGCGGTTTGACCGGTGCGGATGACCGCCGGGAGGCCGGGGTCTGGTATGATCGGCTTCAGGTCAAGGCCGAAGGTTTGGGGGCGGAAATCGGCAGTCTGTCCGGCGGCAATCAGCAAAAGATTCTCATCGCCCGGGCCATGCTGGACCAGGCCGACATCATCCTCCTGGACGACCCCACCCGGGGGGTCGACGTCGGCACCAAGCGCATGCTTTACGATCTCTTCCGCGAGGCGGCCGGGCAGGGGAAGTTACTGGTCTGGCACTCCACTGAGGACGACGAATTCGCGGTCTGCGACGAAGTCCTGGTCATGCGTTACGGCCACATCGTCAAACGCCTGGATCGGGAAAACCTCGGCAAGGACGCCGTCATCGCCGCCGCTTTTTCCGGCGAGGAGCTGAAGGGAGAAAGCAAAGCGGAGGCGGCCGGAGGAACCTGGAAGGGCGGCGTGCTGTTGCCTTTGGCCACCATGCTTCTGGTTTATGTCCTGAGCGGCATAATGACTCCCGGCGTCTTCACCCTGTTCGGGCTGGACCTGCTCGCCGGCGGCGCCGTCCCCCTCGCCCTGGCCGCCGTCAGCCAAATGTACATTATCGGCTTCAGCCACATCAACATGGGGGTGGGAGCGCTGATGGGGCTGGTGAACGTGCTCGGCGCCACCTGGCTCAGCCGCCACACCGGCCTGGGGCTGGCAGGCATTCTGGGGGTGTGTCTCCTCTTCACCGCCTCCGGCCTCTTAATCCGTTTGAGGAACATTCCGGCTATCGTCGTCACCCTGGGCTCGTCCTTCATCTGGACCGGCATCTCCTACACCATTCAATCCCACCCGGGCGGCCAGGCGCCGGAGTGGCTGGTCGACCTCTACAACACGTCCCTGCCGTTTCTCCCCACCTCCCTGTATTGGCTCGCCCTTCTCATCCTCGCCGCCTGGCTTATTTCGACCTCCCGTTACGGAACCGTCCTCAAGGCGGCCGGAAACAATCCGCTCGCCCTGAAACGTTCCGGATGGTCCATTCTCAAGGCGACCGGCGTCGGCTACTTTATTTCCGGCCTGTTCTGTGCCCTGGGCGGCCTCGCCCTCACCGCCATCACCACCGCCTCGGACGCCAATTCCTCCGCTTCCTACACCCTCCTCACCGTCGCCGCCGTGGTCATGGGAGGGGGCGAACTGACCGGCGGCAAGGTAAGCCCGGCGGGCGCTGTTTTCGGCGCGGTAACCCTCTCCCTCATCGGTTCCCTGCTCGGCTTCATGAAGGTGAGTTCAAACTACGTGACCTTGGTGCAGGGATTGATTCTCATCGCCATTCTTGGACTGCGTCTGCTGCGTCGGGGGAACCGTCATGAGCTGGTTTGAAACAGTACGCCGCACCCCCTGGATTTTCGCCCTGGCGGGGTCGATCCTGCTCTGGCTGGCCATGGGGATGACAACCGGCAACCTGAGCCTGGAAAGCCTCCTCTCGAACGCCGTTTCGGCCGCATTCCTCGCCATTCCCGCCCTGGGGCAAATGCTGGTGGTCACGACCGGCCGGGGAGCCATCGACCTCTCGATTCCCGGCATGATCACCCTCTCGGCGTTTCTCACGACCGGCATCGCCAACGGCCAGGACGGGCGCCTTCCCCTCGCCATGCTGGCGGTGGCGGGAGCCGGTCTGGCGGTGGGATTACTGAATTCGCTTCTGGTGTTGCTGCTACGCATCCCCCCGATTATCGCCACGGTGGCGATGGGGTATATTCTTACCACCGCGTCCCTTTTGTATAATGAAGGCTTCGCCGCCTTTTCCATAGCGCCGACCCTCACCGCCCTAATCCGGAACCGCATCGCCGGTATTCCCCTCATGCTGCTTTTTATCGCCGCCATCGCTTTTCTCGCGCATGGCCTGATTCGCCTGACCCCCTACGGCAAATCCCTCTCGGCGGTCGGACAGAACATCGAAGCCGCCTATCTGGCCGGCATCCGCACCGGCCGGGTGCAGGTGGCGGCGTATGTCATGTCCAGCTTGCTGGCCGGTTTGGCGGGAATTCTCATTTCGGCCCGGGTCGGGGGCGCGTTTCTGGGCATGGGGGACTCGTTCATGCTGGAGACGGTGGGGGCGGTGGTGCTGGGGGGGACGCTGATTTTCGGGGGCAGGGCGAGCGCGGTGGGCACTCTGACGGGAGCCCTGTTTCTGGTCCTGGTGTCGACGGCGATGCAGGTGGCGGGATTGCCTATCGGCAGCCAGAACATTATCAAGGGGGTGATTATCGTGGCGGTGCTTTTGCTGGTGCGTAATCCTTCCGAATAATTGGGACGGAATCCCGAAGCCCTTCGCGCTTACGAAAGAGAGTTCCGGATGGACAAACCGATATCCCGGAAAACGCCGCGGCCGGACGGCGGCATGCCGCTGGGCGAGCCGATCCGCTTGCGGGCGGGGCGGCTGGAAGCGGAATTTCTTGACGGAACGCTCTACGGAGTTTCCGTCGACGGCTTCGAAATCGTGCAGCAGGTCTACGTCGCCCTCCGGGATCCGAACTGGAACACCATTCCTTATCAACTGGATTTGCTGGAAGTCAAGCGGAGCGCACAGGCCTTCACCCTTGACTTCAAGGCATGGCATCGGCGGGGGGAAATCGCCTTCGCCTGGCGGGGCCGCCTGACCGGCGGCGAGGATTCGCGCATTTGTTTCGAAATGCACGGCGAAGCCCTGGCCGATTTTGAGCGTAACCGCATCGGCTTCTGTTGTCTCCATCCGCAAGCGCTTGCCGGCGAATCCTGTGAACTTACCCACGCCGACGGCACGGTCGAGGCGTCCCGTTTCCCCGAACTGGTCGCGCCGCATCAACCCCTGCTGAACCTCGCCGCCATTCGCCACCCGGTTCCCGGAGGCACGGCGCTAATCGAATTCACGGGCGACGTCTTCGAGACCGAGGACCAGCGCAATTGGACCGACGCCTCCTTCAAGACCTACTGCACCCCTTTGGCATTGCCCTTTCCCGTCAAGGTGGCGGCGGGAGAACGCGTAGACCAAACCGTGACCATCTCCTTCCGGCCCGCGGCGGCGGCTCCTGTGGCGGTGCGGAAGCAAGAAGGGGCGGTGCGCCTGTTTCCGGCGCCGGAGGTTTGCCGCCTGCCGCGTTTCGGGATTGGGCTTGGGGTCGAGGAAGCGGACGCCGAAGCGGGCGAAGCGCTTCGCGCTTTAAGCCCCGCCTTTGTCCGGCTGGAGGTGGACGCCGAAGGCCCGAGGTTTGCGTCACTGGTGCGGGAAGCTTTGGCCAAGGCGGCGCGCCTTGGGGTCTCCCCACGGCTGGCGTTGCGTATCGGACAGGATCTTCCGGAGGAGGAACTGAAAGCCGGGGCGAAGGCGTTGATCGAAAGCGCTACGCTTCCGGAGGCCGTGACCCTGCTGCTGCCCCTCGCCACGCTGGGGAACCGCGCCCGCCTGAAGGAATTGCTGGACATCTTTGCCGAAGCGCCCGGTTTGGGCGCCGGGTGCGACAGCAATTTCGCCGAACTGAACCGCAACCGGCCCGACCCGCACGGATTGAAGCATGTCGCCTTTGCCGCCAATCCGCAAGTGCACCTTTTCGACAACCGGTCAATCATGGAAAATCTCCCCGGTATCGCCGCCGCCCTGGCGAGCGCCGGAGTCCTGGCGGCCGGGCGCGAGGTCGCGCTTGAACCCCTTACCCTCCGTCCCATTCGTAATCCCGCCGCCACCCGCCGGGAGGAGACCAGGCCAGGCGAACCGCCTAAAGACGTCGACCCCCGGCAGCTCTCGCCGTTTGCCGCGGCCTGGCTGGTGGGGGCGGCCCTTCAATCCGCCCGGGGGGGAGCGGCAGCGGTGACGTTTTTCACCCGCGTCATCGGCTGGCGGGGGGTCGGGGAAGGCGCGGCCGGTTCCCCCCTGCCGGAGTTTTTCCCCTCGACTCCGGGCCGGGTTTTCCCGGTGTTTCACGCACTGCGAAGGCTGTGCCGATTTTCCGGCGCGGTGGCGAGGCTGCTGTGTTTGGAACGGGGCGAGCCGGCGGGCTGCCTGGTCGAAGCAGGCGGGACGCGGGAGCTGGTTATCTTCAATCCCGCTGCGGCGGAACGAAAAGTTTTCATTGACGGCGCCGATATTTCCGGACGATATTACCTGTCGGCAGCGGGTTCGGTGAACCTCGAAGGCTCCCCGACCGCCCCGGATTCGCCGGACAGACCCGGTGCGGCGGCGGCGTTGCCGGGTGAGGTCTCCCTGCCCCCGTACGGGACATGGTTCGGCCGCTTGGCGTGAAAGCGAGAGAGATTGTGGCGACTTCCACTGTGAAAGAGGGCGTGAAGGCGAGGCGAAGCGGCGGCGAAGCGGTTCCCGCCAAGCCGCAAAGCGCCGCCGGCAATAAAATTTCCGCCCGCCTTTTTCGAGGCGAAGAGCGGAAAACGACCGGCGACATGGTGATTGACAAATTCAAGGAACTTCTGAAGCAGGGCGCGATCCGCCCGGGCGACCGCATTCCCTCGGAATCCGAGCTTGCCGTCAGTTTTCAGGCCAGCCGGGGTTCGATTCGCGAGGCGGTCAAGAGTCTGGTCGGTCTGGGCGTCCTGGTTGTTCGCCGTGGCGACGGCACCTATGTGGCCGATTCGGTCACTAAGCCGCTTGCGGATTCATTGATTTTTCATCTTCTCTCCAGCAAATTCGACCAGAAGAACCTGATTGAATTCCGCGAAATGCTTGAATACGGCATAATCGCCCAAGCCATCAACCACGCCACCAACGCCGACATCAAGGAAATCGCGGCGGCCCACTCGGCCATGCTGGAATTGGTCGAGACGCGGCGCTACACCGCCGAGAGCCTCTACCAGGCGGAAATGGAATTTCATTTCCGCGTCTCCCAGGCCACGCACAATCCGCTGATGGAAAAACTGTACAATTTCGTTTTCGAACTCTTTCAGCCGACCATCATGCGCACGCACCAGAAAAAGGACAGCACCACCAGTCAGGGCACCATCGACGCCACCCATTCCCTGACCCTCGAGGCCCTGGTCAAGCGCGACCACGACATCGGCCGCCGGGCGGTCAATCTTTCCATCGCCCTCTGGAGCCGCTTGATGGATTGAACCGCATCGGCGCCGTCTCCGAAGCGCACGGCGGGTAGTATTCAATTTTTCCAAAACATAGCGGAAGGCGAACCATGAACTACGGCATGGGCACATACACATGGACTTGGAATTTCGGCGTGCCGGGTTATGGCGACGGCGAACAGGCCATGACTCTGGAGGAACTGCTGGGCGAGGCGGCGGAGTGTAAATGCCGGACGGTGCAGATCTGCGACAACATTCCGAACGAAACGCTTCCGGACGCCGAAATCGCCCTTCTCCGCGCCAGGGCCGAGGCTTCGGATCTGGACATCCACCTGGGTTTTCGCGGCGTCCGGCCGGAGCGCCTGGCCGCCTTCCTGGAATTGGCAAAAAAGTTCGGTGCCGGGTTGGTGCGAAGCATGCTTCCGAAAAACGGGCCGGAGGCGGAAATCCCCGTCGCCGCCGAAATGTTGCGAGAAGCCCTTCCCGCGTATGAAAAGGCGGGAGTTCTTCTCTCGCTGGAAAACCATGACCGGCACAAATGCCGCGAGCTTCGTGAGCTTATAGAGCGCGTGGGCAATCCCAATCTTGGAATATGCCTGGATACGGTGAATTCTTTCGGGGCCGCCGAGGACCCGGTCCGGGTGGCGGAATGCCTTCTGCCGCTGGCGAATTGCCTACATATCAAGGACTTTACCATTAGGCGTTGCGATCACCAGATGGGTTTTGTCGTCGAAGGCGCGCCGGCGGGAACCGGCCTCCTCGACGCGAGGCGTATGGTCTCCTCATTTTGGGAATTGCACCCGGAACAGGCGGTGATTCTGGAATTATGGACGCCCTACCAGGGAACGCCGGAAGCCACGCGTTCCCTCGAAAGGGAGTGGGCAGGGCAAGGCATGGAATGGCTGGGAAGATGTTCGCGGAACTTTCTCGCCGCAGGAGCTTGAGGCGACGGACGGTGTGATAGAGGGAAAAGGCAATTCACTTTTTTAGACAAGGAGCGACGGCAATGAAAAAAATCGCCCTGATCGGCGCCGGCGGAAAGATGGGCTGTCGGGTAAGCAAAAACCTCCTGAACCGCGTGGAGTATGAGGTAAGCCACGTTGAGAATTCCCCGGCCGGCGTGGAGCGCCTCAAGGCGCTCGGCCTGGCGGTGAAGCCGGCGGAGGTGGTCATCGCCGGGGCGGACATCGTGGTGTTCGCCTTGCCGGACCGCTTGATAGGCAAGCTGGGGGCCGAGTTTGTTCCTTTGGTTAGACCGGGCGGGATGGTGGTGCTTCTGGATCCGGCGGCGGCCTATGCGGGAGTTTTGCCGAAACGCCCGGACATCGCCTATTTTGTCAGCCACCCCTGCCACCCGCCGCTTTTCAACGACGAAACGCGGCCGGAGGCGCGAAGCGACTGGTTCGGCGGTCAGGGTCTGGCGAAGCAGGACATCGTTTGCGCGGTACATCAGGGCGACGACGCGGTGTACCGGGAAGGCGAGGAGCTGGCCAAGGCGATGTTCGCGCCGGTGATGCGGGCGTACCGGGTGACGGTGGAGCAGATGGCGGTTCTCGAACCGGCGCTGGTGGAGACGTTCACCTCGACCTTGGTGGACGCCATGAAAAAGGCCATGGACCGCGCGGTCCAAATGGGTATCCCCCGTGAGGCGGCGCAGGCGTTCTTGATGGGGCATGTCCGTATTCAGTTTGCGGTCATTTTCGGCTATGCCGATTTTCCTTTTTCCGATGGTGCATATTTGGCCATGTCCAAGGCGGGAAAATATATATTCAAGCCGGATTGGCTTGACAATGTGATGGATTTGGCAAATGTGCGCGCTAGCGTCAAAGATATTACCGATTCATTGGAGAGTTCATCCGTAGTTGTGTAAGTGGTGGGATTGTGCTTATCCGAGAGGTTTTGAGTAGCTTGGGCGGGATGATTTGCGTTGGTATTGTGGCGCTTTTTGGCTGTGGACAATTATCCTCCTTCGCTCCACGCTGGTGGCGCGTTGTGGTGGTAGCGGATGGATTTTTGGAGGTAGTCCTTACGGGCTGCGGTTGTGGGGGCGCGGCAGTTCCCTGACCCATTCCAGGCGTTGTCCGCCGCAGTGGGGACAGCGGGTAAACCAAAGCCGGGGCGAGTCGGGTTCAGGCCCGGCCTTCAAAAAGACTTGAATTTGGTATTACTGTAATGTATAATGAACAGCATGACTGACGATATCAATAAACCCAAACGACCAAGGGGGCGGCCACGCTCCGGGGAACTGCCAAAAGTGGTTCTCACGGTCAAGGCCGACCGGAAGGAAATCGAACGCTGGCGAACACTCGCCAAGGAGGAAGGGGTCAGCATGACCGCCTTTATCCTCGAACCGTTGCGGCGGTCGTTGAAGCGAAAAGGGAAGGCGTGAGTATTATTCGCTATTCGCAGGAAGCGGAAGAACGCCAAAGGTATGGTGGTGGCGGATTCATCCTGGACGGTGGATTTTTTTGACCAGGCCGGCATTCGGCGGCGTGTCCCCGGCTTCAAGGACTAGAGCGGAATATTTTAAAGCTGGGCAGCGTTTGTCAGGCGGGCGGTGTCTGGATGCGGAATCGAACCGTTTTGTCGAGACGGCGCCGGCGGCAGTGGGGGACAAGTTGCGGGCGGCTGCAAAAACTGGAACCGATGACGTTGGGGCAACAGTTGACGGGAAAATCATTGTCATGAGAATTGACAGTGGCGGTGCGGACTCGGAGGCTAAAATAAGGACTTTATGGAGACTTCGAAACCAGCGAAAACCTACCCCTTTCCGCACTACCGAAAATTGAAAAAACCCCTGTCGCCCTAGGCGAAACAGGGGTTAAAAATGTTGGTGGGCAGTACTGGATTCGAACCAGTCACCCCCTGCTTGTAAGGCAGGTGCTCTAACCAGATGAGCTAACCGCCCGGTTATGGAAAGGAATTAGTATAGCGATGGCGGACGTTATGTAAAGCGTTCTTTTCTCAGGCCGGCGGGCGAAGGCGGATGACGCCTGGCCCGCCGGGAAAACAGACCCGCAAGGAAAACCCATGCCGAAAAACCACCCTGAAACATTGCGTTCCACCACCATTCTCGCCGTAAGGAAAAACGGCCACACCGCCATCGGCGGCGACGGGCAGGTAACGCTCGGAAACATGATGATCAAGGCGTCGGCCAGGAAGGTACGTTCGCTGGCGGAAGGGAAAGTCAAGGTCGGCTTCGCCGGTTCGGCGGCGGACGCCTTCGCCTTATTGGAGAGGTTCGAAAAGAAATTGTCCGAGTTCAACAACAACATCACCCGCGCCGCCATCGAGATGGCCAAGGATTGGCGCACCGATCGGGCCCTCAGGCGCCTCGAATCGACCATCATTGTCGCCGACCGGGACAAAATCCTGTTGCTCGGCGGTTCCGGCGACGTCATCGAACCCGACGACGACGTCATGTCCATCGGCTCCGGTTCCGGTTACGCCATGGCCGCCGCCCGGGCGCTCTTGCGCCACACCGGCCTATCCGCCGAGGAAGTCGTCAGGGAGGCCTTGAACATCGCCGGGGACATTTGCATTTACACCAACAACGACATCGTGGTGGAGGTTTTGTGAGATGGGCACGGAGGAAGTCAGAAGGCATCTGGACAGGTTCGGCGTCGCCGGAAGGATTCGCACCATGTCCGGAAGCATACATACCGTTCCCCTGGCCGCCGCCGCCCTGGGGGTGGAGCCCGGACGCATCGCCAAAACCCTTGCCGTCCGCCTGAAGGGAACCGGGCGGATTCTGGCCATCGTCACCAAAGGCACCGCGCGTCTGGACAACGCCAAGTTCAAGGCCGCCTTCGGCGGCAAGGCCGGGTTTGTCGGATCGGAGGATTGCCTGGACGTCACCGGGCATCCGCCGGGCGGGGTGTGTCCGTTCGGGTTGAGGGAAGGGGTGGAGGTGTGGCTGGACGCGAGTTTACGGGAGTACGTGGCGGTGTATCCGGCGGCGGGGGATTTGGACAATTGCCTCGAGGTGCATCTACCTGAACTCGAGGCGTGGACGGGAGGGAAGTGGGTGGACGTGTGCTGTCCCGGCGAGCCCCGGTGAGGCGCTTGTGCGGGGCGGGCGCAGTGTCGAGGGTTTTGGCAGGGCGCGCTCACATGTCGTTCTGTTCGGTGGTCAGATATTCGGTGGCATAGCGCTGCGGGATTTTCGAGTTGATGAAAAGATCGTACAAATCCGGATCGATATGCCCGTTCATTTTCATGCCTTCCATAATCTGCAGGGCTTCCGACAGTTTCTTCATGGGCTTGTACGGCCGGTCCGATGCGGTCAGGGCCTCGAATATGTCGGCAATGGCCAGCATCCGCCCCGGCAGGCTCATTTCCTCCCGCTTCAAGCCGCGGGGATAACCCGTGCCGTCCATCCGCTCGTGATGGACGCCGGCGATCTTGGGAACTTCGGCCAAGGCCTTCGGAAGCGGCAGCTTTTCCAGCATGATGATGGTCTGGGTGATGTGATCGTTAATCTTGTAGCGCTCCTCGGCGGTCAGGGTACCCCGGGTGATCAGCAGATTGTGGAGTTCCCCCCGGTTGTACAGGGCTTCCGGCATCTTCAGTTTGAATCCCCATTGGTTGTCGGCCGGCAGGCGATCCTTTTCGCCCCGCGGGATGATGTGTTCCGGCTGATCCGCCAGGAGCGTTTCGCACACCGGCGCCGGCGCCACCCCGGCCTTTTCCATGCGTGCCAGTTCCTCCCGCGACACTCCGAGGCGTTTGTCCAGGGTGCGGGTCCAGGAGTGATTGCCGATGGCCGCCAGCCGGGCCGCGTCGTCCTCGTCCAGGTTTTCCCCGCCAATGTTGCAGGAGGCGACGAAGGCGAAATCCTCGTCGAGGTGACGCAGGGCGTTTTCCATTTTCCGCCGTTCCTCCTGGGCGTCCGCCCCGGCGATTATCGCGCGGAGGGAGGCGATTTCCACATCGCGTTTCAGGACTTCGAAGCGGGTCCGGATTTCGTGAATGCGATTGTACAGGGTCTCCAGCTTGGTTGCCTTGTCGACCACATATTCCGGAGTGGTGACCTTGCCGCAGTCGTGTAGCCACGCCGCCAGCCGCGCCGCCTCCCAGCCGTTCTTGTCGAGGCGGAAATCCCGCATGGCGCCGTCCTCGGCGTCGTTGGCGGCCTGAAGCAGCAGGTGGAAGATAATCGGCACCCGCGCGCAGTGGCTGCCGGTGTAGGGGGATTTGGCGTCGATCGCCCCGGCGAGGATATGCATGAGGGCGTCCCTGAGGTTTTGCTGGTCCTTGATGAGAGTGCGGGTCTCCAGGACCAGGCCGATGGCCACGGCCAGCGTTTCGCCGAATTCGGCCAGTTCAGGTGGAAACGAGTCGACGTCCTCCTGATTGTCCTGTACGCGTTTAAGCAGCGAGAACGCCCCCAGGGTGTATCCGCCCCGGTCGCGGATGGGCACGATGATGACGTCGCCGCGAACGGTCGAGTTGTCCTGGAAAATGGGCCGGACCGGGCCGAAGTCGGCCCGGATGTCGCCCCGGTATACGGTGGTCCGTTGCGTCATTCCCCGTTCCATGGCATCGTACATCACCAGTCTGGGCGATTGGTTGCGGCCGGGCAATTTAAGGTCCGTCACCACCGCGTCCCGCCAATAGGCGCGCACATCCCCCGGCGTTTCGGAATGGCCGTCCCACAATACCAGGACCCCGCCGTGGACGTTGACCATGCCGACGATTTCGTGGATGACCGTATCCAGCAGATGGGACATGTCCATTTCGGTGCCGATACTGGCGAGGAGCCCGAGAATTTTCCGTAATTCGAAATGCAGGCTGTTCATGCCGCTCGCCACGGCGCGGATTTCCGCCACTCCGCTGGACATGCCGTGGATGGCGGGATGACCGCCGTTTTCGGAAACGGGAGACCGGCTCGCCGCCTGTTCGGCCAGGGATTTCAGGGGCCGGCCGATATCCCGGGCGACCAGCCACATCAGGGTCGCCGTCAGCATAAGCAGGCCAAACAGCCCCACCACGCTGTCGCGGAAATAATTATCCGATTCGGCGAACAATTCGCCCCGGGGAATGGCCACGGCCAAGACATAATTGGTGGGGAAGAAGTGCCGAAGCTCCTCCAAGGACACCAGCCATTCTTTTCCTTCGACCTCCAAGGGCAGATTGGCGCCGCGTTGCCCCTCCTTGTATAATCCCATCGTCTTCTGGATAACCAGGGGAAAATCCTGCGTTTCCCAAATCCTCCCCGAGCCGTTGTGCTGGCTGGCAAGAACGTGCGAGCCGGCGACCGGAATCCCATCCCCATTGAACAACGCCAGTTCCGAGCCGCTGGTCGGCCGCTCGCTGTTTAAAATATCCGATATCTGCTGCAAATCCACCATCATCCCGAGCACCGCCTTGCCGTTGGCGGTTCTTTCCGAGACGATGATGCCTTGGCGTTGAATGGGGCGGAACAGGTAGGGGCCTGTTTCCACGAAGCTTTCGCTCCGCATGGCCTCCTTGTACCAATCCCGGGTGCGGGCATCGTGATAGTCGTACCTGGGGGAGGGCCTTTCGCCCAAGAAATTCAGGTCCTGGTCGTAGAAGAGCGCCCTGGCGCGATTCGTGCGAAGCGGGCCGCGGCAATCCAGCACCATCAGGACACTATTCGTCGGGGTTTGGTAAACCTGCCGTTCCTGGTCCGACTCGATGACGAGGGTCGCGAAAAAGTCGCCATTGTCAAAGCCGATGATGACCCCTTTGGCGAAATAATTCGCCTGGAGGACCTGTTGCAGCAGCGGCAGGCGTTCGAGCCGCTTTTCCAGGGTGTCGGCTTCGCCCAAAGCGCCGTGGGCGGCGCGGTTGATGAAGGATTGTATGGGGGAGTTGACGCTCAGGTCCAGCTCCCGCACAATGGCGCGGGTGATGGCGTTCGAACGCCTTATGGCCGACCGCTCGACTCTTTTGGAGACGATGCGGTAGCCAATTAGGGTAAGTGATAAGCTGGCGGCGATAAGCATGGCTAAAAACAGGCCGCCCAGAAATTTTTGCACCCCAAGCCGCCATAACCGATTTGCCTGTGCCGGGCCGGCCTGTGCATCCCTTCTATTGCTGAAAAACATGTTGCCCTCTTTTCGAGGCCGCAAACGTGAACAGGCGCCCATGATCCAAGGATTTGGCAACGCGAATCCACCCGGCGGCGGGCACACCATGTTTTGTTAACGGTCTGCCGACACATGGTGTATGGACGGCCTATGCCGTTTAAATAACGGCTAACGGCGACCCTCGTAATTTTTGTTAACTCCCCAGAAATCTCCTTTCATGACGAACGCTTTGTCCACCTGCCGTATCCCATAACCGCGCTTACGAATAAGGACGCCTTACCAACTCTTTGCCCGATAAGCAAATACAATAAACAGACCGGCGCATTGCCCGACAACGGCGTGAATTGTCTGTGCGTATTGCCTAATATCAAACAAATATTTGTTCGTTTATCAATTTTATTGAACAAAATAATTGACAAAACCTATTTGTCGGTTATATTTCCTAAACGTACAATTAAATTGATCGCCATAAACCGCGCCCCATGTCTTTTCACCTTTATCCCTCGATGTGCCATTATCCCCGAACAACCACGCGGTGACGGCGCCGATCCTGGCACGGATCCCCTGACAGCCGAGTCCCCCCAATCCGGCGACGCGACTTTTACGGCCTGGCGGCCGGGGCGGTGAAGTAATGCGTAAACTACGGGCGGTATTGGAAAATTCCCTCGCCGGCCTGCGGCTGGACCGGACCATACTCTGCGGCCTGACTGGCAACGTCGACATCGTCATTCCCTTGCGGGACGACGACTTCCTTCAGTCCCAGGAGCGCCACGGATCATTCC
This sequence comes from Planctomycetota bacterium, assembly GCA_031548195.1. Lineage (GTDB taxonomy): Bacteria > Planctomycetota > SZUA-567 > SZUA-567 > SZUA-567 > JAJBSZ01. The sequence goes on along the minus strand of JAVBRG010000001.1, from coordinate 16,011 downwards.
CGCCGGCTAGCGAAGGTCCGCCCGCGCCGGCCATCGCCACCCCCGGCCAAGCCCTCGACTACGCCGCCTGGTTTATGTCCCGGGGCATGGGGGGGGAGGCATCGATTCCCTCTCTCCGCCCGGTACAGGCGCTGGTGGAAAGCCTGCCCAATTACCGGGCTGTCGGCGGCACCGGCGCCCAGGCCGCCAACTGGCTCGCCCAAGCCGGGTTCAGGGACATCGTGCTTTATCTGCCCCTCTACGACGACGCTTTCCGCGAAGTCCTGCCGGTGGACCGGCTGGAAATCATCGACAATCGCTCCGGCTACGCCGACCTTCTGGCGGAGGACGCGGCTTTCTCGGAAATCCACTGCATCCTGGATTACCAGAAGGACAGCCGTCTCCGTTACGGCGGCGGGGAATTGACCGCGCCCCGCCACGACCGGGTCATCTTCGACGGCGGGCGCTGCAATGCCGATTTGCGTTTGTCCCCGGCTTTCATCGACCGGGCGGGCCAGACGTACCCGGAGTCGTCGCTGCTGGTCAACGGTTACAATCTCTGCCGGGATATGGAGATATTCCACCGCTTCGTCGGGGAAACGCGGGAGCTGATCCGCCGCTATCGCGCGGCGAATCTTGTCAATTCTTTCGTGCACGTCGAGGACAGTTATCAGTGGGACAACCCGCTGGAGCGCCGCGGCGGCATTGCCCGCTCGATTTGGCCTTTGGCCGATAGCGTGGGCATGAACGAGGTGGAGTTTGGGGCCGAATGCGTAATGTTCGGGCTGGATGCGGCGCTGCCCCGGGAGTCCCTGCTGGAAATCGCCCGCCGGCACGGCCTGAAGCGGGTCTGCCTCCATACCGCCGAAAACTGCCGCACCGTGACCCGCTATCCCCCCGAAAAGGAACTTCCGGCCATCGGCCTGGCTATTTTATTTTCATCGGCCAAGGCATATTACGGCGCCTTTGTCGGCTTGGATAAAATCCGCCGTCTCATCGACGATACGGCGGAGATTTCCGAAAAGGCCGATGTCGGGGAGGCAATCCCCCTGACGGACGGCTACGCGGAACTGCTGGTTCCTACCCTTTCCGGCCTGCCGGTCAAGGCGTCGATTGGGCTGGGGGACGCCTTTACCGCCGGTTTACTGGCTTATTTGTGATATTTGTTTTGCCGATCCTTCATACCGACAACGACACTTTCAAACAAAGGAGAGCAGCATGTCCCTGGTTCCCATGCACGAATTGCTACAGGACGCGGAAAAAGGCGGTTACGCCCTGCCGGCCATCAATTTCAGCAACCTCGAAGTCCTGTACCCCTCCCTCGAAGCCGCCAGGGAACTCAAATCCCCCCTCATCATGCAAATGGCCGCTTCGGAGGTGTATTACTTCGGCGAGGACGCCACCGGCGAGTTTGTCACCCGCGCCGCCCGGCGTTACGGCGTGCGCTGCGCCCTCCACCTCGACCACGGCCGGGAGTACGCCGAGGCTATCCGCTGCATCAAGCGCGGCTTCACCTCGGTGATGTTCGACGGCTCCGCCCTCGACTACAATGACAATCTGCGGGAAACGCGGGAAGTCGTCAAGGCCGCCCACGCCGCCGGGGTCTCGGTCGAAGGGGAAATCGGTAAAATTCTCGGGGCCGAGGACGCCGGCTTCGCCGCCGCCAAGGACGAGGAGCTTTCCGACCCCCAGGCCGCCGCCGATTTCGCCAAAGCCACCGGAGTCGACTGTCTGGCCGTCGCCATCGGCACCGCCCACGGCTTTTACACCCAGGAACCGAAATTGGATTTCGAACGGCTGAAAAAGATCCGCCAGCTTTCCGGAAACCTCCCCATCGTCCTGCACGGCGGCACCGGCATCCCCGACGAGGCGGTCAGGGAGGCGATTCGTCTGGGGGTCAGGAAAATCAATTTCTCCACCATTATCCGTTCCGAATTCATCAAGGCGTTCCGTCAGGCGACTAACGACAATCCCAAGGAGTGGGGTTTGATGGAGCTTTCGGAGTTTGGCAAGAAGGCGGTCGAAAAAACCGTCGCCCATTGCATCAAGCTGATGGGTTCGGCCGGCAAGGCTTGAATCGGTGTGAATCGAGGGGTGGGGAGGGGCCGCCGCGCCGCCTCCCCATTTGTCGGAAAAGGGACGGCATGGCCAAGGAACGAGGCGGGAACAACCACCCGGATCGGAATGGCGCGATTTTGAATTATCTGCGCGTACAGCGGAACGCCAAGATTTCCGAACTGCAGAATCTTCTAGGCGTAAGCGACATGACCGTTCGGCGTTGCCTGAACGAAATGGCCGCCGAGGGTTTACTCAAGCGGGTACACGGCGGGGCTGCCATCGTCGACCCCTGGGAAAGGGAACTCGCCTTTCAGAACCGGGTGGTCGAAAACCTGGAGGTGAAGATGGCCTTGGCGGTTAAGGCGGAAACCTTCATCCCCGACGGCGGCAGCGTCTACCTGGACGGCGGCACGACCTGCTTCGAAATAGCCAAACAGCTTTCCTCAGGAGGTAAAAAATGCACCGTGGTCACCGATTCCATGGCCATCGTGCGCGAGCTGCTGGGGAAACAGCGCATCGAATCCATACTTCTCGGCGGCCGCCTCTCCGACGACGGAAATACCCTGGACGGCCCGGTGGCCCAGGAAGCGGCGGCAAAGACTTCAGTCGACGTCTGCATGATTTCCTGCGACGGCTTCAATGAAAAGCATCTGCTGAATAAGAGTCTGGTCGGCTCGCAAACCAAAAAAGTGATGATGGACCGGGCCGCCCTCACCGTCTGCGTTACCGCATCGAACAAATTCGGCTGCAACCGCTGCTTCCAATTCTGCGACTGGGAATCCATCGAAATATTCGTGACCGATTCCCGACTCCCCCCCGAACCGCGGCAATGCATTGAAGGGAAAGGGGTGGAAATTCACCTCGCCGTCGTCCCGCCCGGGCCGGGACTGGTAAACGTCACGGAGGGGTGACCGCTAGTGCCCCGTAAATTTAGACTTTACGGGGCACTAGGCTACAACAAGCTGGCGATAAGCTGTTCGTGGGGGCGCGCAATGACCACCTTCTGGACCAGAAGCCCTTTTTCCCCGGCCGTTACCACCCCCGCATCGACCGCCGCCTGTACGTCCGACACCTCACCGGTCAGGACCACATAACTTTTACCGCCGATGCCAAAAGCCAGGTGCATCCGGATGGGCGTCACCGACGCCGCCTTGACCGCAAAATCCGCCGCTTCGACGCAGGCCGCCACGCTGTACGTTTCGATCAGCCCCACCGCCCGCACCTTCTCCACCAGCGTGCCGCCGCTGATGGCGGGAAGAATGGACGGATGAATGTTCGGAATGACAAAACTGTCCACCACCACTTCCGGCGTCACTTCCAGACCCGCCCGCACCGCCTGGTTCACCGCCGCGACATCCCCCCCCACCAGCACGATATACTTGCCGGGGCATATGGCTTTCGCAACCAAAAGCGTCACCTCCGCCGTTTTAAGCATGGCGTCGGAAATCTCGATGCCTTTGGCGATGCTGTTGGATTCAATCAGCCCTAATGCATGCACGTTCGACTCCTGGTTGGGATGAATACAATCATTCGGCGGCGATTACGACAGCGGTCGCGTCGACCGATTCGACCCGGCCGCGGATGCTCGCGTGCACCCGCGCTCCCAGGGATTTTTCGGGGATATCGGCGACCAATTGCCCGGCTTCCAGCCGGTCGCCCGGCTTCACCACCGGCTGGGCCGGCTGTCCCAGGTGCTGCCGCATTTTCAGGGTCACCCGCCGGGGCTGGTAGGCCGTTTCGTCGAGGGGAGCCTTACGGTTCAGTTCCGTCAAATTCAAGCGGGCGATCAGCCGGGGGATCGGCACCATGCGGTATTCGGCCATGGGGTCGGCCGGACGGAGAGCACCCGTATAGCGGCCGCCCTGGGCCCGGAATTCGGCCTTCAGCATTTGGTTGAGGCGCATCGGGGAAATGTCCACCGGGCACGACCACGCCTCGCACACGGCGCATTCCGAACAGGTCAGGGCCGAGAGGAGGACGGAAGGTTGGCCGATGTTATTATAGCTGACCGAACGCACGATTAGATGCGGCGGCAGTTCGTGGCCAATCATGTGGCGGGGACAAAGCTCGGTGCAGAGGCAACACTGTTCGCACACCGTTCGCGCCACGCGCAGACGCACCTGCTGCGGTTGATTGTGGCGGCGGATAAGGATGTGGGAGGAAGGAAGAACTATGAGCCCGCCGCTGGTTTTCGTCACCGGCTCCGACAAAGCGCTGACGATCTTCCCCATCATGGGGCCGCCATTGATATAGCCCGGATCTCCCACCGTCGCTCCGCCCGCCAGTTCCAGCACTTCCCCGAAAGTCACCCCCACCGGGACCGTCACGGTAACGGGATTCTGCACCGCCCCGTTCACAGTCAGGGTACGGTGGGTGACGGGAGCGTCCGCGTCGATGGCCCGGGCCACGTTAATCAGGGTCTGGGCGTTATTGACCACCACCCCTACGTCCAAAGGCAGGGCGGCCGGGGGTACCCGCCGGCCGGTGGCGAGCCATATGGTGATGACTTCGTCGCCGGCGGGGTAGACATCCGGCAGGATATGGATGCGGATGCCCGGTGGAAGAAGCGGGGTGAGGGCGGCGATGGCGTGTTCGTGCTTTTGCTTCAGGGCGATGATGCCCTCGCCGGCTCCGGTCGCCTCCATCCCCAATTGCAAACCCCGAATCAGCTCGGCCGGGTATTTCTCGACCAACTGTTGATCGACCTTCAGGAGCGGTTCGCACTCGGCGCAATTGACCAGAAAAATTTCCGCCTTGGCATTGAACTTGACATGGGTGGGAAAACCCGCCCCGCCGGCGCCGACGACGCCCGCGTCCCTGACCTTATCCTGGATATTCATTGCCTTCGCCATCTTCACTCCTTGGCTTCAGGCTTGCGGTAGCGTGCCCCCGACTTGACCAGTTCACCCGAGGCGACGGCGGCGTCGAGCTGTTTACGCACCTGCTGGGGCAGGCCGGGGAAATGGGTTTTCAGTTCTTTCCAATTGTAGCCGAGCCTTGCCGCGGCGATATAATCGAGAACCTCGCCAAACTTGCCCCGGGCCGGTGCCGCCGCAGCGGGTTTGGCCTCCAGTGCCTCACGCGGAACCGGTTTGACCGCCGGCGCCGGCGGAACGACAGGTTTATTTTCCGCCGCCGTCCGGATTGCCGGTTTGGCTGCTGGCGCGGCTGTCGGAGCGGGTTTATTATCTGATTTCACTTCCGGCGTGACTGCCGGTTTGGTTTCGGCATTAGCCTCTGTTCTGACTTCCGGCCTGGTTTCCGGTTTAGCTTCCGGTTTGTCTTCCGGCGACGCTTTGGTCGGGGGCGAGGTCGGCGAGGCGGGTCGCTCGTCCGGCTGGTCCATCCCGCCCAATAGGTCCAGGATCAGGGTCTCGGTGTCGGTGTCGGGGCGGCCGATGACATGGCTGGCCAGCACCTCGCCCAGGCGCGAGGCGGCGGCGACCCCGGCGTTGACGGCGACCCGGCAGGCCGCCAGGTCGCCTTCGACCACCAGGGTGATTTGGCCGGGGTGTACGCCGTGCTGGCGCAACAGTCTGACCCGCGCGCTTTTAAGCATGGCGTCGGCGGCTTCGATGCCGGCCGCCAGCCCGTAGACTTCGATGAATCCCAGGGCATTGATCGTTTTCACGGCAATCCCAATCGCTCAGTGCATCTACAGAAAACTGATCGGCTTGCGGCCGATGTCCAGGACTGCCGAGGCGAAAGCGCCGCAGGCCGCCTGGCAGGCCGCCTGGCTCCCGGTCAGGAACGCGCCGGAATAGTTCGTTTCCGACGGCGGCGGGATGTACTCGGCCAGTTGTACGTCGGCCGCCTTGATGGCCGCGTCAATGGCGAAGGTGGCATGGAGCGGAGGCGCGATCAGGTAGGACATCGGCGCTCCCTGGGGAATGTTCGCCAATTTCGACAGATAGCTTCCGGTGCGGGAAATCAGATAGGCCAGAAAGGCGGTGTCTTCCGCGTCGTTTGCCCACTGGAAAGCCGGGCCGGATTCGATGGTGGCGATGGCCGCGTCCAGGCCGGCCTTGACTTCGGCCGGATTGGGTCCGGCCAGCATGATGATTACTTCGCCGGCCAGGGGGGAGCAGGAATGCGCGGCGCCGGCGTAAAGCGAGCGGCCGTAGACCACTTCCACCAGGGCCTGTTTGGTGGCTTCGTCGGCGGCGATATAGGCCACGTCGTCCGAGTCGGCGGCGAGCAGGCCCAGGCTGTTCATGCCGTCGGGCAATTTCAGCTTGGCCTTCAAATCCGGGTGCACGGACGCGATCAATTTGGCGGAAGTGACGTTGGGTTTAATGAAATCCAGAGCTGGCATTATGCTTACTCCTGAAGTTTTGCCAAAGCGCCGTCCGAACCGCCGAACCGCTTTTTGGCAAAAGTATAAAACCCTCGATACACAGGCACAAACGATGATTGCCCCCTGACGCCTGGCGGTTCAGGCGCCGGGGGGCAAAGCACGGCTTATTTGTTGAGGGCGATGCCGGAGGCTTTTTTCGCCAACATCGTCTTCGCCATGTCCACGATGACCGCCGCCGCTTCCACCGGCGGAGTGCCGCCGTTGTGGATGTTCGATATGCAGGTGCGATCGGCTTCCACGGTGGCCGCGGTCGGGCGGTAGACCATGTAGCAGGACATGCTTTCCGATTGCCCGAGGCCGGGGCGTTCGCCAATCAGCAGCGCCACCACCTCCGCGCCGAGAAGCTCGCCGATTTGGTCCTCAATCTTGACCCGGCCGTAACGCACGAAGAACGGCGTCCCCACGTCCAGGCCGGCGCTTTGCAGGCCTTTCATCAGGGGGGGCATGATTTCGTCGAAGTTCGAGGTTTCGGCGTCGACGGAAAGGCCGTCGGAGACCACCACCTGGACCTTGGGGCTTTTCTTGCACTTCGACTTGATCGTTTCAATTGCTTCCTTGGACAGCCGGCGTCCCAGGTCGGGACGGGTGAGGTACATGTCCTTGTTTTCGACTTCGCTGCGCACCTCGAAGAGGCCGGCCTTCTCGACCCATTCGGGGGTGATTTCCTTCAGGACGGTGTCCTTGGAACGGGAGTGGTCGGCGAGGAAACGGAGGAGGGACAAGGTGCGGGGACGCGGCCCGGTGCGCCCGGTGCAGACGCGGGAGGCGGTGCTTTTGCGGAGCTGTTCCAGGACTTCGCGGCGTTTCGGGTTGGCGACACCGATCCAGTTCTTCTGGAATTCGTCGCCGCCGAGGTCGGGGAGGGTTCCGCCGTTGGCCACGCCGGTTTTACCGCCCTGGGCCGTAGCGCCCGAAGCCGCCCCCTTGCCGGAGCCCGTCGCCGGGGTGCTCCCGATCTGGGTCAGGACGGTGCGGACAATATCTTCAATCTGACGTTGATCCATTGCTTACTCCTAATCATCAAAAGAAGAGCGAGGCGTCGCCGGCGCAAGGCGTGAGGCGGCCGTTTTCCATAATGCCCATTTTCTCCAGCCACTTTTCGAATTCCGGCGAGGGCCTGAGGTTCAGGAGCTGCCGGATGGTGGCGGTGTCGTGGAATGCCGAGGTTTGGTAGTTCAACATGATGTCGTCGCCCATGGGCATGCCCATGATGTAGTTGCAGCCGGCGGTGGCGAGGAGAATCATCAGGTTTTCGTTGGAATTCTGGTCGGCGTCGGCATGGTTGGTGTAGCAGCAGTCGCAGCCCATGGAGATGCCGGAAAGCTTGCCCATGAAATGGTCCTCGAGGCCGGCGCGGGTGATCTGGCGGTCGTTGTAGAGGTATTCGGGGCCGATGAAGCCGACCACCGTGTTGACCAGGAAGGGGTCGTAGCGGCGCGCGAGGCCGTAGTTGCGGGCTTCCATGGTCATCTGGTCCGCGCCGTTATTGGCGTTGGCGGACAGGGCCGTGCCCTGGCCCGTTTCGAAGTACATGCAGTTGTGCCCGGCCAGCTTGTTGAGGGAACGCCCCACCGCCAGGGCTTCGTCGAGGAGCTCGAGGGTGACGCCGAATTCCTTCAGGCCCTTTTCACAGCCGCAGATACTCTGGAAGAAGAGGCCCCCCGGGGCGCCTTGGCGAACGGCCTCGATTTGGGTCGAGATGTGCGCCAGGACGCAGGGCTGGGTGGGAATCTGGTACTTGTCGATGATTTCCTGCTGGGCCTGGAGAATCCGCTTCACGTTCTCGACGTTGTCGGTCACCGGATTGGTGCCGATGACCGCGTCGCCCACGCCGTAGGAGAGGCCTTCGTAAATCTGGGCGGTGATGCTGTCGATGTCGTCCCGGGTGTCGTTCGGTTGCAGGCGGGCGGAGAAGGTGCCGGGGAGGCCAATCGTGGTGTTGGCGTGCTTGACCACCGGCATTTTCTTGGCGCCGTAGATGAGGTCGCTGTTGGAACAGATTTTCGCGACGGCGGCGACCATTTCCGAGGTCAGGCCTTTCCTCAGGAACTCGATGTCCGCGCACTCGGTCGCGTCGCTCAGGACATACTCGCGCAGTTCGCTGATGGTCCAGTTGCGAATGCGGGCGTAGGCCGTCCCGTTGACGCCGTCCTGAATCACCCGGGTTACGCAATCGGTCTCGTAGGGGACCACCGGGTTTTCGCGTAGGTCGGACACCAGCATCTCGGCCAGCACGTATTTTGCGGCGACGCGCTCCTGGGCGGTTTGGGCGGCCACCCCGGCCAGCACGTCGCCGGAACGGGCGTCCGAAGCTTTCGCCAGGACGTCCTTGACGTCCTTGAACTGGTACGTATTTCCGAATAATCGCGTCGACAGTTTCATACGTTCTCCTATGAAAGACCCCTAATACCTGATCATGATCATGCTAGGGTAAACTCCGAACTCAAGACGGAAACGCCAAGGATTTGACCGTCAGCGGAACAATCTGACCGCCAAACAGCGGTTTCCCAATGTCAACATAATCCCCGTCACGGGTGGCCACCTCGTCGATGACCGCAATTTCACGATTCTTCAGCTGCGGCTGCAACTCCATCCCCAGCACCTTCCCGAAATCCTGCCGGGCGATGACAATCAGGGGCTGCCGGGGATTGGGGTAACGCCCGCAGAACTCTTGCAAAGCCGCCCCGGCCGCCTGGACGCTCCGGTACCGCACCGGCATGCCGATAGGCAACGCCAAGGCGTACAGGTCGAGGGTCGGGTCCAGGTCCATGCGCCGCGCCGCCAGCGCCCACGCCTCCGGCAAAGCCTCTCCGGCCGCGTCCGACCATTCCATACCCGCCTGCAGCACCGGCACGTTGCGAATGGGCAACCGTTCGGCGTTAAGCCAAATCGTACTGCCGGAAAGGGACAGGGTGTGCGCCCCCGCCCCGATGACCGTCGCCCGCACCGTCTGCGCCGGCGGCACCGCAGTCAGGCCGGCCAAATCCCCGCGGCGGTGGAGCGCCTCCGCAAGCAGCGGCCCGGTGTCCCCGTACATGAAAGGGTCCACTACCTTCTCGGGGTGATAATAACATTCGCCGACGCCCCCGGAAATGAACGCCTGGTCGTAACGCCAGCCGCTCCGGAGCGGTTCGGTCATCAAGAGGGATTTCGCCAATTCCGACGGCGCCCCCCGCAACACTTCCAGAACCATATCCGCCATGGCGTTGACGACCGCGTCCACTTGCCGCCGATCCATGGCGGCGGGATCGACCCGGCCGCCGAACAGGGCGGCGGCAATCCGCCGCGCCGGTTCCCGCACCGTCTTGACGGATCCGTCGCCGAAAGTCTCGACCAGGTGCCCCCCCACATTCAGGCAGGCGGTGTCCACGACCCGTCCGGCCTCGAACACGACGTAATTGGTGGTGCCGCCGCCGATGTCGATGTTCACGGCCCGGCAGACATTCCGCTTCGAGTATTCCCCGGCGCCCGAACCCTGTCCCGCGATAATCGATTCCAGATGGGGGCCGGCCGTCGCCACCACGAAGTCGCCCAGGATCCGCGCCAGTTCCATGATGGTTCCGCGGGCGTTCTTGGCTTTCGACGTCTCGCCGGTGATGATGATGGCGCCGGATTCGACCTCTTCCAAGGTCAGCCCCGCCGCCGCGTACTGGGAGCGGATAAACTCCTCCAGCTCGCCCTGGCGCACGTTTTCGCTGTCGTCCAGCGGCGTGAACACCACCGGGCTGACGTAGGTGATGTCCCGCCGCGAGAACTCGTAAAACGGCACCTGCGACGCCGGCGCCCGGTTCACCAGTTCCAGTTCGGAAAAAATCACCTGCGTCGTGGTGGTGCCGATGTCGATGCCGACGCTGTGTATGACCCGTGCGCTCATCGGTACGCCGCTTTCAGTTGTCGGCATGTCACGCCGTAGCCTTGGCCTTGTCCGGCTCCACGCCGACCGTGGGCTTCGGGGCGAAGAGCATGGCGAACAGGACCGCCGTGACGCCCCCGACCAGCTTGCCGACAATCATCGGGAAAATCATCGGGGCGGCCACCGCCGCGGCGAACCCGAGGTGATCGCCGAAGGTGAAGGCGGCGGAGACGGCGAAGGCGACGTTCAGGACCTTGCCCCGGTTGTCCATCTTGTTCATCATGCCGAACATGGGGATGTTGTTGGCGAGGGTGGCGACCATGCCGGCGGCGGCGGCTTCGTTCATCTGCAGGACCGAGCCGATTTTCTGGAGCTGCGGGCCGAACCAGCGGGTCAGGAGGAACACCATCGGGTACGCGCCCAGCAGCACACAGGCGATCTTGCCGATGGTTTCGATAGCCCGGATGGCGGTGGCGGCGTTGGCGGTGGTGTCGGAGAAGATCGGTTCCATGCCGGGGATGAGGGTGACGCCGAGCTGGTCGGCGAACACCGCGGCGGCCAGGCCGACGGTGATGACGGCGATGAGGATTTTCGCGAAAATCTGGAAGCCATTGATGAGTTTTTCCGGCATGACCTTGAGGCCGATGGCGATGGCGACCGCCACGATGATGACCGGAATCATGTTCATCAGAATCATGGTCATGTTGAAGTTCGCCGGTTGTCCGTCAATGACCGGCTGGGTGATCATGGCCGTTATGCCGCCGGCGATGCAGCCCAGGGGAATGGTGACGATCCCGGCCAGGACGCCCAAGGCCAGCCAGCGCCGGTCTTCCTTGTCGATGATGCCGAGGCCCACCGGAATCGAGAAGACGATGGTGGGGCCCATCATGGCGCCGAGAATGATGCCCGCGTACATCCAGGCGCCGGTGTCGCCGCCGGCGAGTTCACGCGCCAAGGGGAAGCCGCCCATGTCGCAGGCGAGGAAGGTGGTGGCGAACATGGCGGGACTGGCCCCGAGGGCCTGGTAAATCGGGGTGATGATGGCGCCTAAAAGTTGCGCCAGCACCGGTGCCAGCGCGATCACCCCGACCATGGCCAATGCCAGGGAACCCATGGCCATGAAGCCTTCCTCGAACTGCTTGCCGGCGCCTTCGAATTTCTTGCCGAAGGGACCCAGCAATTTTTCGGAGCCGCCGAACTGATCGAGAATGCGGTCAATCGCGGCAAGGATCATGAAAAGCATCATAATCCACATGATAATCCTATCAATAGACATTGAGCTTCACTCCTTTCATGCGGCCGTAATTGGTTGCTTATCGATCCAGCGCGTGCTGGTATACCTGTATGATTTGCTTCTTGTTCACCGTGCGGGGATTGGTCGGCAGGCAGTAATCCTGGAGGGCGGCCTCGGCAAAAGCCTCGAAATCCTCCGCCTTGCCGCCGACTTCGGACAGCTTGCCCGGCAGCCCCAGGTCGACAATCAGCCGCTGCACGGCGGCGATGGCGGCTTCGGGGGGCATGATCTGCCCGGTCAGGGCCAGGCCGATGTCGGAATAACCCCGCTTGCAGACGAGAGCGTTGAAAGCCATCACCGACGGGATCAGGATCGCGTTCGCCATGCCGTGCGGCAGGTTGTATTTGGGGCCAATCTGGTGCGCCATCGAGTGGGTCAGACCCAGGCCCGAATTGGAAAAAGCCACTCCCGCCATGTACGAGGCCAAAGCCATGGATTCCCGCGCTTCCACGTTGTCCCCCCGGCCGACCGCGATCGGCAGGGCTTCGCCAATCTGCCGCAGCGCCTGGAAAGCCAAGGCCCGGGTCAGGGGCGTGGCCCGGGTCGCCACATACGATTCGATGGAGTGGACCATGGCGTCGACGCCGGTGGCGGCGGTTACTCCGGGCGGCACCCTGAGCATCAGGCAGGCGTCGATTATCGCCAAATCCGGCACCAGGCTGGGGTGGCCGATGACCTGCTTCAGGTGGGTCGCCGAATCGGAAATGACCGTGACGCTGGTCGCTTCCGAACCGGTGCCGGCGGTGGTCGGCACGGCGATAAGCGGGGCGCGGCGGTTGCGGATATTGGCCGGGTCCTTAAGGTCGGCCACTTTGAGGCCGGGATTGGCGGCGAGGACCGCGATGGCCTTCGCCGCATCCATGGCCGAACCGCCGCCGATGGCGATCATGCCGTCGCAGTTCGAGGCGGCAAAGCGGGCCGCTTCCTCCTCGACCACCCGGCTTTGCGGTTCGCCCGCCGGCGGTTTGCATTCGCAGTAATTGACGCCACTGTATGCGAGGGAGCGGTACATGCCTTCGGCCAGGCCCAGCGTCTCCACCACTTCGTCGACGACAATGAAGGCGTTCCTGATGCCCCGGACCGCGACCGCCTCGCCGATGCGGGTTATCGCCCCGCCGCCGATGTAGGTGTCGGGCGGGACCTGGAATTCCTTGATGGACCTGGAATTCATCAGATCCATGGTGCGGAGGACGATTTGGCTGACATCCTGCTCGTTCATGTTCATTTCGCCTTTGCTGCGTGGTTCCCCTCGGGTCGGTAGGCGGCGATGGCCAGTGGGGTAAGAAACAGCGGGTGTTCCGGCAGCACCACCGCGTGATCCGGGAATTCGTCCTGGAACAAATCCCGGACGCCGGGGAGGGCACAGGAACCGCCGGAAAGGTACAAGGCCCCGACCTCGTGTCCGGCGATGTGGGTGCGGACAATGTCGGCCATTTTTTCGAACACCGGCCTGACAATGGGCCATACTTCCTTGCCGCGTTGAATCTTCAATTTTTCCGCCTCTTCCAGGGAAATGCCGTTAGCGCCGGCGATGGTCAATGATACGTGGCGGCCGCCGGTCGCTTCATCCCCCGAGTAAATCACCTTGCCGCCGTTTAGGACGGCGATGCCGGTGGTGCCGCCGCCAATGTCGACCACCGCCGCGTTGTCCAGGGCCAGCAGGTTGGCGACCGCGGACGGTTCGTCGATCACTTCCTCCACTTCCAGGTTGGCCGCTTCCAGCACGTTCACGGAAATGCGCGGCGCCGTGCCGGGGGGGTAGGAGGTGTTGACATGGGTGAATTCGACCCCGAGCTTGGCCCTAAGCGTTTCCAATTGGCGGCGGACGATGGTGGTGGCGCCGTGGAAATTCAGGACTATGCCGTCCCGAACCACATCCGCCCATTCCAGGCATACCGCCACCGGGCGGTTGTTTTCGTCCAGGACCATGCTGACCACGTCGCTGGTACCGAGGTCGACCCCCAGGCGCAATTTCCCCTCCGGCTTGACCGGCTTCGGATCGTTGACAATCTGGGCGGCCCGGTTCAGGGCTTTGGTAAGCCAGCCCGGCACGGCGACGGAAGGTGGCGGAGGTTCGTGTCGCATCAAGGGTCCCTGTTCGAATCACACTATACGGAAATGGTCGACCAGAACGCAGCGGCGGAGCCGCACGAAGGTGCGGGCGGAAGTGACCCCTTCGCCCGTGGGGGTGGAGATGGTCATCGAGGTCCAGCCTTCGCCCCCAAAGCCCAGACCGGCGATGCAGGGGCCGTTTTTCACGAAAATACTGGTGTTGATGACGTTCGCCATGCGGTCGAGGTTATCCAGGTTCAATGAATGCATGGAGGCGGTGTGGTGGCAGCCGCCTTCCAGCTTGACCGCCAGATCGATGGCTTCATTCGCGTTCGCGGCGCGGACGACTGGAATAATCGGCATCATCAGTTCCGTCACGGCGAAGGGGTGATCCGGCCCCGTTTCCACAAACAGGAGCTTGGTGTCCGCCGGCACGTCCAAGCCGATCGCCTTGGCGATTTTTGCCGCGTCCCGGCCCACGTAGTCGCGGCTGACCGAACCCTTGCCGTTTGCGTCTACTTTGCTGAGGAGAATGGGGACCAGCTTTTTCGCCTGATCCGCCGTCAATTCCACTGCGCCGTGCTTCTGCATTTCCGTCTTGAGCCGGTCGCAAATGGAGGAGACGGCGATGATTTCCTTTTCGTCGACGCAAATAATATTGTTGTCGAATGAGGCGCCGTAGACCAGGTGCTTGGCCGCCTTGATCAGGTCCGCTGTTTCGTCGACCACCGCGGGGGGATTCCCCGCCCCGGCGGCGATAAGCCGCTTGTCGGTGTGCTGCCGGGCGGTGTGCACCACCGCTTCGCCGCCGGTCACCACCAGCAGGTTGATGCCGGGATACTTGAACAGGCGCTGGGCCGTTTCGATGTCCGGGGTCTCGACCGTGGTCAAGGTGTTGGCCGGGCCGCCGGCTTGGACAATGGCTTCGTTAAGGATGGAAATGGCCCGTTGCGACACCTTCTTGGCCGATGGATGCGGGGCGAACACCACCGTGTTCCCGGCCGAAATCATACTGATGGCGTTATTGATGACTGTCGCCGCCGGATTGGTGGACGGTGTCACCGAGGCGATGACCCCCCAAGCGGCGTTTTCAATCAGGGTCAGGCCCTGGTCTCCGGTCACAACCTCGGGGTGGAGGCACTCGGGACCCGGCGTGAAACGGGCCTGGAAAACATTCTTGGCGAACTTGTCGTCGACCCGGCCCATGCCCGTTTCGGCGACCGCTAGTTCCGCCAGCTCCCGCGCGTGCTTTTCGCCGGCGTGGCGAATGGCGGCCACGGCGTTTTTCCGCACCACCACGGAATTGTACGCCTTCTGGGCGGCGCGCGCTTCGGCGACGGCGTCGTCAAGCTCGTGGAAAATTCCGGGGGCGCTCGGCGCCGACCGGCCGGCGCTCGGCGACGAGCCGCCGTGCATTGACGCCACCACCATGCGAACGATGCGTTCGACCTCTTGTGCGTTGATATCCACAGTTCACTCCTATGCGTGCCTGTGCGACAGCGAGAGCGTCGTACCAATGCGGCATTCCAGCCTATTTATGAAAAACTACCTTGTCCCGCAGCACCACTTCGTCGACAATGCCGACGACGCTCATGTCCACGGGCGCTTCGTTATTGATGGTTTTACGGGCGGAACTGCCCTGAACGACCAGCACCCATTCGCCGTTCCCGGCGCCGATGTCGTCGGCCGCGACATGCGTTTCGTTCTGGGGCTTCCCCTCGGGGCCGATAAAATCGACCAGGAGCAGCCGCTCCTGACCCAGCCCGCTGCTTTTCACCGTGGACACCACCTGTCCAATGACGACGGCAAGTTTCATACGCGTCCCCAGCCATAGAAAGTTGTGTTTGCCGCTCGAAAAAATCACCGCCGGGGAATGACCGGGCGGCCGGCGCCCACCCGCACCACCCGCGCACCACCGGCGCGGTGACGTCCCGCGCCGGTGAAGCCGGGTTTATTGGTTCCGGAGCCCCGCCCTAACCGTCGATGCTGCCCGTCATTTTGATGGGGAAGATGTCTTCCAAATCACCGTGAGGGCGGGGAATGACATGCACGGAAACGAGTTCGCCGATGCGTTGCGCCGCAGCCGCGCCGGCGTCGGTGGCGGCTTTGCAGGCGGCGACGTCGCCCCTGACCATGGCGGTCACCAGGCCGCCGCCGATTTGCTTGTAACCGACCAGTTTCACCCGGGCGGCCTTGACCATGGCGTCCGACGCCTCGATAAGCGCGACCAGTCCTTTGGTTTCAATCAAGCCCAATGCTTCCATTGTCTGTCTCCATTGTGGTTGAAAAGGGTCCGGGTATTTACTCTATAAATACCACAGCACAACTGCTGCCTAAAACGCTGCTCATCACTTCCCCAGCGGCGCCATTTTCATCGCCAATAGCGCCGCCTCCACCATGTCGTCCGCCGTCGCCCCC
>JAVBRG010000068.1:0-4797 GCA_031548195.1 Planctomycetota bacterium | reverse complement strand
TGCGCCTGGGCGTTGGCAGGAACGCCGGGGTGCAATCCGGGCGATGGTAACAGGATTGGCTCGCGAGCGTCTGTTACGAGCGGGGGTGGAGGGGGCGGTATCCTGGGGGGCGGGGGTAACGGCGGCGGTTTGTTGGGGGAGGGGATCGACTTCAAGGGCGGGATGCTGGATTGGGAGGAGGATGAAGAGGGGCACCGGGTCGCGATTCTCCGTAATTATGCGGTGGTGATTTTACCGCAACTCACCATTTCCGCCCGAAACATGGTGCTTAATGTCGAGCTGCAGGAAATTTACGCCGAAGGTGACGTTCTCTTCGACGAAGCTACCGGCAACGCCTTTTATTGCGACCAGTTGACCTTCAACTACCAGGAATGGAAGGGCTTGGCCAAGAACATCCGCGTGCGCATGGACCGCGGCAATGTCGAACTGCCGGTCCGCGATTTCCTTGACGATCAGCCCTCGACCGAAATGCGCAACACCAAATCCATCAACGACGCGACGCCGGGGCAGGGCGCGGGTGAATTGAAGCGGATGTATGTGCAGGCCGGGGAGTTGCGCGCCCACGACAAGAACACGTTCGAATTGATTGACGCCCTGGTCACGCCGGACGCGTTCGCGCGGCCGCACTGGTATTTCCATACTCCGGCCGCCCTCTACCGTCAGGGCGAGAAGATTGAAGCTTATCACAATACCGTCCGGGTCGGCCGGGTGCCGGTTTTGTATTTCCCTTACCTGATTCGCGATTTGCAGTACGACTGGCCCTGGATGCGGGTTACCGGCGGGAGCACCAGCGATTACGGCCTGTTTGTCCAGTCCCAGTGGGGCTGGCGGCTGAAGGAGCGCCCCAACGCCTATATCCGCAGCGACAAGCTGATTTTCGACTTCGATTTGTATTCGCGGCAAGGCATCGGCGTCGGGGTCGAGACGACTTATCACACCGGCTTCAACGAATCGTTGGGCAAGCTGAAGCTGTACGGGGTGTGGGAGGCGTTTTTGTCCGACAGCCGCGACAACGAAAACGCCTATGAAAAATATGAAAGCCGGATTTGGAAGGACTCCACCGGCTGGCAGCCGACGCATTACCAGGGCGATTTCCGCTGGGCGGTCGATTGGGAGCATTACCAGCGGCTTAACGATCTCTGGGACATCCGCGCCCAGGCGCATTTGTATCACGACCGCGATTACCTGAAGACTTTCGACCCGACCCGTTACTGGAACGACAAGGAGCCGGAGAACGGCGTAAATGTGCGGCGTTTGGGTGAACAATGGGAACTGGAGTTTGTCGCTTCCGGCCGGATGTCCAACAAATGGATGAACCAGGCCGACTATATGCCGGAGGCGCGGCTGACCGTCCCGGGCATGCGGATTGGCGATTCGCCCTTTATTTTCAAGAACGATTTCCGTTTGGGATTCATCAACCGGCATTACGATTCCGACGAGTACAAATATAACAATTGGAACCAGGTGCCGTTCACTAGTGACGCAGATTATCAGGCGTATCAATATCCCGGCGGTTTATTCCAGCGTAACACCGCCAGCGGTTTGGCGGACAGCGGTTTGGCCGACAAGGATAATTACGGCGCCTATTTCCGGGCCTTTAACGAGGCGAAGCTGGAGGCGCCTTTGCAGTTGGGCGGCGTGGTATTGAAGCCCTGGGTGGGTTTGCGCACCGCTTACTATTCCAAAACCCAGGGGACGACTTATACGCCGGAAGAAATGTTCGCGATGTACGAAAACGAAACCAATCCCTATCCTTTCCTGTATTCCCGTAAAAATGTATTTTCCCCTAATCAGCTGCGGGAGGACGGCTCGGGAGAATTTGTCGCGGCGGTGCCGTTCGGGGTCGATTTGTCGACCAGGATGTACACCTATTTCGGTCCCGAGGATAATATGCGCCTCATCACCGAGCCGGTCGTCTCCTATAAGGAAAACACCAAGCCAACGTTTGATCCCCTAAAGACCTATCAGGTCGACTCCTACGACAATTATTATCGCGAGCGGCGTTTCGGCTTCGAGATGCACAACAAATTGCAGGCCCGCACCGGCGGGGTCGACGCTTCCGGTCAGACCGAGCACCGCAACGTGATGGACTTGAATGTCGGGGTTTACAAATACAGCAATCGCGAGGACGGCGCCAATCAGGTGGTCAAGTATCCGAACAACAATTATTCCGAGGTAACCGCCGATTTGACTTATCGTCCCACACAAAATCTGGCTTTGTCCGGGAACATTGTTTACGACCTGGACGACAGCAAGGTCGACCGGGCGATTGTCTCGGCGGACTGGCGGATCAACAACCGGGTGCGCGCTTACGTGAGCCAGTATCATTACGCCGCCAGTGACGGCACCGGCGGCCGTCCGGCTTCCGCCGCGTCGTCCCAGACGCAATTGGCGGTCCGTACCAAACTCTGGAACGACAGCAGCCATTATGCCTTGGAAGGCGCCGTTTCGTATGAATGGAAGGATACCCAGCCGGACTGGGAAACGACGCGGGACGGCGTCCGTCACGGCTTCAACAAATACCGGGTTACCCTGTTCCGCGACATGGACACCTTTGAAATGAGCCTCAGTTATATTCGCGATCGCAATGCGGACAATCACGGGGTTTATTTCAATTTGAGTCCGAAGTCCTTCATGGGTTATGACAGTCCGCCGCCGGGGTATTCGGTGGAGGTCGAGGATCTTACCGGCAGTCGCTATGGGAGGGGTAAGGAGTATTTGGAGAGCGGTTATTATATTGACGCGCCGGTGCGGGACGCGGAATTGAAGGATGTGGAGTTTTAGGGGAGGGGAGCGCGAGTTCAGATGTCTGTCCGATCCGGCGTCCGATTCATCTTCCCTTATTTGATTCTGGGACAAAAAGCGAACCGGAGTGGCATGGGAAAAAACCACATTGCCCATTTGCACGATAGGTTTGTGAAGAATTTTTTGTCGGCAACTGATGTCGCCGCCAGTTTGATAGGCAATTATACACCGGCGAGTTTCTCTGGACTACTCGACCTCGACCATCTTGTTTTAGAGTCGACCGATTCGGTTGACCAGGAATTATCCGCTTATCTGAGTGACCTCTGTTACGCCACTACTTTCAAAAACAGCCCCCGACGCAGCGAAGTCCATATTATTCTCGAGCACCAGTCTTCCCCGGATCCATTGATGGCGTTTCGCATCCTGCAGTATTTCATGAAAAAATTCGAGATGCGGTTGCGGGAAAACAAGGGTAAAAAAAGTGGTGAAGGCGATGCATATTTCCCTTATCCCGCGGCGGTTGTCCTGTATAATGGGATTAAACCGTGGCGGTATTTTCCCCGCATGGCTGACCTGGTCGAAAGCCCGCCGGGACTGTTGGAACCGCTCTTGCAGTATCCCTTGTACCTGGTGGATTTGCCGGCATTGACGCCGGAAAAAATTGTTGGCTCCCCGGTTCTTCGTGCTTTTTTGACCACTTTGCGGGCAGTTCCCCTTGGAACCATGAAGAAGGAGCTTGACACGGTGGTCGACATGATGCTGGAAGCGCAAACGGATCGGCGGATTCGTGATTGGATACGAACCTTGATGATTTATGTCATGGAACGATATAAAATCCCGTCGGTAACCGACACCCTGGAAAATATTTTCAGTAAATTCACCGATAGAGAGGAGGCTATCATTATGGCCAGATCATCTGCGGAAGAATTAAGGATGGAGGGTCGAGTCGAAGGTAAAGCCGAAGGTAAAGCCGAAGGTAAAGCCGAAGGCTATGCGGAGCTTCTATGTGAATTTATCGTTTTCCGTTATGGTTTGATTACCCAGCCGGTACGCAAGGCCGTTCTTTCGGAAAAAAATTACGACAAACTTCGTCAATTGTACGGATTGGCGAGAGAGTGCGAATCTCTGGACGAGTTTGCAAAATCAGCCCTGCACATCAAGAAGGATAATTGAACGGGCGCGCTTTTTATTCGGTAGGCATATAAGACCATCCAAGGCGATATGATGGTTATTACCATTCGACATGAGCAACCTGACGATTACCGCCTTGCCGAGGAGGTGACCCGCGAGGCGTTTTGGAACCTTTACTTTCCCGGCTGCGACGAGCATTTCCTGGTCCACACACTTCGCAAGCACCGCGACTACCTCCCTGAATTGTCGTTTGTCATCGAGTTGGACGGGCGGTTGGTCGGCAGCATATTTCATACCCGTTCCCAAGTGATTCGCCAGGATGGCTCCGCGGTCGAGGTGGTGTCGTTCGGACCGGTCAGCATTCATCCCGACCTGCATCGAAAGGGCTTGGGGCGGGCGCTCATAACCCACGCCATCCAGGCGGCAAGGGATGCGGGGCAACGAGCGATTATCATTGGCGGCTTTCCGTATCATTACGAACCCTATGGATTTATCGGGGCGAAGAAGTATGGGATAGCCATGCCGGACGGCAAGTATTACACCGGGATAATGGCCTTGCCGCTGTTCGACGGGGCGCTTGACGACGCGCAGGGACAAGTGCATTTTAGCGCCGCCCTTTATCCGGATATGTCCGGCTTGGACGCTTATGACGCGACTTTCCCCCAAAAGGAAAAGCTGGTTTTGCCTTGTCAGGAGGATTTTGTCAGGGCTTCGACGGAAATCGATACTCGGGTTTCTTTTTGACCGGACTTGTGCTTATCAGCCGGTAACAAAGTCCATTGTCGCCGCTTTCGGCTGGTAGGTTAGAAATACTTAGGCCAAAAAAAACGCCAAAATGCCCATATTTGGTTAATTTTTTTGCCTCGTAGTTAGAAACTAACAGCCCAAATCGAAGACAAACGACTTTTTTAACGGGCTGGT
>JAVBRG010000091.1:0-8986 GCA_031548195.1 Planctomycetota bacterium | reverse complement strand
GGCCATCAGCCGGAAAATCAGGGCGATGTAAAGGAAAGGCTTCAACATCGGCAGGGTCAGGTTCTTGAAGGTGAACCAGGCGCTGGCGCCGTCCACTTGCGCGGCTTCGAAGGGGGATTTCGGGAGGGAGTTGATGCCGGCCACCACCAGGACGATGATGAAGGGGGTGTAGACCCAGACGTCAATCAGGACCGCGGTGAACATGGCGGTCCGGGCGTCGGCGGCCCAGGGGAAGCCGTAAATACCGAAGATATTCAGGAATTTTTCGAGAATGCCGACGGAAGTATTGGTCATCAATTGCCAGATGATGGTGGCGATGACCGGCGCGATCATCAGGGGGAACACCAGGCAGACCCGGAGGGATGAGGTGAACCAATTGGTTTTCTTGCAGATGAGGAGGCCCACTCCGAGACCCAGAAGCATTTCCAGGCCGGTCGCCCAGAAGGCGTAGCGGGCGGTGACCCAGACCGCATGCCAGAACTCGGGATTGGTAAGCATCCGCGACCAGTTGCGGAAGAGGACGAATTTGTAATTCTGGACGTTCATCAGGGTAATGCCGGTGAGGGAATACCAGATGGCGGTGAAGAAGGGGTAGAGAATGCCGATGGTGATGAGGAGAGCCGGCGCGATGATCAAATAGGGGAGTATTCGGTCCAGAAGCGGTTTTTTGGAATAGACCGCGAGGTCCGAATTGGTTTGACTGGACATGACTTGTTCCTTTCCGGCCCGGGAAGAAACCCCGGGGCTACGGCCACGAAAATAGCGAATTTTCTTATAAAAACCTTTGTGAATCGCGTCTCCGAACCCGGTTGCGCCTGACCCCTCCCCCCACCGTTATCCCGGCGGCCCGGGCATCGGGCCGGGGTGTAGGCTTCGGCATGTTTTTCGCCGCCGTTTTTCGTTAAGGCGGAGATTGAGGCACGGATTTTTTGGACTTTTTTTGCGTTCTTTTTCCTTTTCCCAAAAACTCGCAATTGACAAGCCCACCTTTGCCATATACCTTGATAGGTGGCGGCAATTCTTGTCCGCCGCTCTGCAAGGGAGTTTTCAATGCTGCCTGAACAACGCCGCCGGAAAATACTCGATCTCATTCAGGAAGAGGGACACGCCAAAGTCGCCGACCTGAAAGAGCTGTTCTCCGTAACCGAACCCACCATCCGCCAGGACCTCGACAAGCTCGAGGAGGACGGCTTCGTGGTCCGACGGCACGGCGGAGCTTTTCTGAAAACCATTCCCAATCAAGTGAAGAGCATGTCCCTGCAGCACCGCCAGAACATGGACAAAAAAGCTCTGCTCGGGGCCAAGGCGGCCCAGTACATCCATTCCGGCGACTCAATCATCCTCGACGCCGGCTCCACCATCACCGAAATCGCCAATCACCTGGAAAACGTCGAAAACCTGCATGTCGTCACCTCGGCCATCAATATCGCTCTCACCCTGGGTTCAAAGTTCAACGTCAACGTCATGCTCACCGGCGGAGAGTTCAAGCCCCCCACCCTGTCGGTCACCGGCGAAAAGGCGGCGCAATTTTTCGACAAATCCATCATGGTCAGCAAACTCTTCCTGGCCGTTACCGGCATCTCCGACGACGGCATCCTCACCTACCCCGGCCTCGCCGACATTCCGGTCAAAAGAGCCATGGTCGGCGCGGCGAAGGAGGTGTTCCTGGTAGCCGATTCCACCAAAATGGGCAAAGTCGCCTTCGCCTCCCTCGGCGGCATCGAACTCATCCACCACCTGATTACCGACGCCGGCATCCCCCAAAAATACATCGAACTCTTCGAAGCCAAAGGCGTCGACGTGATCATCGCCGATTGACCCCGGCCTCATTCGGCGATGATCACGTCCACCCCCAGCCCCTCGAACAAACTCCGGAACCGCTCCGGTAGACCCGCGTCGGTGATGATGTGGTCCACCAGTTCGACGCTCCCCAGGGCGGCAAAGGCCACCTTACCCATCTTGCTCGAATCCGCGACCAGAAACACCTCCTGCGCCGCCGATATCATCGCCTGTTTCACCGCGATGTCCGAAAGGCCGGGATAGGTAAGTATCCCCTCCTCCGAAATCCCGGTGACGGCCAGGAACAGTTTGCTCGCCATCACCGTGTTGTCGAAAAACTTCGCCGCCTGCCCGCCGGTCAGGGACAAGGTCGGGGGTTTGAACTCGCCGCCGGTCAGGATGACGTGGGTGTTGAAGCCGGACCCCAGCAAAAGGGAAATGTTCACGGCCGAAGTAATGACGTTCAAGTTGTCGCGGTACTGCAGATGTTTGGCGATTTCCGTGGTGGTGGTGCCGGCGTCAAGAATTATCGATTCCCCGTCGGCGATGAAATCGAGCGCCCGCCGGCCCAGCTTTTCCTTCAACCCCATGTTGACGGAATGCTGCAGGGACAGGGCCCCCACCTGCCGGGGAATGGTCTTGAGGAAAGCCCCGCCGTGCCGGCGAATCACGAAGCCGTCCTCCTCCAGCTTGGCGAGATCCTGGCGAATCGTGGGTTCGCTGACGGCGAAAAGGTGCTTCAAAACCGCGACCTTCGCCGACCCCTCCTCCTGAATCAGCTCCAGCATCTTTCTTCGGCGCGTTTCCGCAAGCATGCGAGTCCCTCTCCCTTACGGGGCGCTCCGCGCCGGCTATGCCTTCAGGAGCGGCCGGATACTGTCGGCAAGCGACTTGAGAATCAGCCAACAGGACGTGGCGCCGGCGTCCAGAACCCCCACCGAACGTTTCCCGAGACGACTGGCCCGGCCGATCTTCGCCTCCATGTCCTTCGTGCTCTCCCAGCCGGCCTTGCCGGCTGCTTCCATTACGTCCAGGCAGGCGGGGAAATCGGCCCCGGCGGCCTGGGCCTTCTCGAACGCCTCGGTCGCGGGGATGAGCGTGTCCAACATCGTTTTGTCGCCCACCTTCGCCTCGCCCAGACCCTGGACGCCGGCCACGGCGCCCCTAAGCATTTTCGCGAAAACGGCCGCGTCCACCGTTTCGACCGGCGCCACCGCCTTCGCCATCTCGCTGAAAAACTTACCGTAAATCGGACCCATGGAACCGCCAATCTCGGTCATGAGAATCCGCCCGAGATCCTTCATCGCCGTCCCCAGGTCGCCTTCGCCCGGCTTGGCCCGCTCCTGGTAAAGGGCGAAGCCCTTGTTCATGTTTATCCCGTGATCGCCGTCGCCGATGGCGCCGTCGATTTCACTCAGGTATTCCTTGTTCTCGCGAATGGTTTTCACCAGGGCGCCCACCACCGGAACGCCGTCTTTCTTCGGAAATGACGCCATCTTTCTCCCCTTTTAGAACTGGGTAAGGCCCATGCAGTCGCAGTCCAAATCGATAAGTTCCTTCAATTCGCCGTCGACTTTCATCACCGACAGGGTCGCCCCCATCATTTCCAGCGAAGTGAAATAATTCCCCACGTAGGAGCGGTGCACCTTAATGCCCTTTTCCTTGAGGAGTTCCTCGACCTTGTTGTAGAGGATGTACAATTCCATCACCGGCGTGGCGCCGAGACCCGAGAGAATCACCACCACCTCGTCCCCGCCCTTGAAAGGAAGGTCCGGGACAATGACGTCGACCATCATTTTCGCGACGGTGTCGGCGGTTTTCAGCTCGGTGACTTCGATGCCGGGTTCGCCGTGGTGGCCGATGCCCAGTTCCATATGCCCGGGGGCGATTTGGAAATTGGGCTTGCCGACTTCCGGTATGGTGCAGGGGGTGAGGCCGACGCCGATGGAACGGGTGTTGTCGATGGCCTTCTTCGCCGAGGCGATGACTTCCTCGAGGGAGCCGCCTTTGGCGGCGCGGGCGGCGCCGGCCTTCCACATCAATATTTCCCCGGCCACGCCGCGGCGCTTCTGGATTTGATCCTTGGGGGCGGAGGGGACGTCGTCGTTCGCGACCACGGTCATGACCTTGATGCCGTCCTCTTCGGCCATTTCCCGGGCCATTTTCACATTCATGTTGTCGCCGGCGTAATTGCCGTAGAGGCAGGCCACCCCGGCGCCGCCGTCGGCGGCGCGCATGGCGTCGTAAAACGACTTGGCGGTGGGGGAGGAGAAGATTTCGCCGATAGCGACGGCGTCGACCATGTTTTTGCCGACATAGCCGATGAAGGCCGGCTTGTGACCGCTGCCGCCGCCGGTAACTATGCCGACCCGTCCCTTGACCGGAGCGTGCACCGATTTGACGACGCGCGGATTGTCTGTCGAGGTCACGATCTCCTTGTGGGCCTTGAGGAAACCCAGGATCATTTCATCGACCACCTTGGACGGATCGTTGATGAATCGCTGCATGATTTTCGCTCCTTTTATTATGATATAATACGGGAAAATATCCCTAGTGCCTCGTTCAGCACCCCTTGGCCTCAAGCCGCATGATAGCCTCGATTTTCTCGGAGGAGGGGCCCGGCACAAACCTGAGCCCCAGCCATTCCTTGACGATCTTCTTGCCGAGTTCGACGCCGATGACCCGGGCGCCCATGGTGAGGATGTGGCAGTCGTTCGAAAGGGCGGCGCGTTCGGCCGAGAAGGTGTCGTGGGCCTGGGCGGCGCGTATGCCCTTCACCTTGTTCGCGGCGATGGCCATGCCGATGCCGGTGCCGCAAATCAATACCCCGCGCAGCTTGAAGCCGGAGGCGGCGATCCGCTCCGTCACCCGTTCGGCGACATCCGCGTAGGGGGTCGGGTCGTCCGTTCCCGGAACGCTCAGGTCCTCCACTTCGTAGCCGAGCGTTTCGATGAACTTCCGGATATCGTTCTTGAACGCCACACCTGCGTTGTCGCAGCCGATGAACACCTTTTCCTTGCTCATGTTCGCCATTCTCCCAATGCCTCCGCCGGAGCCGGAATCATCGCCCCGCCGGTGTCCGGGCGACCCGGAGAGGGATCGCCCGAAAACGGCTGGCGGCGGGATGGATCCCGAACCGGATCGCGGCGGTTCGCATATTTTACGGATGAGTTCAAAAACCCGGCTGCGCCTTCGGCGGCGCCAGCAAGGTGAAAGTCGCTGGCCTTTAATAACCCCGGGCAGCCCGGACAAGCCAAATAACTTCAGACGGTAAGGTTGGTTAGGGATGCAGTTTATTCTGCGTCGGTCAAGCGAGTGAAGGGATGCGGAGTAATGGCGTTGGGAAACCGCCAGTGCTTGCATAAATAAAACACTAGGCGGTGGCGTTGTTTCAGCTAATCGTTTAGTAGTATAAACAGCTTACCACCAGTTGTTTTTTTTGTCAACCTTATTCTTACTAATTTTTTCTTTTTTATTGTTTATTGTTTCATTTTCGTTTTCGAAAATAATGAAAACATCGACTGATCTCGAGGCTAATCGAAAAAAGAACGTAATTTCCCTTACAAACCCCTAAAACCGCATTTTTAATTTTTGTTTTTTACGGTTTTCGTTGCTGTAGGCGTAAAAAAAGAAAAAAAATGGGGGGCAATCCTTTCGAAGGATTGCCCCGAGGGTGTTTTGGGGCGGGGTTGTCCTGCCGCGATTCGGCTGGCTTTACCGCCCGTTAGGGCTTGTCGCGGATCAGTTTAATCCATGCCCGCGTCTTTGTAGACTTCGCGGAAATTATCCCGGGTGATGAGCGTGCCGGCGGTGCGGGTGTCCAGGGGCGGTTCCTTGCCGTTCACCACCCAGTCGTAAAGCATTTCGGTGGGAAGGGTGCCGTGGGTGATGGCGGAGATGAAGATGGACCCGTAGAAGCCGGTGGGCTGGGTCTTTTCCAGTTCGACCTTGCATTCCGCCCCGCCCAGGCCGACGCCGATGATATTTTCCGCCTTCAGGCCCCGGCCTTCCATGGCCCGGACCGCTCCCAGGGCGGCATTGTCATTGAGGCCGCAGGCGCCCCAGTTCTTGATTTCCGGGTGCTGGGTCATCAGGACACTGGCGGCGTCGAAAGCGCCGGGAATGTCGGTGGTGCGTTGGGGGGCGTAGAATATTTTGTCCTTGGGCCAGCCCAGTTCCAACAGGCGGTCCACCGCGCCGGAGGTGCGTTCGCGGGCTGTTTCCAGTTCGTCGAAAGTCACCACGCATACTCCCGACTCATCCGCCTTCCAGCCCCGCCGCCTGCTTTCGTCATAGATCGCCTGGCCGACCAGATTGCCGATTTTATAGGCCGAAAGCCCCACATACGGCACTTCGGCGAGCGGTTTGCCGGAGGCGTCGACCAGCCGGTCGTCGACGGTGATCACTTTCATGCCGTGGCTGTTCGCCCGGGCCATAATGGCGGGGCCGAGTTTGACGTCAGGGGTGCAGATGACGAAGCCTTTGCCGCCGCGGGCAGCGACGGTGTCGATGGCGTTCAAGGTTTTTTCGCCGTCGGCGCCGCCGATTTTCATCACTTCGAAATTGTACTTGGCGGCGATGCGGTCGGCGCCGACCCATTCGGACTGGAACCAATTCTCCTCGGGTTGTTTGACGATGAATCCCAGGACCAGTTTTTCGCCGGCCGATGCTGGTTGGGGGCAGAACAGGGCGGATATGGCGAAAGCGCTTGCCAGAAGCAGGTGTTTTAGCATTTTTTCTCCTTAAACCATGATGAAAACCGGATGCGTTCAAAGGCCGGTTAAACCCCGGCGCTGGCGTATTCCTTGCAAGCCGCGACATACGCCTCGATGTTATCCCAGGGGACTTCCGGTTCCAGGAGATGGGTGGGCATGGCGAAGAGTCCCCCTTTGGGGCCGGCGATGTCGAGATTGTGCCATACGGCTTTTTTCACTTCCGCGGGGGTCCCGAAGGGCATGGTGGTTTGGGTGCCGATGACGCCGCGGAAGGAGAGGCGGTCGCCGTAGGCGGCGTGGATTTCCTTGAAGTCCATGCATTCGGGCTGGACCGGATTCAAGACTTCGATGCCGCTCTGGATGAGATCGTCGATTAGCGGGGTCACGAAGCCGCAGGAGTGGTAGTCGATGACGATATCCGGGTTGACCGCCTTGGCGGCGTCGACCACTTGCCGGAGGCGGGGGCGAATCCAGGTGCGGTACAGTTCCGGCGACATCATGATGGTGTGCTGCATGCCGACGTCGTCGCCGAGAAAAAGGACGTCCGTCCCTGCCATGGCGTAGTATCTGGCCCACTGGCAGGCCCGTTCCGTGACCATGTCGAAGAGGTACGCCGCTTTCGGGTCGTCTTCCATCATGTCCGCCATCAGGTTTTCCATGCCGCGGAGATACCAGGCTATTTCCCAGACGGTCATTTGCATGAAACCCTTGGCGGCTTTGCCGCGGGCGTGGATGGTGTCGACGAGGCTTTTGGCGGCGGAGGGGTCGGAGTTTTTCCAATCCGGCCAGGGGTAGGCCTGCATTTGTTCGAGTGAATCGAAGAGGGCCATGGGGTGGCGCATGTAGGTCATGTGCATGGCGGCTTCGGAACCGGGTTCGTGGCCGATGCCGTAGTCGTGGTCGAAGAAGGCGTCGGGTTTGATGCCGTCGGGGAAGTATTGGCGCCAATCGATTTCGCCCCGTTCGGCGCATTTGGGACCGGGGACGTCGGCGAAGGGGAAGAATTCCGTGCCGAAGTATTCCTCCGGCGTGGCGTCGGGCATGTTGTGGTCCCGGGCGACAAGTTTGAATTTTTCCGTCAGGCTGGGGCAGAGTTCGAAATAGACGGGGGCGGTGCGATAGCCGTTGCGGTGGAGGAGGGAGAGGAGGTTTTCTTTTGGGGTCATGAACGGGCCTTTCCGTCGGGACGACGTGGAGGGTTTGGTATACCGAGGGTCTATAATGCAGTATACCTCCCGTTCATGACGATTGCCAAGGCGTAATTATGCGAAGTTGTGTAAAACTTCAGGTTGTTTCACGGCGACATGATTTCGCCGCCGGTGAGGTTGATGGCTTGACCGGTCATGTAGGAGCTTTCTTCGGAGGCGAGGAAGGTGGTCAGGTTGGCGATATCCTGGACGTCGCAGCCTCTTCCGAGGGGGACGCGTTTCCGGTAGCGTTCCAGTACTTGTTCGGGTGTTTCGTTGTATTTTTTGGCGTATTGTACGGCGAGGTCTTTCCAGAGGGGGGTGTCGAGGGCGTTTCCGGGGCAGATGCAGTTGATGCGGATGTGGTGAGGGGCGAGGTCGAGGGCGGCGCATTGTACGAGGCCGATGACGCCGAATTTTGAGGCGCAGTAGGCGTGGTTCCAGAGTCCGCCTCTTTTGGCGGAGCGTGAGGCGATGACGATCATGGAGCCGGTGGTTTTGTTGTCGAGCATGATTTTGGCGGCGTGTTTTACGCAGAGGAAGGCGCCGGTGAGGTTGACGTTGAGTACGAAGTCCCAGTCTTTTTTGGGGAAATCGGGGAGGTAGTGGCTTTTTAGTACGCCGGCGTTGTTTACGAGGAGGTCGAGGCCGCCGATGGCTTCGGAGGTGAGTTTGAGGGCTTCTTGTACGGAGTCTTCGTTGGTGACGTCGACTTTTACGGCGCCGACTTTTCTTCCGAAGGTTCGGGCGAGGTTATCGGCGGCTTCTTCGGCGGCGGGGAGGTTTATGTCGAGGATGCAGAGGTCGGCGCCTTCGTAGGCGAGTCGTTCGGCGAGGGCGAGTCCGATTCCTTGTGCGGCGCCGGTGACGGCGGCTTTTCGGTTTGCGAGTCTCATGATTTCTCCCGGGCTTGGTTATGTTTCCAAGGATTGAAAAGGATGGCGTTTCTTTTACGCTTTGCGTGACTGGTCCAGCGGAATCGCTGGTTGCGGGGGTTCTAGGGGGGCGCAATCAGCCCCCCTGTTTTGTGCGGTTGATCAAAAAGTCAAATAGCGGTGCGCGGTTAAGCGGTATTGCGGTATTGCGGTATTGCGGTTATGAAACGCGGTTATGGGCCGCGTTATTAAAGGTGCAATCCAACATTCGGTAAAAACGCATGGAAACTCGTTAACGCGGCCCTTCCTTATTGAGCAAACAGCGCCGCAAGGCGCGTCTTTGCGTCCGGGCCGCCGAAGCGGTAGCGAATGCAAAGTGGGCCGCCCCAAACGCCACGTATTTGGTAGGGGGTCTGGGGGCTTGCCCCCA
>JAVBRG010000064.1:0-14097 GCA_031548195.1 Planctomycetota bacterium | reverse complement strand
CTATCGCTCGCCGATGTAATGGTTGTCGCCCTCTCCAGGCGCCTTGGTGGTTTGATTTTAACCAGCGACAAGGAATTCAATCGCGCCAAAACAGCGGCGAACATTGAACAAATCCGCTAAACAAAATACGAAGTTTGTTAATCGAAAGCGACCTCGTCATGTCCCCAGCCACCCCACCCCTTGCCGATCGCATGCGTCCCCGCACCCTGGATGAATTCCAGGGCCAGGAGCACCTGGTGGGACCGGGCCGGTTGATTCGGAAAAGCATCGAGTCGGACGTCATCCCCTCGATGATCCTCTGGGGACCCCCGGGCAGCGGCAAAACGACTCTCGCCCAGGTCATCGCCCACACCACCAAACGCACCTTCATCACCTTTTCGGCGGTACTGCAAGGGGTCAAGGAAGTCCGCGCCATCGTCGAGGAAGCCCGTGAACGCCTGCAAAACAATCAAGGCGGCACCATCCTGTTCGTCGACGAAATCCACCGCTTCAACAAAAGCCAGCAGGACGCCTTCCTCCCCCATGTCGAAGCCGGCACCATCACCCTCATCGGCGCCACCACCGAAAACCCCTCTTTCGAGGTTAACGGCGCCTTGCTGTCCCGATGCCGGACCTACATTCTCAAGGCGTTGTCGGACGACGACATCGCCAAAATCATCGACCAGGCGGTTGCCGACCGTGAAAGGGGACTGGGGAAAGAAAACCTCCAGCTTACCTCCGACGCCCGGGATTTATTGGTGAATTACGCCAATGGCGACGCCCGGACCGCCCTGAACGCCATCGAAACAGCCGCCGCGGGAGCGTCGCCGGGGCAGGGTGGCCTTAAGGAAATCGGGCTGGATTTAATGCGGGAAGCCATCACCCAGCGCCGCGTCAGCTTCGACAATAAAGGTGAAGAATGGTACAATTTAATATCGGCTCTGCATAAAAGTCTCCGCGGGAGCGATCCCCAGGCCGGGCTTTACTGGCTGGCCCGCATGCTGGAAGGCGGGGCCGAACCACTTTACATCACCCGGCGACTGATGCGTTTCGCTTCCGAGGACGTCGGCCTGGCCGACCCGAACGCCCTGGTGCAAGCCGCCGCCGTCAAGGACGCCGTGCATTTTCTGGGTCTGCCCGAGTGCAATAACGCGCTGGCGCAGCTGGTGGTGTACCTGGCCACCGCCCCGAAGTCGAACCACCTTTACACCGCCTACGCGGCGGCCCGGGAGGATGTGGAGAAGACCCGTAACGATCCGGTCCCTCTGCATATTAGAAACGCCCCCACCAAATTGATGGAGCAGGCCGGTTACGGCAAAGGCTACCAGTACGACCCCGACAGCCCGGACGGTTTTTCCGGACAGGATTATCTCCCGGAAAAGCTGCAAGGCAGAACCTATTACGAACCCGGTCCCTATGGATTCGAAAAGGACATCAAACGCCGCATCGATTACTGGAACGGCCTCAGGGCCAAAAGGAAGGGTAAATGAAAATCGACCTGCACATGCACTCCACCCACTCGGACGACGGGCAATTCTCCCCCGGGGAACTGGTCGCCATCGCCGTCCAGGAGGGAGTCGGCACGATTAGCCTGACCGACCACAATGCGACCGGCGGCGTCCAGGCGGCAATCGAGGCGGGCAGGGGGGCGGGGGTGACGGTAATACCCGGCGTCGAACTGGACTGCATTTACCGGGATCTGGTTCTCCATATCCTGGGTTACCACATCCGGCATCTGGATCCGCGTTACCAGTGGCTGAGGGATCACATTTGGCAGGAGGAGAAAGCGGCCGGCTTCCGTCGCCTGGTTTTCGCCAATGAATTAGGCCTGAGTCTCGACGTGCCGGAACTCCTCGCCGCCGCCGAGGCCGGCGGCGGAGTCGTCACGCCGGAGCTGATAGCCGAGTTCGCCTTGAAACATCCCGACAATGTCCAGGCGGACATTCTCAAGCCGTACCGTCCCGGCGGCGCCCGCTCCGACAATCCCTACGTGAACTATTACTGGGACCATTGTTCCCCCGGAAAACCGGGCTTTGTGCCGATCGATTTCCTGACCTTGGCTTCCGGGGTCGAATTGATTCGCTCCACCGGCGGCGTGCCGGTCCTGGCGCATCCGGGCGCCTACCTGCAGGGCCGCGAGGCTGAATTGCCGGACATCATGCGGGCGGGCGTTTTAGGGGTCGAGGTTTATTCCGGCTACCATGATCCGGCGGCGCGGGAACATTGGGCCGAAGTGTGCCGGGATTTGGGGATTGAATTATGGACCTGCGGGAGCGACTTCCACGGCAAGACCAAACCGGCCATCCGCATGGGGTCGCACGGGGATCCCCGGGGCGACCGGGCGGTTCAGGATTTGGCAGGGGCTTGACGGGTTTGCAACCCGGCATTTTTTTCATCGTTTCCTCCAAAAAACATTTCACTATAATGTCCGATAATGCCTGTTATGTTGCGTTGGGGATCGCGGAACGAACCTGGCCGCGATTCCCGGGGATGGTGTGGCCTTACCATTTAGTTCGCTTTGTTTCGGTTTTAATCCGCAAGGAGACCCAATGGAGAATTTCCTGGAACTCTTGAACACCGTCGACAGTGTCATTTGGGGCGCGCCCTTGCTCATCCTGCTGATGGGTACCGGTCTACTCCTCACCATCCGTCTGAATGCGCTGCAGATCACCAAACTGCCGATGGCTCTCGGGCTCATCTTCACCGCCCCCAATGAAGGTGAAGGCGACGTCAGTTCCTTCAAGTCTCTTTGCACCGCTTTGGCCGCCACCATCGGTACGGGAAACATCGTCGGCGTCACCACCGCCATCGCCGCCGGCGGTCCCGGCGCCTTGTTCTGGATGTGGACGGCGGCCTTCTTCGGCATCGCCACCAAATACGCCGAAGGCCTTCTCTCCATCAAATACCGCATCGTCGACGCCAAGGGCGAAATGTCCGGCGGCCCCATGCGTTACATCGAAATGGGCATGGGTTCGAAATACAAATTCCTCGCCATGCTCTTCGCCTTCTTCGGCGCCGCCGCCGGGGTCATGGGCATCGGCACCACCACCCAGGCCAATTCCATCAAGGACGCCCTGGAAGGTTCCTTCGGCATCGACCCGATTTGGTCCAGCGCCGTCCTCGCCCTGGTCGTCGCGGCGGTGGTTCTGGGCGGGCTCAAGTCCATCGCCTCCGTCTCCTCGGCGGTGGTTCCCTTCATGGCGGTCGTCTACTTCGTCTTCGGTTTGGGAATCATGTTGATGCACTGGAGCCAAATCCCCGCCGCCATCGACCTGATTATCGCCTCCGCCTTCAATGGCCACGCCGTTCTCGGGGGGTTCGGAGGGGCGGCATTCGCCAATGCCATCCGCTCCGGCGTCGCCCGGGGAATTTTCTCGAACGAGGCCGGCCTCGGCTCCGCCCCCATCGCCTCCGCCGCCGCCAAGACCAAATGGCCGGCGGAACAGGGTCTCATTTCCATGACCGGCACCTTCCTCGACACCATGGTGGTTTGTTCCATTACCGGCCTGTCCCTCATTCTCACCGGCGCCTGGACCGGCCAGGTGAAAGGCGCGAGAATGACCCAGGCCGCCTTCGCCAGCGTCTATCCCCAATCCGGTGCCTATATCCTTACCGTCTGCCTGGTCCTCTTCGCCTTCACCACCATTCTCGGCTGGGCCTATTACGGAGAACGCTGCCTGTCCTATCTCTTCGGTGTCAAAGCCACTCTGCCCTATCGCCTTCTCTATGTGATTGTGGTCGGCATCGGCCCCTTCCTGCCCCTGGATTTCGTCTGGACCATCGCCGACATCACCAATGGCCTGATGGCCTTCCCCAACCTGATCGCCCTAGTCTTCCTGTCAGGTGTGGTGGTGGCGGAGACGAAGCATTACTTCCATCACTTGGCCGAATTGAAGAGGGAGCGGCGCGAACTTCTCTACGGCCGGCACCAGGCCGAGCCCGGGGTCGAGGACCCGGACGCCAGCGGCAGGCCCGGCCGGAACGAATGAGTTTGACCGCCGGCATCTTCGCTTGCGTTGCCGCGCGTTTAAGCCGATAATCGTTACTTGAATTTTTGCGAACGATAGTCAATCACATCCCCACGGGAGAAGCCCATGAAACGAGCCGCCCTCGCCGGAGCGCGCATTACCCAAGGCCCATCCGACTGGCAGATTCTCCAGCGCCGTCTCGACAATAACGTCGACATCCCCATCGCCGGCACATGGCTGGACCCAGCCGAACGAAACGGCACGGTGGAAGTGCGCCTGATTGACGAACGTTTCCAGCGGCCGCCGGCGGATCATCTCGACTGGCAGGACGCCGACACCACGCCGGATCGGAATTGGCGCCACGTTCTGGAGAATGTTCCGGCCGGAGGTCCTTATCGCATCGAAACGCGTCTCCGTCTCGGGGGCGATTCCTGGCGTTTGGCCGGCGACCAAATCCTGCATTTGGGGGTCGGGGATCTCTGGCTGATAGCTGGCGACGACAATGCCCTCGGCTTCGGGCACGGCTGGGTGGAGGACGCGCCGGAGTTCGGCGTGCACATGTTCAGGAAAAACGAGCGCTGGAATCTGGCTTCCCACCCGATTCACGACATAACGGGACTCCGTAACGCGCGTTTCTTTTCGAGCGGCGCCGCCACGCATTCGCCGTGGCTGGCGTTCGGGAAAGCGCTCCAGCGCGAGACCGGCCTGCCGATTGGCCTGATTCCGGCAGCCCAGGAGGGAACCGGCCTGGAGAATTGGCACATTCGCAAGAAGGGCATGCCCTCCCCCGCCCTCGACAATCTGCTGGCCCTGGTATGGACGGCGACCTCCTTGTACGATTTCGCCAATTTCAGTCTGCATGACGGCGGTCCCCGGCTGGTTCCGAAGCCGGAGACGCCCCCGGGCGCGGTGGCGGGTTGCATTTGGTACCAAGGGAATGCCGATTGCCGGCGTGAGGGGGCGGCGGCGTCCTACGGCGAGGTCTTCAAAGAATTTATCCATAATTTCCGCATGATTATGGAAGCGCCGGGTTTGCCGCTTATCGTCTGCCAGTTGAACCGGGTCATCGGGGTGTCGAAGCCGGGGGAAAGCCTCTTGTGGGGACAGGTGCGGGAAGCCCAGCGGGAAGCCGCTTACGGCATCGAAAACGTGGCGGTGATTCCCACTTTGGACGCGGGTTTGTCGGACGGGATTCACAATTCGGCGGCGGGTAATATTGTCATCGGTGAACGGGCGGCGCGGGCGGCTTTGGGTTTGGTGTACGGAAAGAAGGCGCCGTGGAAGGCGCCGGATTACCAGGACGCCTGGTTCGTGGACGGCGACAGGTCGAAGGTGATGCTGGAATTTGCCAATGTCAGCGGGGAACTCCGGCCGGTGGCTGGCGAGGTGGGCTGTTTGGCGCTTGGCGACAAGAATGGCGGCGCACCGATTCGGCGGGTGAAGCAGTCGGGGCGGGCCCGGTTATATATTGAGTTGAATCGTGAACTCGGGGAAAATCCGGTAGTGAGTTATTGCGCCGGCCACAATCCGCCGCTGGCGTTTGTCGACGAGAGCAATTGCCCGCCGCTGGCGTTCATGAATGTGGCGATTAGGGAGGGGTGATGAACAAGACGCTGGCCAATTTGTTGACTTTCTATGTGCCAGTCCGGGGCTGGAGGAGAAAAATTCGCTGGAAGCTGATGGCTCCCACCTACTGGACACCCTACGTGACCGATTATCTGGGGGGGGATTTTAAGGACTACCTGTTGAAGGAGGATATTCCCGCCCGTACCGCGCTTCTCAAATCGGGACTGCCGCCGCGCTCGGTCGAGCTTGTGGATGTGTTGTTGCGGCGTTTCGTCGTGTTTCCGGATCTGAAATTGCGGAGTTGCCTCAAGGTTGATTATGAAAAATTCTTCGAAACTTTCGCCGTTGCCGAGGAACGGGAGTTTCGCGCCTACGAGGACGCCATCCCGGGAATTGGCGGCCGTGTGAACCGCCTTCGGGCAAGTCCTCACTCCCCCACCCCCTTCGCGACAAACACCTTGAACAGCACCCGGTCTCCCTTTACGTTCGCGCTGGCGCCAAAGCTTCCGGTCGGAAAGGACTGGAAGAATTCGCGAGCATGGTCGGCGAGGTCGTCCAGCTTTTCCGCGTCGGCCTTTACCAAACGCCGCTTTGGGGGTAACGTAGCATAGCGGTCCCTGAACCAATCCGCCAGTGAATCCATAAACACCGGCGTAACCCGCCAGCTCCCCACCGTGGCAACGCAACCGTCGTCAACCTCCGGCCGGGATCCGCTCGGCCAGTTCAATTCCCCCGCTTTGGCAGGTAAACCCGCCGGATCCGTCGCCAGCCAGCCGGTCCGATCCGACCGGTAAAATTGCCAAACCAGCCGCGCCCCATTCACCATCACCGGCGGCAACCGCAATTCCCCCCCCACTCCCTCTGAATTATCATGGAAATGCGCGCCGAAATGCTCGGAATCCCGCAATTCACTCCCCGGTCCGGCAAGGCTCCGCGCGCCGCCCAGCCAGCGATCCAGGGCTTGATTAAACTCCTTGCCCGTTTGGCCGGCGTCCTCGCCGTCACGGAGACCCCAGGCCAAGGTCACCACCGGCAAAGGGGGATATATCAATTCCTTCGGCAAAACCGGTGCCTTCACCCCCAGCCAGCCGTCGCCGTTCATTTTCGCGAACCAGGTGTCGTGCAGCCATTTCCAGGCCAGATCGCTCCGATAACGGTCCTCGGAAAAACTGGCGTCGCGCGCCAGGCGGGCGGATTTGATTCGCCACGCTTCCATCACGTCCGGCGCCACGCGGAAGAAGGCGGAAAAGTCGGCCATATATTGAAGTTGGGGAACCATGCCGCGCAGTTTCGCCGCCACCGTCTCCATCAATTTGCCGCTAGCGGTGAACAGCTCCCTTCCCCCCGCCTCGCCATACACCCCCCAGCCGTCGAACTCCGGCTGCATGGGGCGAATCAACAAGCGATAGTGGTCGAGCTTCTCCTCATGCTCCAGTTTGCCAATTTCCGCGGTCGCGGCGGCAAAAGGATCGGCAAAGGCGAAATGCCCCGGCTCCCCCACGGCGGCCGAGTCGACCGCCCCGTTACCGCCATCCATGGCATCACCTCCCCCGCTCTCCGGCCGAACCGCCGCGTACACCCTCGCCGCATCGCCGTCCACCCGCGGCCCCAACGGTTTGGCCCGGCTGTCCCAGTGGTCCAGGGTGTCCTTGAGAATTTCCTCGCTTAAACCCAGGATGAGCCAGTTGTCGCGATGGGTGTAATAAAAATGCGTTCCGGCATCCGCGTCTTCGAACAGTCGTATTTGGCCGGGATCGTCGAAATAAAACAGCCAGCGGAGCCAGACCGGCGCCTGGGCGATGAGGCCGGTTTCCCCGGGATGTCTGACGCTGCCGAAAAGCACGGCGTTATTGGGGAGGAAAATGCGGTGAAGAAAACCGAAACGGCGGTAATTCGCCGCGATATGGTGCAGGGAGTCCAGGTCTTGCGAGGCGAATTGCCGTCCTTCCAGGATGGCGAGGCTTTGCTGAAAGGCGAGGTAATGCTTGTCGAGGATTCGCAGCAAGCCGGGGTCGGCGAAGCCACGCCGCAGGATATTGCGGAGGTCATGAACTTCGACGGCGAAATCGGTCCCCGGCGGCAAGTTCTCCCAGGCACTTTCACCCGTATCCCAGCGGTTCAGGAGAAGTCCGAACAGGAGACCGATGGTCACCACAATTACCGCGAGTCCTGCCAGGCAGCCGCAGGTCCAGCCCAGACAATCGCCCCGCCGGCGTTTACGCGCCGGCGGTTGGGGTGATTGATAGTTATCGCACTGTATGGCATCGTCGCCCATGCGGGTTCTCCGTGGGAAGCGGTGGAAAGGTGAAAAACTTGCCAATATTATCAATATTCGGCGGCATAATGCAATCAGCCAGAAAAATTGCCCAAACGGACGCGGATTTATGTGATGGTGTTCGCGAGAATAAAAAGAAAAAAGGAATTTCCCCCGGGCATGAAGGCGGTTATCCTCAAGGTTGTGATGCGTAGGGCAAAGCCGTCTGTTTTCCTGACAGGAATAATCGGGTGGCGGTCGTTTCAAACCGTCAAGCCAAACGGTGATTAGGGCTTGCCCTTAGGCGAATGGGGGTGGGAGAAATGAACGTCAGTTCCGTGCTCTTTGACGGGGTAGCGTTGTTCAGCGCCGTATGTGTGGTGGCGGTGCTGTTTTTTGAAAGGAAAAATCCCGCATCGAGTCTGGTGTGGGTGATGGTTCTGCTGTTCATGCCGGTGGTGGGGTTTGTCTGCTACCTGTTTCTCGGGGCGGGATTCAAAATCAGCAAGAAAAAACGTTACCTACTAAAAGCCGCGCGCGACGAAATCTACAACAATTACATCATGAACCACTTGAATCTGGCCAAACCCGACCAGCTCAAACCGAATCAGAATATGCCCAAGCTGGAAATGCCCAAACAGCAAATGCCAAATAAGGACCAGGCAAATCGGTCGACATCGACGGATTTTACCACCCTCCCCTCCCCCCTGGTCTGCTATCTGGCCAATGAAGCCGACGGACCGGTCACCGACAACAATTTGCTGGATATTTTTGTGGACGGTCAGGATTTGTTCGAGCACATGCTAAGCGACTTGCGTGCCGCCCAGCATCACATCCACATTTTATTCTACATATTCCGTAACGACGAACTGGGCCGGAAAATCCTCACCGTCCTCACCGACAAAGCCTTGGCCGGCATCGAAGTGCGGCTAATCTACGACTCCATCGGCACCTTCATGGCATCGGGCGGGGCGTTCAAGGAATTGCAGGCGGCCGGCGGCAAGGTCCAGCCTTTTGCGCCGGTGTTCAGCAGTCTCAGTTCGCATCTACGCTTGAATTACCGTAACCACCGGAAAATAGTCGTCATAGATGGTCTAATCGGCTACGTGGGGGGGATGAATGTTGGATGCGAATATCTCGGCCGGCATAAGGAACTTACCCCATGGCGTGACACCCACCTCCGCTTCACCGGTTCCGGCGTCTGGTTTCTCCAGGAGCGGTTTCTGATGGACTGGAGTTACACCCTGTCCTCCGATCCGCACCAGATCGACCTGCATACCTATTTCCCCGACCCCGTCGCCACCGGGCCTACCGCCTTGCAAATCGTCTCCAGCGGCCCCGATACCTTGGAGAGCCCCATCAAAGCCGGCATGATTGGCATGATCTACAGCGCGAAAACCTGCGTCTACATCCAAACCCCCTACTTCGCACCGGATGAATCCTTTGCCGACGCCCTGCGTTTCGCCGCCCGGGCCGGCGTCGACGTCAGGCTGATGATTCCGGAAAAATCGGATTACCAAATCGTGCATATGGCAACTCTCGGCTACGCCAGAGACTTACAAAAAAGCGGCGTCAAGATATATTATTACCAGGGTTTCATTCACGCCAAAACCGTGGCTATCGATGGCGTCATGGCCACCATCGGAACCACCAACATCACCAATCGCTCCTTCACCCTGGATTTTGAGGTTAACGCCTTTATTTACGATAGCGGTATATGTCGCCGCTGTTTGGAAATTTTCCACGCCGACGAAAAAAACAGCACCCTCTTGACGGAAAAGTTTTTTCTGAATAAAAACCCTTTAGTCTTAGCCAGTTACAATTTTGCCCGCATGTTTGCGCCTATGATGTGACCAGCCGGAGAAAACTGCAACCCGTGTTCTGCATAGTGGTTTCGTATCGTAACCCCAACATTTTTTTTTGCTTGTATTTTGAGAAACGGTATACTGTAGGCATGAATACCGAACCGATAACCACCACCGGCAGCGGGCGATTCCGTAAGAATGATACGGAAACCAGATCGTATCATTATAACTCGGGTGATATTCAACAACTATTCGCCAGGATTATTGAATCTCTTGGTTCACTCGATGAATCATCCCAAATGATCGAGTGCATCCTCACCGAAGTCTGCCGACATTTCCACTTTGGCTGCGGCTTTGTTTACGAGGCGGATCACACCCACACTTTTCACCTTAAGGAACAATTCAGCAGCTACCAGATCAAGGATCTCCCCGGCTCCTTCAGCCTGGAAAAACATTTCAATGCCGATGAGATGGCGAACTTCCTCCGGCAGCTGGTTTTCTATCAGCACTCGGATGACCCCGATTTCCTTCCCGGCTATGGCAATCAGACCCTTGCCGCCTCCGCCGCCGGCATTGAGCACGCCGTATCCGATCCGCACGCTTCACGCATTTTCGACTCGAACACCCTCATGCTGGTTCCCGCCATCAACAAGGACAATCAACCCATTGGCATCGTCGGCATGATGGATCGGCGCCGTAACATTTTTCTGGACGATCAAGGCATCAAGGCGGCGCAAATGGTCCTGAATCTCTTGGCGAACCACATCAAGCTCCGTTTCTATCAACGTTCCATCGAACTGGCCGAACAGTCCCTGGTCTGCCTCCTCGACAATACCGGCGTCGATATCTACGTTAACGATTTCTATACCCACGAAATCCTCTACGTCAATAAATCCATGGCCGCTCCCTACGGCGGCCGCCATGCCATGTTGGGGAAACCGTGCTGGGCGGCGCTATACAC
Source organism: Planctomycetota bacterium (assembly GCA_031548195.1). Taxonomy (GTDB): domain Bacteria; phylum Planctomycetota; class SZUA-567; order SZUA-567; family SZUA-567; genus JAJBSZ01. The sequence continues at coordinate 3,564 of JAVBRG010000064.1, read as the reverse complement.
CGACAAAACCGGCCAGTGCGAGTACTGCCCGCAACGAAAACTCATCGACATCGACGGAAACCCGACCAAGGTCTACTCTTGGGACTACCGCCGCCCCTTCGACGGATCCTGGTTCCGCGTCCTCTCCTCCGCCTTTCATTGGGTCGACGGCCGTTTGGCGCATGTGGTCAGTTCGGTGGACATCACCGAGAACAAAAACAACGAGGCGATAATCGCCCAGATGGCCAATTACGATGCCTTGACCAATTTGCCGAACCGGCGGAAACTCATGAAGGACTGCCAGGACATCATGCAGGACGACCGGCGCTTCCCCCCCGCCGGCTTTCTCCTCTTTTTCGATCTGGACAATTTCAAGGATTTGAACGATTCCATGGGGCACCAGGCCGGCGACGATCTCCTCAGGGAAGTCGGCAAAACCCTGCAGAAAAACCCCCTGACCAAAAACCACGCCTACCGCTACGGCGGCGACGAATTCATCGTGCTCCTGAATGACCTCGACCGCGACTACATGATCAAGGTCATCCATTTTCTCCTGAACCGCTTCAATCAGCCTTGGAAAATCCGGGGTTCATCGCGCATTTGCCGGGCCAGCATCGGCGTCGCCGAATATCCAGATAACGGGTTCACCCCCGACGAACTCCTGCATAACGCCGACATGATGATGTACAAGGCCAAGCAAAACGGCCGGGGCATGGCCTGTTTCTATGACGGCCAGGTAATAAAGGCTTGAGGCGCAACGTGGTGCTATACCGAACGCCTATCGTTATCCGGTGTAGGGCCGCTCAAAAAATGCTATTTTTAGAGGTGCCCTGTATTCAAAGCAGCAAATCCATAATCGCCTCCGCCATCTCGCCAATCGGCACCAGCCTTTCCGCTCCGCCTTGCCTGAAAGCCTCCCCCGGCATGCCGAACACCGCCGAAGTCGCCTCGTCCTGGGCAAAACACCGCGCCCCCGCCCCACGCATCGCCTTTAGGCCCTGCGCCCCGTCCGCTCCCATGCCGGTCAATATCACCCCGATGCCGTTCTGCCCCACCACTTGCGCCGCCGACTGCATGGCGATGTCGATACCGGGGGAAGGCTTCGCCTTGTTCTCGGCGTCACGAAGTTCGATGGCGTAACCGACCCGGGGGTCGGCCCGTACAAACAGGTTTTTGCCGCCCGGAGCCACCAGGATGCGGCCGTTGATGACTTGATCCCCGTCCTCCGCCTCCTTGACCTTCATCGCCGTCTCCGAGTCGAGGCGATTGGCGAACAAACGGGTGAATCCCCCGGGCATGTGCTGGAGGACAATTATCCCCGGCGTACGCTCGGGAAAACGGGTGACGATCTCCCGCACCGCCTCCGTCCCGCCGGTGGCGCCGCCGATCAGGATGACCCGCCGCGAGGGCTCGGACTGATTGGTGATTATTTCCTTTACTTTGGTGGCGGTCTCGCGGGCCGTTTCCTTTTCCACCCGGGTCGCCTGTTTGAAGCGGAGCAGTTTGGCGTTGGCGGCGATTTTTATTTTCAGGGTCAACTCGCTCATCAGGAGTTCCATCCCCCGCGCCAGATCCGCCTTCGGTTTGGCGACAAAATCCACCGCCCCCAGGGCCAAAGCGTCCAGGGTGAGTTGCTTCCCCTTTTCCGTCAACGCGCTCACCATCACCACCGGCATCGGATACTGGGGCATCAGGCGCCGCAAGAATTCCAGGCCGTTCATGCGCGGCATCTCGACATCCAGGGTCATGACGTCGGGCTTGAGAATGGGAATCTTCTCCCCCGCCTCGAAGGGGTCGGCCGCCGTTCCCACCACTTCCAGTTCGGGATCCCGCGACAACCCCACCGACAGGATGTCCCTCACCAACGCCGAATCGTCCACGATCAGGACACGTATGATGTCTCCCATCACCTTAACCTTTCGCGTCTTCGCGGCGGTACACCGCCGGCGCCACATAGCCATAACCCTCGTGCGTGCCCACCAACGATTCGGAATGTCCGATAAACAAATACCCCCCCGGGACCAGCCAATCGCGCAGATAAGCGATGAGCCGGGTGCGTATGGCCCGGCTGAAGTAGATCATCACGTTCCGGCAGAAGATAATGTCGAAGGGCTGCTTGAAAGGATAGACCTGGTTGATCAGGTTCAACCGCCGGAAGGTGATTTCCCGGCGGATATGCTCCTTCACCACCACGCTGTCAGCCCCGCACGGTTCGAAATAGGCTTCCACGTAATCGGCCGGAACCGCCTCCAGCCGCTGACGGTGGTAAATGCCGGCCCGGGCCACGGAGAGGGCGTCGGCGGAAATGTCGGTGGCGAGGAGACCGGCGCGCCAGTCCTTGTAGGAAAAGCCGAAGTGGCGGAGCAAGGAGAATTGGATGGTGTAGGCTTCCTCGCCGGTGGCGCAGGCGGCGCACCAGATGCGCAGGTCCTGGTCGTTCACGGCCTTTTTGCGGTGGACGATCTCGGGGAGCACAGTGCGCGAGAGCAGCTGGAAATGCGCGTTTTCCCTGAAAAACGAGGTATGATTGGTGGAAATACGGTTGGCCAGTTCGGACAGGAGCTGGCCGGAGGGGTCGCGATGCAGGGCGTCCAAGAGGGCGCGGTGGTCGGCGAAGCCGTATTTTTCCAGCATGGGATGGATGCGGCCGGTGACCAGGGTGCGTTTGTTTTCACCGACCTTGATGCCGAAATGCTGTGAAATCAATTTGGCCAGTGCGTCGAATTCGGGTTTGGGTATGTTCTTGATGTTCAAGCTGTCGAAGAGGGCGGCGGAATGCATGATGATGGTGTCGCGCATCCGCAGTTGGCGGTCGGCGTCGTTATGCGCATGGATGACGGGGTTATGGGTGGAAGAGTCGGAAGGGGAATTCCGGGCGTCGTTGCTCATGGTCTCTTTTTCACCTTCTCAACCGACCTGTGGATACCAATCCGCCACCTCGTAATCGGTAACTTTCGCGAGTATGCTTTCGCCGGTTCCGGTGTAAAAAATCAGCTTGCGGGCGAAACGGCCGCCGATATCGGAACCCGAGACCCTTATCCCCAGTTTGTCGAGAATTTCGATGCCGGTTCTGAGATTGGTCATTCCCCGGTAGGAAGAAAACCCCGGCACCTCTGGATTGTCGGCTCCGCCGTAAAGGTATGTTTCCAAATGACGCGGGTCGGAACCGGCTTTGGTAAACATGCGCACCATGCCCACCAGGGCCGGCGCGGCAAAATGCGGTGTCGAAGCGCCATCGACCCGCACCGGGTGGGAATAATGTCCCACCCCTCCCAGGCACTGGCGGCGGTCGAACATGGTTACCGCCACGCCGCTGGCTATGATGGTGCAAAGGCGGGTGGGCTGTCCCGGAATGCACAAAAAACCGGGATCCATGATCAGGGTTCTGTTCAGTGGAAGAGGCATGGGTAAATCCGTTCCTTGAACAAAAAGGTACGAGAAGGTTTAGTTCTACTACGCGACTGTTGTGGGAACCGCCTCCACAACAGTCGTGTGATCAAAAGGTTGCATGGTAAAAGGAATTGCGAGTGGTTTTTCGCCACCGCCCCTTGAGTAGCCGATAACCCTAACTTCATGCGGCATTTG
>JAVBRG010000093.1:0-7353 GCA_031548195.1 Planctomycetota bacterium | reverse complement strand
GCCAGTGCGATTTAACGGGTCGCGGAGGAGAAGAAGGCGGGTAGTTAGGCCATCCTAGAGCACGCCGGGGTTTGACTGACCATCTTACCCCAAAAAAATCGCCCTTTGGGCCTCGGGAAGGATCCGCCGGGATTTCCATTCCTTTCTTATGGAGAGGAATGGAGGTTGGGCATGGGCCGAAGAATTTTTGCAGTTTCCCGCCACAAGCGGTATGGACATTATATCTGGACTTCTGCAAAATCACCATTCAAACTGCAGAATGGCGATTTTGTAAATTCAAAAACCCTTGAAATTCGGGCAATAACGATTTTTCCCAAGTGGCGATTAGCGATTAAATCTCCACTTGGCAAAACTTCACTTCGTTTCCTCCTCTCCCAGCAGTGCCGCTCCCACCGCCGTCGCGTACACCGGATCCTCCGCCACCACAAACCTGATGCCCGTAAGTTCCTGCAGCCTCTCGAACACCCGCCCCGACTGCCGCACCCGGGTCATAGCCCCGCTGACCGCCACCGTGCCCCAGCCGCCGCAGCGGCACGCCATCGCCCCCATCATTCCCACCGTTTCCAGAATCATGTTGATTATCCCCAACACCACGTCTTCGCGGCGCGCCTCCGGCGCCATCCGCGCCAGGTTCGCCACCGTTATGTTCTCCCCCATCCCGCCGTAGCCGCCGCCCACCAAATGGCCAATCTGCAAATCGACCCGGCCCAAATCCCCCCGTCCGGCGATTTCCACGATTTCGTCGAAGTCCGCCAAGCCGTAAAAATGCCGGCACAGCCCCATGAGCATTCCGCCTCCGACCCCGGTTCCGCCCAGGTGGGTCACTTCGAGGCCGCGAGCCCGCACCAGAGCCGTCCCCGTCCCCATGCTGATAATCACCGCCTCGGCGAGGCCGGTGAGAAAAAGGGCGCCCCGGCCGATGCAGGAGAATTCGTCCCGGTGCAACACGGGGATTCCCAGGATGGCGTCCGGGGCGCCGATGGCGCCGATGCCGGTGGCGGTAATGGACCGGACGCGCGGGCGTTCGATGGCGTGCGCCGCCAAAAAACGGCGGATGACTTCGTCGTAAGCTACGCGGCGGCCGTTTTCCGGTTCGATTTTCAGGGTGGACCGGACGCGGCCGTCCTGGTCGACGGCGGCGATTTTAGTGCTGGAGGCACCGAGATCGAGGCCGATGCGGAGGGGTGCGGGTGTCATGGCGTTTCCGTTTCAAAAGGGAGCTTGGCAAAGCCACCGGCCCCGGAAGCGGTTATCTTCCGGGGCCGGCGCAATAATTATTTACAACAAAGCGCGTTTCTCTTCAACACGATAAAGCGTGTTTCTCTACAACCAGATTCAGAACGGCGTGTCGGGGTTGTAGAATTCGGCAGCGTTTTCCTTGGTGATGAGTTCGGCCGGAACGATGATGCGGGTGGGCATGGCGCGGATCTGGTAGATGTAGGGGTTCAGCTTCTCGCCCTTGGCGCCGAGAACGGCGTAGGAGGTGGCGGTGGCGATGACGCTGGGGGGATAGGTGCAGTTCGCCTTGACGAGCGGGTTCGAGTCTTCCATGATTTCCTTGACCACGTTCTTGAGGGCGCCGCCGCCGACAAAGGACTTGATGTCCGAACGGCCGGATTCCTTATAAGCCTGGATGGCGCCGAGCATCATGTCGTCGTCGCAGGTGAAGACGCCATCGATTTTCGGGTACTTCTGGAGCATGTTTTCCATGACCGCGAGGGTCTTCTGGCGGTTCCAGTCGCCCGGCTGGACGTCAAGGAGCTTGATGCCGGGGTATTCGGCGGCAATTTCCTTGGCGGCATTGGTGCGGATGGTGTCGATGGGGCAGGGAGTGCCGGCAATCATGATGACGTTCCCTTTGCCGCCGATGGCGTCGATGAGGTACTTCATGCCCTTACGGGAGTAATTGTAGTCGTCGCCGGTGATGTACAGGTCGTAGATGCCTTCCTTCGAGACGCCGCGGTCCAGGACCACCACGTAAATCCCCTGGTTGAAGGCCTGTTCCACCACGTTCGTTACCGAGGTGTCGTGGGGGAAGACGACGAGGGCGTCGACTTTCTTGGTCACCAGGTCTTCGATGTCCGAGGTCTGCTGGTTCGAGGTGCCGGAGAACTTGAGTTCGATCTCCACGTTCGGGTCCCAGGTCGCCCAGTCGGTTTTCGCCTTGTTCGCCCAGTAGTTGGCGTTGGCCATCCAGCCGTGCGTAGCCGAGGGCATGGAGACGCCGACCTTCAGCTTCTTATCCGCCGCCTGGGAAACGCCGACACAGAGGCACAATGCGAGAATCAATGCCGCCAGATAACGCATGCGTTACTCCTTTCGAAAACACCGGAAAATTACGCCAATCACATGATTTGGCAAAAAGTCACTGTTTCTGTTTTTGAATGAACACGGAGCCGATGATGACTATCCCCTTGATGACGCCTTGGAGATAGGGGGAAATCCCCGCCATGTTGAGCATGTTCTGGATAATCTGCAGCATGAAGCAGCCGATGACCGTTCCCCAAATCGTGCCGCGGCCGCCAGCCATGGCGGTGCCGCCGATAATCACCGCCGCGATGGCGTCCATTTCGAAGAACAGGCCGAAATTGTTCGTCGACACCGTCCCGAAGCGGCCGGCCAGCAGGAACGCCGAAATCGCGCACATCGCCCCGATGATGCCGTAGGCCCAGAAGCGGACCCGGGGCACCTTGATGGCGGAATACTCGGCCACTTTCGCGTTCGACCCCACCGCGCAGAGGTAGCGCCCGTAACGGGTGCTGTTCAAGATGAAGGACAGGATGGCGGCCAGGACGAGGAGCACAAACACCGGCAGGGGCAGGGAAATCCGCTGCTCCATAACCGTCACCGAAAACAACGACGACATGCCGACCTTGTTAATTAGGTTCGACTTGGCCGCGAATTCGCCGGCGTCGCCGATGTATAGGCTGAGGTAACGGTATATGGACATTGTACCAAGAGTCGTGATAAAAGGCACTATTTTTCCGTAGGCGATCAGTCCTCCGTTCACCAGGCCGCAAACCGTGCCGATGGCCAGCATGGCGGCGAAGATGAGGACCAGGAATTCCGGCGTGTCCTGCATGCCGCCTTTTCCCAGGAGATAATTCATGAGAATCACCCCGAGGGAACCGGTGAAAACGGCAATGGAACCGACCGACAGATCGATGCCGCCGGAGATGATGACGAAGGTCATCCCCAGGGCGATAATCCCGGTGTAGGAGGCCTGGCGCATGATGTTCACCAGGTTCGCCGGCAGGTGAAAATAGGGCCAGCCCATTACGGTCGCCACGCCCAGGAGAACGATTAGGGCAATCCAGGTGCCGTTTTTCTCCAGGTTCAGTTTTTCGAGAAACCCCTTGTTCGGCACGGCGCTTTCGATATCTTCGGATTGAACTGACACGGACTGCTCCTCTCGGTAAAAGGACGGTATATGTTTGACAAGTCCCGCCGGCGACGTACACTCGAACTGGTCATGAAAAAACTACGAGGGGAAATAATGGAAAAAATCTTCAAGCGCCTGTTGCTCTACTGGGCCGCCGCCACAGTGATGGTCCTCTTCACCACCAGACCCCATGACGCCCAAGGCGGCATCATGTCGATATTACAGTCCGAGCAACTGTACCAGGTGCTGGCCGAAGGCTTCTACTACGGGGCAATCGTCTTCGCCATCATGCATTTTGTCGAGCGCCGGAAGGAAAGGCAGGAAGAGGAAAAAACCGCCGCCGCCGTCGCCGCCCCGGCGGTGCCGGGCGCCGACTCGACCGCAGACCACCCGGACGAGCAGGACGACCCCGGGGAAGCGCATGCCGACCTCGAGGAAACGGAAGTCATCGAACCGGAAGCTCTTCCTCCCGCGCGCCGGTCGCGAGATACATGATCTCCTCCTCGTTCATGCCTTCGCCTTCCACGGCGCCGGCCAGCCGGCCCTCACGCATGACGAGAATCCGGTTGCAGAGGCCAATCGCCTCCTCCAGTTCCGAGGAAATGACCAGGACCCCGATGCCTTCGTTCGCCAGCCGGTTCAGGAACGAGTAAATTTCCAGCTTGGCCGATACGTCCACCCCCCGGGTCGGCTCGTCGACGATCAGCACTTCCGGCTTGGTGTCGACGGCTTTCGCCAGGGACACTTTCTGCTGATTGCCGCCGGAGAGGTTTTCCAGCCGCTTGTCGGCGCTTTCGGTCTTGATGCGGAAGGCGTCGATGTAGCGCCGGACCGAATCCGCTTCCTTCCGTTTGTCAATCCGGCCGAGGAAACGGCTGGAATAATTGCTTAACGACGCCAGGGTGGTGTTATTGGTGACGGAAAAACTGGTGATGATCCCGGAACCCTGCCGGTCCTCCGACAAATAGGAAATCCCGGCGGCGTTCGCTTCCTTCGGATCCCGGATCGCCACTTCCCGCCCCGACCGGACAATCCGGCCGGCCGACTTTTTCCTCAGCCCCATGATGGTCTCGGCGACTTCCGTCCGCCCGGCCCCAACCAGCCCCGCCAGCCCGAGAATTTCCTTCCTCCTCAATGAAAACGTGATGTCCCCCAAAACGCCCGGCACTGCGAGACGGTCGACCTCCAGAATCACCTCCTCATCCGGGCAGGTTTTCGCCGGGAACAGGGACCCCAGTTCCCGCCCCACCATCGCCTGGGCCATTTCCATCGTCGACAGTTCCGCCGTCGGCCGGTCCAGGACCAGGCGGCCGTCCCGCAAGACCACCACCCGATCGCAAAGCTCCTTCACTTCCTTCAATTTGTGGGAAATGTAGAGGATGGTCATGCCCTGGTCGCGGAGTTTCCTGACCAGACGGAAGAGGATGTCGATTTCGTGCAGGGTGAGCATGGTGGTGGGTTCGTCGAGAATCAGCAGGTTGGACTCGAAGGCCAGGGCTTTCGAAATTTCCACCATCTGCTTTTCGGCGGCCGACAATTTCTCAATCATGGTCTCGGGCGGGATGTCGACCTTGAGTTCGGCCAGTAGCTCGCGGGTACGCGCCTGCATGGCGTTTTTGTCGAGGACAAAGCCGGCTTTGAGTTTTTCCGCCCCCAGAAAAATGTTGTTGTAGACCGGCAAATCGCGAATCAGATTGAATTCCTGCGGCACCAGGCTAATCCCCAGTTGCCGGGCCTGAATCGGAGAGTCGATGACGACCTCCCGCCCGTTCAGGTAAACCTTCCCCGATGTCGGGTGATAAATCCCGGAGACGATTTTCATCATGGTGGATTTGCCGGCCCCGTTTTCGCCGATGAGGCCCATGATTTCGCCGGACTTCACGGCGAGCGATATGTCCCGGAGGACCGGAACTCCGGAGAAGCTTTTATTGAGATTGGCCAGGCGGAGAATTTCGGACTTGATTTCCGGCATGGGAGCTGGTCCTTTGCGAAAAAGGCCTGAAGACGACGTATAATCCGGTGATAGCAGTGCAAGGTTGGAGGGCCGCGCGGGCGGTTTCAGCTAATTCGAGGGGAGGGCAGAGGGTGTTAGTGACTTTCAAATGAAAGTATAATGCTTACATAAAAAATCTCGGGTGTCAAGAGGGATTGTTGGAAAAAAATACGCAAATCCGCTGGAAGCGGCAGGAACTGGATTGCCGCCTATCTATCAGGAACGGCTTGCGAGGCGTTCAAGCACGAATAATTCCGAACTCAGCTGCTCGACCGAGATGGAATGATAATGCAATAGGTACGCAAGATTGCGGACATAACGCTGCCACCAGACATCTTCCGCCCATTTTGGCTTTATTTCCATGAACCACAACCCCACGACTACGGCAAAATAGCCATTTGCCATTACCGAACCGCTGGTCAGTGAGGCACCGCTGTGAACTTGAATCGGCCTGATTCTGGCGATCCATTTCATGTTGTAAGCGGCTTTTTTATGATTGTCTATCCAGTCGACCGGGCGGAAAAATTTCAGGCGGTAAATATCACAGTAACACGATTCCACCATGTGCAACAAAAGGCGACGATTCATGTACACCCCGGTGAAAGAGGCTAGATGTTCCTTATAAATATCACACAAAAGATCCACGCGTCTATCGATGCGTGGACCAAGTCTTGCGAGCAATTCATGTGGTGAAAGACGGTTGAATGCGTTGATTACCGGATCGCCATGCTTGTCGGTAGCCATCATTCCTCCGCCATGGCTGCAGCCAGGATGCGATTCATCCACGCGGAATGCTCACGCATGTTTTTGATTATTCGCTCGTCTGCGGCTTCATCATGAAAATCGCAGCTGTTTGTCGGCACAAAACGGGATAATTCACGAATTGCGGGATCGTTATAGACGTCTTCCCATTCTGGTTCAGGAGGATAGGGCGAGTTTTCGCTGGTCATGTCAGCTCCTTTCGGATGTAATGCGATGTTGTCGACAAATATAATGGAAAATTGATGCCTATGCTAGAATAATTTGCTAACGCCTCAGTGTGATTATTGGCGTAAGGAACGACATTCACCTTATCGCATTTTCGGCAACACCCTACGCAGATACTCCCCGGTGAAACTCCCCTTGTTTTTGGCCACCTGTTCCGGCGTGCCGGTCGCGACTATGCGGCCGCCGCCCTCGCCGCCTTCAGGCCCTAAATCGATCAGCCAATCCGCGCATTTGATGACGTCCAGGTTATGCTCGATCACAATCACCGTGTTCCCGAGTTCGACCAGCCGTTGCAGCACGGACAGGAGGCGCTTGATGTCGGCGAAGTGCAAGCCGGTGGTCGGTTCGTCGAGAATGTACACCGTGTTCCCGGTCGCCCGGCGCGAGAGTTCGGTCGACAATTTCACCCGCTGCGCTTCGCCGCCGGACAGGGTGGTCGAGGACTGGCCTAATTTCACATAGCCGAGGCCAACGTCCACCAGGGTCGACAAACCTTCGCGCAAGGGCGGGATATTCTGGAAAAAGGGTAGCGCTTCGGCAATCGGCATGGCCAGGACGTCGGCGATGGTTTTACCTTTGTACTTCACCTCCAGGGTCTCGCGGTTGTAGCGGGTGCCGTGGCATTGCTCGCATTCCACGAACACGTCGGGGAGAAAGTGCATTTCGATTTTGATGAGACCCCCGCCTTGACAATGTTCGCAGCGGCCACCCTTGACATTGAACGAGAAACGGTTCGGCATGTAGCCCCGGAGTTTGGCTTCGGTCGTCTGGGAAAAAAGTTTCCGGACATCGTCGAAAACCCCGGTGTAGGTCGCCGGATTCGAGCGGGGGGTTTTGCCGATCGGCGACTGGTCGATTTCCACCAGCTTGTCCGTTGCCCCCAGACCCGACAGCTCGCGGTACGGGGCCGGCTTTATCTTCGTGCCATTTAGTTGCCGCTGCAGGGCCCGGCATAAGGTTTGCGTGACCAGGGTCGATTTGCCGCTCCCCG
>JAVBRG010000105.1:0-37846 GCA_031548195.1 Planctomycetota bacterium | reverse complement strand
TGAATTCGGCATGTTTGGGATCACCCAGCCTGAATACGAAACCCACCCGGCCGCCCGTACGCAAAGGCGCTCCTTCGTCGCTGTTTGCTCAATAAGGAAGGGCCGCGTTAACGAGTTTCTATGCGTTTTTACCGAATGGTGGTACGTACCTTTTATAACGCGGCCCATTAACCGCGTTTCATAACTGCTTGACCGCTTAACCGCAACCGCTATTTGACTTTTTGATCAACCGCATATCATAGGGGGGCTGGTTGCGCCCCCCTGAACCCCCGCAACCAGCGATTCCGCTGGACCAGATCCCGACAAGCGGATATGTCACGTTCTTACTTCCCCACCTCCGCTTCAACACTAAAATAACCACTTCCCCGCCGCCTGCAACGCCGACGCTAAATCCAAATTCATCCGCACCACCGCCCTACGCGACGCCCCCTGCCAATCCTCAACCTCACCCTCCGTCTTCCACGCCTGCATTATCGACCGACTCGCATTAACCACCGCCCCACTACCATTCGACAAAAACGCCGACACCACATCCCTCGCCCCACCACCCTGCGTACCATAACCCGGTATCAAAAACGGCGCGTCCGGCATCAACTCACGAAAACGACCCAACTCAACCCCGTGCGTCGCACCCACCACCGCACCCACCGAAGACATCCGCATCCTGCCTAAACGCCCCTTCCCCCACTCCCGCACCAAACCCGCCACCCGCTCCGCCACCGTACCACCACCCTCAACCCGCAAATCCTGCACCTCACTACTCGACGGATTACTCGTCTTCACCAATACAAAACAACCCTGACCCCGACCCACTCCCCGCTCAATAAAAGGCAACACCGAATCCGTACCCATATAAGGATTCAAAGTCAACGCATCATGCGGACCCAACAACGGACCCACCTTCTCCTGAAAACGCTCCGCCGGTAATGACGTCAACTCCTGCAAATTCACCGCCGGCGCATCCAACAAACCCTCCGCATACGCCGCCGCCGTCGAACCAATATCCCCCCGCTTCACATCGCCAATGACAATCACCCCGGCGTCCTTCGCAGACAAACATACCGACTTATATATCGAAAGCCCCGGCAATCCGAACGCCTCGAAAAAAGCAATGTTCGGCTTTATGGCCGGCACCAAATCCCCCACCGCCGTAACCAAACCCAAACAAAAATCGGAAAGCGCCGCATACAAACCGGCCGGCCCCTCCTTGGCCTTTTCCACCAATTTTGGGGGCATCATGGCAAGAGTCGGATCTATCCCGACCACGACCACGCTATTCTTCTCGCGCACCGCATTGTCCAGCCGATCCGCGAAATTTTCCGTCAACATGGCGCTTCCTTTCCGAAAAGGGGACTTACCGAGTTTGCCATTTTACCCCCGTATTGAGCAAAAGTCTACTTCCTCTACGCCGTAGTCGCCAATTCGCGCGTCAAAACCGGTTCCTTCCCCTCCACCCGCACCTTCTCCCGACTCATATTCTCCATCGCCTCGTACCGGAGACCAATGACATGCGAAATTCCCTGCTCCGGCTGCGTCACACCCCAGATACTGTCCATCTTGCTCATGCTGCGCTGGGCGTGAGTGATGATAATAAACTGCGTTTCGTCGGTAAAATCCCGAACCAATTGCATGAAACGGTCGATATTGGATTCATCCAAAGGACCGTCGACCTCGTCCAATATGCAGAAGGGACTCGGCTTCGAACGAAACAAGGCAAAGAGCAATGCGACCGCGCAAAGCGCCTTCTCACCGCCGGAAAGGAGGGAAATGCTCTTCGGCTCCTTGCCGGGCGGCTGGGCCTTGATTTCAATGCCGGCGTCCAGGGGATCCGCACCCTCCTCCGTCACTTCCTCGAGGAAGAGGTCCGCCCGGCCGCCACCAAACAGGCGGGTAAACATGCGCTGGAAATTCTCGCGAACCGAAACGAAAGTCTCCTGGAAACGCACGCTACTCTCGACATTCAATTTGTCAATGGCCGCCCGCATCGACTGGGACGCCTCCTCCTGCTCCTCCTTGTGACTGCGGAGGAACTCGGCCGAAGCCTCCAGCTCGGCCAATTCGTCAATCGCCTCGGGGTTCACGCTGCCGATATTACGAAGCTTCTGGTTGACATCCTCGATTTTCGCCTGGAGTTCCGCATCCGGCCAAACCGCCCACTCGGGCGGCGGCCCCTCCGGTTCCGTCGCCTTCGCCTCGGGCGCCGCCATGCCGCCGTCCTCGCCGACGACAATCAAACCGGAGGTTCCCTGAACTTCCGCCGGAACCGGCAAATCTTCCAGGTGCAGTTCCACCCGGGCCTTGTCGCGAATCGTCTCGATTCGCACCCGGCACTCCGCGTCCTGCCGCCCGACCTGGGCCAGACCCTCGCGTAAACGCTGCGCCTGGGTCTGCCCCTCACGCTCCCGCGACCGCACCGCCTCGGTACGGGTCCGGCAGTCGGCCAGACGTTCCGCCAATTCCGTGGCGGTGGCGCGCTGCTGGTCGCGAACGGCGAGAAGCTCGGCCTCGCGATTGTTCGCCTGTTCCAAACGGCCGCGCCATTCGGCAATCCACTCCTCCGCCTCCTGGTGCGACAATCCGGGGCGGGCGAGTTCGTCGCGGCATTCCTGGAGGTCACGGGACAATTCCCCACTGCGGTTCTCCAGTTCCCGCACCCGGGCCAAGGCGCCGGAACGTTCCCCCGACAACGTGGCGAATTCGTGGCCGAGACTGTCAATCCGCTCCCGGGTCGAACGCTGCTCATCGGACCGGGCCGCCAGTTCCGTTTCCAGCCGGGACATTTCCGCTTCATGATCCAGCAAGGTCGCGCGTAAACTTGCCAGCTGCTCCCGCTTGCCCCCGGCGCCGAGCTGGTCGCGTTCGGCCCTGGTCTCCTGAAGCTCCCGCTGAATCCTCTCGACATCGGCCCGGCGGGCGGCGAGATTTTGTTTGAGGGCGGCTTCGCTCCGGCCCGCTTCGGCCTGGGCTTTTTCGAGACTGTCCGCTTCGGCATTGATTCGCGAAATTTCCTCAAGAACCGCCCGGCGCCGTTCCTGCAAGTCGCGGAGGCGTTTCCGGCAATCTTCCAGTTCGACCGCCAGCGCATCCAATTCGGCCTTACGCTGCACCAAACCGGCCCGGCGCTGTTTGCCGTGCCCGCCGGTCATCGCCCCGGACGGGCTGACGACGTCCCCTTCGAGAGTGACGATTTTCACCCCCCGCGCTTCGCGGCCGGCCAGGTCGCGGGCGAGGTCCAGATTGTCGACGACCAGGATGCCGGCAAGCAGGTATTCCATGACTCCGTTATAACGACGGTCGAAGCTGACCAGGTCGACGGCTTCGCCGATTACCCCCGGGATGTGGCGGAAATTCTGGGTCAGGCGGCGGCGCGGCTGGATGCGGTCCATGGGGAGGAAAGTGGCGCGGCCGAGACGGTTGCGCTTCAGGTATTCGATGCAGGACTGGGCGTCCCGGGCGTTTTCCACCACCACGTCCTGGGCTTGCCCGCCGAGAATCGTCTCGAAGGCGAGCGAGAGGTCCGGGGGGATCGTCATCAGGTCGACGGCCATGCCGATTACCCCGCGACCATCGAAATGATTGTCGCGGGCGGCGGAAAGGATGTTTTTGACCCCTTCGAAAGCGCCGTCGAAGCTGTTTTCCAAATCTTCCAGCGTGGCTTTACGCGAGGCTTTGGCGGAATTCTCCGAGTCGAGGGCGCGTTCATCCCGCAGCAGCTGCTCCGCCGTTACGGACAAATCCCGGCCCCGGGCGCGGAGCCCCTGCAGCCGGTCGGCGTTTTGCCCGAAAGCGGCGGCGGCTTCGGCGTATTGACGTTCCACTTCGTTGAAAGCGGTGCGGAGCGCCTCCTCTTCGCCAGCCAGTTTGGCCTCGCGTTCGTGCAAGTCGCCAAGACGCTGGCTGGTTGACTCTTCCGCCGCTTCCATACGCGCCGTTTCGGCCGCGAGATCCTGGCGTTTCCTATGGAGTTCGATGGTTTGCCCGCGTAACGCCGTAACCACCCCCTCGATCGCCGCCATGGTGTCCATCAGGCCTTGCCGCGACTGGCTTTGCGAAGCAAACGCCTCCTCCAAGCCGCCGGCTTTGGCCCGGGCTTCCTCGAGGTTCCGCTTCAGTTCCTCCTCCTGCTGGGTGAGGCGGTCGAGGCGGGCGGTGAGTTCGGTCCGGCGTTCGTTACCCCGGGTGATTTCGCCGGTCAATTGTTCGATGCGGTTTTTGGCGTTCGACTGTTCCAATTGAATTTGGGCCAGTTCCTCCTGGGTTTTCGAAGCCGCTTCCACCACTTGATCCCGATCGTGGGTTACGGACGCCTCCTCCTCGGACAGGCGGGTGAATTCGCCGTTCAATTGGGTCAGGTTCTTCTCTTCGCGGTCGAGTTCGTTTTCGAGTTCCTGGCGCTGGCCGTCCAGTTTGGCCAATTGAATATGTTGCGCCGCGTACTGCCGGGTGTAGAGGTGCTTGCGCATGGCCGCGAGTTCTTCCGACAGGCGGCGGTGGCGGCGGGCGTTCGAGGCTTGGGCGGCGACTTTCCGGATCTGCTTTTCCTTTTCCTCGACCCGGTCGTTGACGCGGAGGAGGATTTGCTCGGCCCGATCCAGGCGGGAGAGGATTTCCTTACGCTTGATCTTGAATTTGGCGATGCCGGCCGCTTCCTCGAAAACAGCGCGGCGTTCGGCCGGTTTGGCGTGGAGGAGGGCTTCGACCCGGCCTTGTTCGATAACGGAATAGGCGGAGGTGCCGATGCCGCCGTCCAGCAGGAGGTCGCGGATATCCTTGAGTTTGCAGCGGGTTTGATTGATGAAATAGAAGCTTTCCTTCGAGCGGTGCAGGCGCCGGCCGAGGCATACTTCGTTGTAGGGGAGGGGTATGGACTGATCGGAATTGTCGAAAGTGAGTTTTACCTCGGCCATGTTCGCCGGGGGCCTGGAAGCGCAGCCGGAGAAGATGACGTCCAACATTTCTTCGCCCCGGAGCGACTTCGCCGATTTTTCCCCCAGGACCCACTTGATGGCGTCGACGACGTTCGACTTGCCGCAGCCATTGGGGCCGAGAATGCCGGTGAGGCCTTGATTGAAGGTGATGGTGGTGTGGTCGGCAAAGGATTTGAAGCCGAAAAGTTCGACGGATTTCAAGCGCATGGGTTTGAACGTCTCCGAGGGCAAGGTAAATTATAATTGATTTGTGAAGGCGACGCTCATTTATTGACGATATGATTGAAGGCCCCGCATTTCGCGCAGGTCCCGTTTTGGTTCATGCCGGAGGTATCGGCGTTGAAGACCACCCGTTTCACCACGGTCGCACCGCACTTGACACAGACGGTGTCGTCGGCTCCGGGGATATTGACATTGCCGAGATACACGTAATTCAGCTTTTTCCTGAAAATGTAGCGGGCGTTCTTCAGGTGCGCCTCGGTGGTGGCGGCGCGGTGGTAATTATAGCTGGGGTGATAGGCGGTGAGGTGGCAGGGGATATTCGGACCGCAGTTTTCCAGAATCCAGGTCGCCTGGTCCTCGAGTTCGGGGATGGCGTCATTCGCGTCGGGAATGAGCAGGGTGGTCAGTTCCAGGTGCACTTTGCCGGCCAGAAATTTGACCGTTTCCAAAACCGGCTCCAGGGATCCGCCGCAGAGGCGTTTGTAGAAATCGTTGTTGAAAGCCTTGAGGTCGATGTTCATGGCGTCGAAGAGGGGGTAGAGATCCGCCAGCGGCTTCGGGTTGACGAAGCCGTTCGAGACAAGTACGTTCTTGCCGCCGCGCCGACGCACCTCCCTGGCGCAGTCCATGAGAAATTCAATGGCGATGACCGGTTCGTTGTAGGTGTAAGCCACCCCGATGGAGTCGAAGTTCCGCGACTCCTTCGCCACTTCCGCCGGGGTCATGTGGACCGTCGGGGACACCGATTGGGAGATGGCGGAATTTTGACAGAAAATGCACTTTAGGTTACAGCCCCAGCCGCCGATGGAATAAATCTTCCGGCCGGGGAAAAAATGGTAAAGGGGTTTCTTTTCAATGGGATCCACCGCCGACCCGGTGACTTCCGAGTAGGTGAGGGCGATGAGGGCGCCGTTCCGGTTTTTCCTCGCGCCGCAAATGCCGATACCGCCGCTCTTGAGATAGCATTCGTGCGGGCATAATTCGCAACTGACGCTGCCGTCGGCATAGGATCGGTAATACCTGGCCTGGGTGGTCGGGGTTAAGCTCATAGGTATAGGTGCATCCTGTGGCGGTTTAAGAGGGCGATTTTCTTTTCATCCCGGGTGTTCACCTGCAGACCGGCGATGTCGTCCAGCCGGATGACCGATGTGCCGTCGGGTTCGCCGTCGTCGGTAAGTACGTCGATGCGGACATGGGTGCTGGTGAGTTCGCGGGCGATGCCGTAGAAGCGGAGTTCGTCGTCCCCGGTCGCGAGAAGAATGTTCACGACCAGCTTTTCCAGCATGGAACGTTTTAAAACTTCGTCGAGACAGCTTTCCGGATTCGGATTACCCGTCCAGCCCTGCGGAGTCTTGAGCGCCACGGGTTCCTGCTCCTTTTCCATCAGAAGAGCAATTTGCCGGGCGTAACGGGACTCCTTGCGGATTTCGATGATGTCGTCAATGGAACCGATGTCGAGGCCGTCGGGATTGCCGTCGGGGTCGATTTGCTGGAGGGTATAGTCGGACTGGGAGACGGCTTGGACAAAGCCGACGGCGAAGCGCCGCAAATCGGCGGGATCGCGGAAGATGCAGACCAGCTGTTTTTCCTTCTGGGCTTCCTTCAGGATTTCGGTGAAGAGATCGTCAGGCATAATGCTTACTCCACTCCTGTCAAAACAACTCGGCGATATCGCCCCGCTTCATTCACAAATTCATCCAATTGCGCTCGGCTGTAAACTGCCGTTCCGGCGGCGGCGGGATTTAGGGTGTCGGCGGATTTGTACTGCTGGAGAAGCCATTTCCCCCGCGCCGGCAGTTCCGCCGCCATTTTCTTGAACTGGTCCGGGGTTATATAAGCCGGGACCAAAGTGCTGTGGTACTCCAGTTCCACTCCGGATGCGTCGGCCAGCCGGAACGACTCCTTTATCCGCTCCAGCGTCCCCGGCCGGGCGTCACCCGTGACGGCGGCGTACTCCGGCGCGGTGAAGGGCGCCTTGTAGTCGAGAGCGAGGCAGTCAAGCAGGTCCTCACGGATGAGCCGGGCGATGACTTCCGGCTGGGTGCCGTTCGTGTGCAGCTTGATCTTCACCCCATACTCCCGAACCCGCCGGATCATCTCAGCCAATCCCGGCTGTAAAGTTGGCTCGCCGCCCGAAAAAACCGCCCCGTCAATCCAGCCGCGCTGCCGCTCCAATAAAGCAAACACCCGGCCGTGATCGATCGGCGGCAATAGCTCCAGCTGGGTTACGTAGCGCCAGCTATGGCAAAACGGACAACGCATATTACAGCCGCCGGAAACCAGCACCGCCGACAGCCGGTTCTCCCATTCCAAAAGGGAGTTTTCTATTAAACCTCGTAAATCGTAGCCGGGAATTGGGGTCTGCATGGCATTACCTGCAGCAATCGGCTAATTCGAGGCGCCCCATTTCGGCCAGCGCCTCCCGGTTCCATCCCGAGGGGACCACCTCCGTCTCGTCGACCCGGCTGATGCCGGAGATGTTCACCGCTCCGCAATGCGGACACCTGCTGCGGATGCCGGCACCGACCCGGTGGCAGGATTTGCACACCGTGAACTCGGGGCTAATCGTCAACTGGGCCGCTTTGGTCTTTTCGAAAGTGTTTTTTACCAGACCGGCAATCGCCCCCGCCGACGGCCGCGATTCGCCGATGAAGGCGTGGATAATCGCGCCGGATTCGATCAGGCTGTGAAATTTGGCCTGCTTCATTATCCGGTCGACAATCCCGTCCGGCGCGTCCGGCCGCAGATGCACGGAATTGGTGTAATAAACCTCGTCCCGGTTCAAATCGCCCCGCATGAAGTCGATGGCGTCGGGAAAGCGCTTCAGGTCGATTTTCGCCAAACGCCGCGCCGCCGATTCGGCCGGGGATTCCTCGATGGTGATTTTCATGCCGTGTTTTTCACCCATTTCCTTGATGCAGAAAAACAGGTGGGAAATGATCTTCATCCCCAATTGCAGGGTCCGTTCGTCTTCGTGCAGTTCCTTGCCGGTGAGGTAGGCGAGACATTCGCTTAGACCGATCACGCCGACGATATAAGTCGCCTGGTCCAAATCCACGTAAGGCCTGCCGTCCGCCGCGGTCTTGCCGATTTGCCACAGCGGCATCGTGGGACCGGACATGAGGATCTTGGCGAATTTCTTCTTTTCCTGGTGCGCCTTGACGCAGATCGCCAGAGTTCGCTCGATTTCCGCAAACACCCGGCCGTAATTCCCCCGGCCAGCCCGGTAGGCGCATTGCGGCAGATTGATGGTCACGTTCTGGAAGCCGCAAAAACGCATCGACTCCGGGTGGGTTATCATATGCGTGTCTTCGATGACCGTACGCAGCCGGCAGCAGGCCGAGAGGGTGACTTCGTCCCGGTCGAAAATGAAATAGGGCGTGCCGTTCTTGGCGGCGATTTCGCAGGCGTAATGGTAAATTTCCAGCTGTTTGGGATCTTCGAAGGTTTCCTGGTTGATGTGGAAATCGCACTTGGGGAAGGCGAAAATGTGGCCGTACTGATCCCCCTGGGCCCAGACGTCCAGCATGGCTTTGGTGAAACGGGTTGCCGTTTCGGTGAAGTCCCCGTAGGTCCGGTCGAGATATTTGCCGCCGGGGCCGATGGCACGTACTTTCTTGAGGTAACCGGGAATGCCGGTATGGATATTGAAGTCGAGAAACAGGGTTTGTCCGCCCCGTGAAAAGGCGTTTTGGCTGGAGGAAAAAATCAGGTGCTGCGCTTCCTGGCGCATTTCCTCGTCAGACATTTTTTCGACCAGCGGGGCATACATGATATTAATGTACGCCACACCCAAAGCGCCTGCGTAATAGGCCTGCATCGAGGCGAGGAAGGTGTTCAGGTGTCCGGTGAGGGTCCGCGCGTGCCGGGCCGGCGCGGAACTGGTGTCCAGGTTTTCCAGTTGCAGGCCGTACTTCTTCAGGTACTCGATGGAATGGCTGGAACAGTAGACCCGGGTGGGGTAACCGAGGTCGTGGAGATGCACGGCGCCTTCGCGGTGGGCGTCGGCCACTTCCGGGGAGAAGATGTTCTGAAGGGCGTACTGTTTCAGGACCGTCTCGGCAATGGCCAGATTGATTGCTTCCGGATTGTTCGCGGAAATGTTCGAATTTTCCTTGGATTTGGAGATAATCAGCTGTTCGATATCATACTTCGGCAGACCGATCAGGGTCTGCTTTTCCAGGGACTTCTGGTGTCCGCGTTCAAAAAGTTCGTTGTCGGTCAATTCCCGGATGAGGCTGGTGGAAATCCGGCTGAGTCCCGACGCCAAAACCCGCTTCTCCACCGCCCGCGCCACCGACGCCGCCTCCGCCTGATCCAAATCCGCCTCTTTAACCAGGGCCTGGGCGATGCGATTGGTATCCCAGGGAAAATATTCGGCCCGCGAACCCGGGTCCACCAACAGGTGGATGTCGGTCGAATCGGCGCCGTGCATGGTGTCTTTCCTGACCCGCATCCTCTGCCGGGCTTCGCCGCGACGCTGCCGATAAAGGATGTAAGCCTTGGCCGTCTTGGCGTGTCCGGTCTCGATAAGGGCTTTTTCCACCATATCCTGAATGTCTTCGATACCCGGCGGGGTTGCGGCCTGGTAACGCTTTTCCAAGAGATTTACCACCAGATCGGCGATATCCCCGGCAATCTGCCGGTTTTCGCCCCCGACCGCCCGGGCGGCGGCGAAAATGGCGTCGGAAATTTTCTCTTTCTGGAAGGGGACGACCGTTCCGTCCCGCTTAATTACCCAATTGATACCGGACATTCTTTTCTCCTGAAAGCGGATTTCTGCGGTTAATTCGAGTGAATCATCGCGCAAACCTAAAAAAATCCGCTGGAATTCTCTTATTTATTGTGATTGCCAGCCCCAGATCCGTTGACCGCCGGGGCAATACTGCGTATCTCCTTGACGAATTCCTCCAGCTTCGAATACTCGCGGTATACCGAAGCGAAACGGACATACGCCACTTCATCCATGGCTCTAAGCCTGGCCATGACCAGTTCGCCGATGTCTCGGGTGGATATCTCCCGGTCGTTCTGATCCAAAACCGATCGCTCAATCGAGGCGACCAGTTTTTCTACCTCCTCCAGGGATATTGACCTTTTCTCCACCGCCCGGACAATCCCATTCATGATCTTGTCGCGGTCGAACGGTTCCCTCCGCCCATTCTTCTTCACCACCCGGATGGGCATTTCCTCCAGCCGCTCATGGGTGGTGAAACGTTTTCCGCAATCGATACACTCGCGGCGGCGGCGGATGGTCGAACCGTCTTCCGAAGGCCGGGTGTCGATGACCTTGTCATTGTCTTTCTTGCAGAATGGACAGCGCATAGGCGCCTCCCGAGGTTTATCAACTCGAACCGAAAATAAAATAATAACCATAAACAACCAGCGACCCAATCAATAAGTCGCTGGAGAGAAAGACCCGGGATTCATCATTCCGCCCGCAGCGGTTTCATGCTGAATTCAACCTGCGGCGCTCCGTATGTGGGTTGGTCCTTGAATTGTCGAGGAACGCAACCGCTAGTACATACTTTACTATTATAGCACTGTATATTGTGAGTCAAGGAAAAATCCCGCTTCAACGCTTCCCTTATGGGTCGATTTCATTTAAAGTTGGATTTGGACGCGGTTAAGAGGCAGCGCTATTTTCCGGACCGGGAGGTTTTTACCAGCCGCGGCTGTCGGTTCTCCTGCGTATTGCCGGATCTTATCCAGGTTTCCGGTACGGTGGCTCTGTCGCAATTGGAGCGGGGTGGCTGTAAAGGATAGGCTGTGGGTGATAATTTTTTATCCGCTTATATTTTAGTCAGTTCGGAGCAAACCGGTCCGCTGGCGCTATTTAACCTGTACGGTTCGGAAACGGTATTGTCCTATCTCCTGGACGCCAGAGTCGGCAAGAAAAACAGCGCCGGGGGGGAGATTGCCTTGGAAAGCGGCGCCTTGCGTTATGGCTGGCTCCGGTCGGACCGGGGGCTGATTATTGATGAAGTGCTGTTGGCCAAACCTCGCGACGGCGAGAGAGTCTTGACTTGCCATGGCGGCAAGGCGGTGCGGGAGGCGGTGGAGGAGTATTTGCAGGCAAATTCGCTGCAGCGGCTCGTTTGGCGGAGGAATGCCGCCAAACCGGAGGAAGCGGCGGAAACAGCCGCTTGGGCGGGGGGGGACCCCTTGTTCGATCCGGAATTGGCCGCTTGTTTGACCGAAGGCCAGGCCGCCGCCTTACTGTTGGCGCGTGAAGGTGGCGGGAACCGGCCGGAGGCTTTGGGCAAAGTCCGGCGGGTGGCGCTAGCTGGAGCGCCGAACGCCGGGAAAAGCAGTCTCCTCAATGCCTTGGCCGGTTACGACCGGGCTTTTGTCGATGCCGAGGCGGGGGCGACCCGGGATGTGGTCGAGGAGGAGGTCGAGGTCGGGGGTTATCCCTTGCTGCTCTGCGATTTGCCGGGGTTTACTGAATCGGGGCATGGCGCCGTCGCTTTGGCTGCCGCCCGTTTGGCGCGGGAGCGTCTGGGTGACACTGATATGGTTTGGCTGGTATTGGACGGATCCCTGCCTTGGGATGAGGCGGCGTTACGCGAAGTGCTTTCGGTGATAAACCCGGGCGCACCGGTATTAATCATCATCAACAAAGCGGATTTGCCTGCCGGCCTGTTCGGCGAGCCGTGGCGGGCGCATTTTCCCGACGCCGTTACGGTGCGGCTTAGTTCACTGCCGGGCGGGAATGCCAGGGAGGTGCTGGCGGGGGCTGTCCACGCGCTGTGGAAATAGTCTCCCCATTCATTACATTTCGACCGGGTGTGCCTGTTCCGGCCCGCATTGGTAGACGCTTATCCACTCTTTGCCCGCCCCCTTCACCGCCGATAGGGCTGGCGCGACGTACTGCATGCAGCCGCCCGGCATGGGGGCGACGAAGCGCTTGTGATTGTGGCCGCAAAAATAGGCGGCGACCTGGTGGTCGCGGCAGAAGTCGATAAGTTTTTCCGCCTTGCGTAGACCCCGGAAATATAAAAGCCTCCCGCCGTGCGGATCGATCACCGGATAGTGTCCGCAGACAATCCGCATGATTCCATTCGGACTATCCTGCCAGACCGACTTGGCCCGGCGGAGTTCGCCGCTGTCCTGCCGGCCGTAGGAAAAGAAAACCGGCGTCGGGACGTCCTGTCGCAGAGCCGCCAGTTCCACGCCGTCAAGGTGAAAGATGCCCTGGTTGTCCGGCAGGAGATCCAGGGCGATGCGGCGGAGAAAGGCTCGTAGAATATGCGGGCCGGATTTGCCGTTGCCGCTGCCGTAAACGTCGTGGTTTCCCGCCACGGCGATGACCGGAATCCCGGCACCGGTAACGATGGACAACACTTTTTCCGCCGCCGCAAACTCGGATTCCAGGCCGTGCTGGGTGATGTCCCCGGTCAGGATGACCAGATCCGGCGGCTCCCGCATCAGTTGCCGCAAGGCCGCTTCGGCAACCTTCTCCTGATAAAGCCGGCTGCGGAACAACCGGTAATTGATGTAACCAAGCAGACGCTTGGCGTTATACTCGCTCCGTTCCGGTTCCCGCGAGATATGGAGGTCGGTTATGTGGGCAATACGCATGAGCGGCTGCGACCTCATGAAGATGGCGTCGGTAAAACCGGACTGGTGAGAAACTTCTGTTAAAAGACAACACGTATCCTGCCGTGTCAATAATTATTAGTCCGCTATAACCCCATCTCCTCCGCTAAAACCTCAATCCGCTGCTCGGCGTAAGTACGGTACGGACTGCCCTGATCGTAGAAGTCGGCGGTCTGGCGCCAGTAACGCAAGGCCAATTCGCGGTGCCGGGCCTGGTTCGCCCCCGGCTGGCCTGCCAATTGATCGTGGCACAGGGCCAACATGTCATACGCCTCGCGGGGACCGTCCGCCGGGGTGTTACGGGCCGTGGTCGCCTCTTCCAGCCACTTCACCGCCTCCTGGTAATACGTCGACGCCTGCTGGGCATTCCCGGTATCCCGTTCCAAACCGGCCAGGCGGAAATTGATAATCCCCATCTGGAAGGTCTCGTTATATTCCGGCGCGCCGCCGAGGGAAATCGCCTTCTGGAAAAACGGCATCGCCTCCAGGAGCATCGGGGTAACCGTCCCCTTGTAGGACGCCCGCTGCCGCAAGTACTCCTGATAGCCCGGGGAACTTTCGCCGGGATTCACCGGATCCGGAACGGTCAAGGCGCGGAGGTAGGTTATCATCCCCTGGGTCACGGCGACCTTTTTTGCCGCGTCCCGGTCGGAGACATTCACCACGCTGGCCGCGTTATTAATGGCGATAAGCGCATTGTTCAAAGTCGAGTTACGCTCGTCGAGCAGATTCGCCAAAGGCGTCTGCCCGGCCCGGTGCACCGCCTGGATTTCCCGGTTGGTTGCGTGGGCCCAGATGTAGAAGATATCGGCGCAATTCCACCAGGTCTCCCAATCGGCCTGAAGGCCGGTCGCCTCCTTGGCCAAATTGGCCGCGCGCACGTAATCCGGCGGATCCTTTCTGGCATTCACCTGGGAAAGTTCCATATACGCCGCCGGATTGGTGTTATCCGCGTCCAGCGCTTTGCTGGCCGAATCATCGGCCAGATCGGGTCGGCCCTGTTCCCGGAAAGTCTTCGACTCCTTGACCAAATCGTTCGACAAACGCCGGGGGTTCGCCGGGCGCTGGTTCGGTTCGAGTGACGGCGGCAATTGGGTCAGGGGGGCGGAGGTACCGCTGGTCACCCCGGCCACCGCGCCTCGGTCGCCATCAAGGCTGGGCATGGTGGGGATGCTGGAGGGCGGAGCCGGCGGAAGACGCAGCGAGGGTCCGGTCGCCGGAGCGGCCGCGCTGTCGTCCTCGGCGTCGTCGAAATCGCCGCCGCTGTCGGTCCAAGGAGCGGAGGACCCGCCCAAGGCCGGCCAATCATTGCCAAAGCCCAAGCCAAAATCGCTGCCCGGCGTTGCGGCGGTCGCCCCGCCGCCGGGTGCGCTTCCCGCCGGACTGCCGGGGGAAGCTCCCGGGGTGGGAACGGGAGGCGGACCGCCGGCGGCGAAACCGCTGTCGAAATCAAAATCACTGCCGCCGGTGCCGGAACCAAAGCCGCCAAACCCGCCGGGAGTCGCTCCCTGTCCCGCCGGAAGCGGAGGCACCGCCGCGCCGGGGAGAGTGGGCTGGCCGGCTTGGCCGACGGGAGCGGTGGCGACGGCCGAACCGGCTGGTGGTACCGGCGGGGGAATGGGGAAGCCGCCTGCCATGCCGCCGAAGCCGTCGGAAGCGCTATCGCCTGGCCCGCCGAAGCCGCCGGAGGGGGGGGCGGTGAATGGAGTCTGGACCGGGGCCGGAGGGGTCGGAACCGCGGCCGGGGTCGCGGTTGCGGCCGGTGGGGGGGTGCTGCCGGGCGGCCTCAGGCTGCCGGTGGGGGCGCGAACCGGCGCGGGCGCCGGGGCGGTGAAGCTGTCGGAAGCCGTCGGCTGACCGGGATATGTCGCCGGCGCGGGAGTCCCGCCGCCAAAACCTCCGAAGCCGCCGGAACTGTCCGGCATTTGCCCGAACCCGGGGGCGGCGGCAACCAGATCCGCCGTTCCCAAATTATTGTCGTGCGGAACTTGTGCCGAAGCGTCGTAACTGCCGCCGGCCCAATCGCCACTATTGAAATTGTCGACAAAGGCGACGTCGGAAGGAGCGGAGGAAGATGAGGTCCAGTCGCCGGTCCCGCCCAAGCCGCCACTGGAGTAGGGGTCGAGACCGCCGCCGACCGGGGCGGAAGGAACGGAGGAGGTGAGGCTACCGGCGGAAGGGGGAAGCAAGCCGCCCAGTCCCCCGCCGGCGGAACCGCTGGGCGTCCACGCCGAGGAGTCGCCGGTTCCGGAACCTGCGTTAAAAGCGCCGCCGCCGCTGCTTTGCCAGCCTTCCAGCGAGGCGTCCGAACCGGCGCCGCTGGCTTGCCAGCCGCCGTCATCGTCGTCATAGCCGGGGCTGCCGCCGGTGAAACCGCCGGGGGGAAGAGGCAGGCCGCCACCGGGGGGAGCGGGGATGTTACCGCCGCCGAAGGGGCTGGCGGGCGGGGGTGCGGCTCGGGTATCCCGCCGTCCGTCCCGCAGCATGGCCTGGGGCATTGACGACGCGGTCGATTCGCTGCTGAAACCGCCGCCGAAGGAGCCGGAGGCGCCGCCGCTGTAAATGTCGACCCCGGTGCCGCCATAGGCGCTGATGCCGCTGTCGGCGGTTCCGCCGAAGCCGCCGGAGGAGGAGGCGCCAAAAGCGCCGGCGGAGGAATCGCCAAACCCGCCGCCGAATGCACCGCCGAAAGCGCCGCCGGAAGGGTCGGAAGTGGTGGAGGTGCTGTCGACCGGGCCGGTTGTGGTTGCAGCCGGGGCGTCGCCGCCGGCGCGGCCGAACCAGCCGGCCAGACCGCCCAGGGACAGATTGCCCCCGGTGGCGTCGCCGCCGAGACCGAATTCGTTGCCGGTGGAACTGTCGATGATGTCGCCGCCGCTGGTGGTGGAGGAGGACGGCCCGCTCTTGGGGGTCACCGAATCGACGGTGGTGTCGCCGGAGGACAGTTTGAAGGTGTCGGAAACGCCTTGGCCGATATTGCCGAATTCATCCTCGACGCTGACTTTCAGCTTGGCTTCGTTGGAACTCGCCCCGAAGGGGAAGAAGACCATTTCCGAGCCGGTGGCGGGGAGATAGGTGGCGAGTTCCTGCCAGGTTTTACCGTTGTCGAGGGAGAGGTGGATTTTGCCGGTGTTGGGCATGAGGTGCGGATCGTAGCCGGTCCATTCCACCAGCCGCTGTTCATTGGCGAGGATGGCGCTTTGCCCCTGCAGGAAGGAGCTGGACAAGGTAACGACCGGCGGCTCGTTGTCGATGATGAGGACATAGGGGCCGGGAATGCCGACGGCGGGGAGGGGGGTGGCGTTGCCGGCTTTGTCGAAGACGACCGGCCACAGGGGATAATCGCCGCCTTTGGGGGCTTTCCAGGTGATGCCTTGGCCGGGGACGCGTTTAATCGGCACGGAGTCGCCGCCGACCGTTTCCTTGAGGAGGGTCCAGGAATAACCGGCGTTTTCCGAAACGTAGAGGGAATATTCCTTGAGG
This sequence comes from Planctomycetota bacterium, assembly GCA_031548195.1. Classification (GTDB taxonomy): domain Bacteria; phylum Planctomycetota; class SZUA-567; order SZUA-567; family SZUA-567; genus JAJBSZ01. The sequence continues at coordinate 21,614 of JAVBRG010000105.1, read as the reverse complement.
TCGGAACCGCCTTCGTTGTCTTTGGCATCGACCACGATATCGTTTTCGAGTTCCTTGGAGCGGAGCGGTTTAACCGAAGTGATATAGGGCGGGGTATTGTCGATTTTGATGGTGGCGGGGCAGTAGGCGACGGTGACGTTGCCGGCCCGGTCCTCGGCGACGAGGCGGAAATTGTATTTTTGCCCGCTCGGGGGAGTCCAGCTGGTTTTGCCGCTGGCGGGGAGAGTGTCCTTCATGACCAGCCAATTGGCGCCGCGATCGTGATTGCCCTGGGCTTCGACTGCGTACTGGATTTTCACCGGGTTTTCACCGAAATGCCTGTCGCTCGTTTCCCATTCGAAATCGATGCTCGGCCCCTTGCCGGTGATGTCCTGCCGGGGGGCGAGCCATTTGGCGTCGGGGGGGGTGCGGTCGACGACGACGACCGACTCCGGCTTGGTGCCGGGGCGGGGTTCGCGTTCACGATTGCCGAAGCGGTCGGTGGCGACGCAGACGAAGCCATAGACGCCTTCGCCGGGGACTTCGACGGTCATGGGCGAAGTTTTGTCGGGGTCTTCCCCGTAATGCCGCCAGGTTTTCCCCATGTCGTCGGTGATAAAGAATTCGACTTTCTGGACCGCGTTCGAGACGACGTCCCTGAGGGTATAACGCAGATTGAAGCGGGTGAAGCGGGTGACCTGGGCATTTTCCGGTATCGGCCGGGCCAGTTCCTTGTCGGAGGCGTTCTTGGCGTCGGACGGGTTTTTGGCCGGCTCACCCGCGAAAACTCCCAGACTGGAGAGAATGGCGGCGATAATCGCTAGCAGTGGGGACTTGCAAATCCCCGCGAATGCACGTGGCATCGGGTCATCTCCAAATTGAGCACGGTCCGTGGTCCGCTGGACGGGTCCGGAAGTGTACTTAGTCGGTTTTGGCATATTATCGGCCATTTGTAGCAAATTGTTTGGTAAAAGGAAAAGTATCGCATTAACCAGCCGTCTTTGCAAGTTCTTTCGCATGGCGGGGAATGCCTTGCTTTAAACCCTCGGACGGCTATAATCCACCTCAACCGGAAAAAGATCGGCTCTCCGGGGCCGATCGCCTTTTTTTGGTCGGGAAACGCCTTCGGTCCAGCACATGAACGCCTGGAACTTACGGGAAAGACTGTTGCCCAAATCGGGCGGCGTCAAGTCAAGTTCCGATAAAAGGGCAGCCCTAAAGTCCTTATACATGAACATACGGAGTCAGCCATGCACAGGTCGTTTATTTTTCCTGTTTTGTATTTTATCGGCCTTTTTTCCTTCGCACTCGCAACAGAAGTTGATTTTCCCGCCGACGATTTGCCTTTCGAACCGCTGACCCCAAGCTGTTATATCTATAAAGCCGCGCCCATCGGCGCCGCCGCCGCACCTTTCGCCGGCAAGGCGGGAGACCCCTTCACTTCCACTTCATCCGGCAGCGCCTGTCCCGCCGCCAAAGGCATAAAAATATTGGTCACCAACGACGTTCACGGTAACGCCATGGAAAAGGAAAGCCGCGGCCTCATCGGCTATGCCAAACTGGAAGCCTATGCCGAACAGCTCCGCATCGACGGCTGGGACGTCATCCTCATGGACGCCGGCGACGCCGTCTCCGGCAATTCCCTGACTTATTTCGACGCGGGGAAGAGCATTGCCGAACTCATGGGAAAAATCGGCTACCGGGTCATCGCCCCCGGCAATCATGAATTCGATTACAATCTGCCGCAGCGCGATCCCGCCTATTACCCCGACACCCTGGTCCCGATTATCCGCGAAAACTCCCCGGAGACCTTGGATGTGGTTTCGGTAAACCTCCGCCGGAACGGCCTGCCGGTCAGGGGAATCCAGGAAATGCCGGTGGTGGTAAGGGAAACGAACGCCTTTCGGCTGGTCGTGACCGGAGTCGTAACCCCTTACGCCAAAACTTTTTCAAATTCAGCCGGTCTTGCCGAATACGACTTCGGTTTAATCGAGCGGAACGGAAAACCCGATCACGCCGCCACCAAGGCCAATATCCTGAATCAGCTCGGGAACGCCGTCTGGCGCTACGACCTCCCCGGCGACGTGGTGGTGGTCCTCTCCCATGTCGGTTACGACGAAACCAATCCCGACTACGCCGACCATCAGCTTACCGGCAAGGATCTGGCTGCCGTTGCCAATGTCGACGTGGTGGTCGACTCCCATTCGCATAATCTCGTTTCGGTGGAAAAAGTCTCCTCCGCCTGGTACGCGATTCCCGGCCGCTACCTCGAGAATATCGCCGAAATAACGATTACCCGCGAAGGAGAACGTTATCCGGCCGGTATGGAATTAAAGACCTATGCCGATCTGGCCGATATCGCGCCTTCACAGGAAATGCTCAGGGATCTCCGCCAGGTCGCGGATCGCATGGGCTTGGGGGACCGGCTGTTTGAACTGGGTACAAACCAGCTCGCCGACCATAACCTCAGTTCAAGCTCGATTCCCCTGGGTCGCTTCGTCTGCCAGACCTTGAACGACGTCGCCCGGACCGAGGTGGCGATTTTCAATTCCGGCGGCATTCGTGCCGGTTTCGGTCGGGGCTGGGTCACGGTCGGTGATATCTATGACTGTTTTCCCTTTCAGAATAATCTTCTCCGTTATGAAATGAGCGGTCGGGAACTGGCCGGACAAATCAGGAAAAAAATCGCCGTGCCGGTCACCAACAAATTCCCCCAGTTCTCCGGCCTTACCGTCTACGCCTGGAGCGAAAACGACGGTAAAACCTACGGCATCGCCGGCCTCCGCGACGCCGCGGGAGAGGATCTGGAAACGGACCGCATTTACTCGGTGGCGCTGATTTCCTTTTTGGCGAACGGCGGCGACGGTTATGTCTTCGATCGGAAAGGATTCCGCCACGATCTCGGCGATTCCTCCACCCTGATGATCCAGTACCTCCGCAACCTCGGCGAGGTGAAAATGGAAAAATACCTTGAAGACAATTTCCTCCTCTACCCGACCCGCGAAGAGGCCGAAGCGGCCTTCAGGGCAGGGGAGAAAAGGAAGGCGGCTTGAGCCGATAATTATCATACTGTTATGAACCGCCTGGTCCTGGTTTCAGCGCCATTCTTGTGTATCCCCGCTTTACCGGAATGCATCATTTCCCAGCCATTATTGATTTGTTTTGGAGACCCTTTATGCCCCAATCCCGTTCCCTCCGCCGCCTGATCCTCGCCGGCGCCGCCCTTTTCCTCGCCCTGCTGCCCTGGTCCCACGCCGCCGGCTTAAAGGAACCCAAAGACAAAGACCGCAAAACGCCCCTCATCATACCTTACGAAGTCGAAGATAATACCGAAGACACCGTCCTCTTCTCCCAGCTCGCCAGCCAGTTCCGCCAGCATTGCCTCAGGGTCTACATCCACGCCAAATCCCACGAAGGCAAAAAACCCGCCGTCGGCGATTTCGGCGACGACGTCACCTACGAGCGGCCCACCCCGATCGGCGGCTATTGGTGGGACGAGCGGCATGTGGTCATACCCGACACCGGCCTGCAAAGCCAGTTCGTTAATTTCATCGAAATCCAGGCCCCCGGATTCGACGATTTTTACCCCGCCCGGATTGCCGGAACCTTTGTGAAACTTCAGGCGCTCCTGCTGGAGGTCCTGCCGAACGGTCGGGGTGAAACGCTCCTGCCGCATCCTTTGGAATTCATCGACGGGGACATCGAAGAGGCGTCACTCCTCACCTACCTTTGGGAGGACGGCGCCTGGCGAATTAAACTCGGCACCGGTCTCGGCAAATCGGCGATAACCGACGACAGCGACGAAACCATCGAATTCGCCAATCAGGGCGTTCTGGTCGATCTGGACGGCCATGCCCTCGGCCTCGCCTTCGGCGCCAAAGCGCTGATGGGGGGGGATATCAATTATTGGCAAGGCGGCGAATTACCTTATACCCCTCTCTGGACCATGGAAGAGGCGGAAAAAAGCGAAGCCAAACTGCGCGATCAACTACGGAACGGCGTCCTGGAATGCCGTTTCCAAATGCGCATCAAAGTCGACGACGACGACGAGGAAAGCGGCGATTGGTCACTCGATTCGGATGACGAATCGCCCCGGCAAAGTTCTTCGGAAATCCGCACCGCCGCCTTGGTGGTGGGTAAGCGCCATCTCCTCGCCCCCATCGGCCTGCAATCGGACGGCATCGCCAAAATCGAGGGGATACGGGTGATTTTGCCCGACGGCAAGGAAGTGGAAGCGGAGTTCGTCGGCGCTTTCCGGGATTACCTGGCGGTGGTGCTGGAAGTCAAGAAAAACCTCCCCACCGACGGTTTACCGGCCGGTTTTGGCCAACTGGACCCCTTCGCGGCCCCCGGTCCACGGGAGAAGGCGGCCGAATCCTCCCGTCCCTTGATGGAATATCTCCAGCGCTGGCAAATCGACTATTCCCTGGGACGCCGCCGCGAGCTGGCCGATCACGACCGCTGGCTCGGCACTTTCCGCGGCTTCAAGGGGGATCAGGTCGTATCCACCCTGACCAATGAATCCGACGGCGCCCTCGCGTTCGATACCGCCGGAAACCTGGTCGCCATGGCCGTCACCCCCCGCCTCATGCGCTCCCGGGACCGGAACGGCCTGGTGGCGCACGAATCCGCCGGAGCTTCCGCCGGCTTCCGCCCGGTGGATTATTTGCAGCACAAATTCCGCGCCGACGACGCCTTCGACCCCGCCCTCATGCCGGTCGACGAAGACCAGGGCCAGCGGCTTATCGACCTGGGGGTCGAGTTCCAGCCCCTCGACGTCAATACCGCCCGGCTCTTCAAGGCCAGCGGCGAAACGCGGGGCGGGCGGATTGGCCTCTTGGTCACCCATGTCTACCCTGGATCTCCCGCCGACAAACTGGGGATTAAAAACCACGACGTGCTGCTGTGCCTGTTTATCGAGGGGAAGAAGGAACCGATGGAATTGCGTTCGAGCGGATTCATCCCGGGGGGGCTGGACAACGGCGACCTCACCTCCGACGCCTTCAACAGTTATATGGCCTATATGCCCCCGCCGTGGCCTAACCGCGAAAACGTCATCTCGACCATCCTGACCGGAGCGGGGGTCGGCAGAAAAGTGCGCCTGAATTATCTGCGCGACGGAGAGGAAAAGACCGCCGATTTCGTCACCGATTATTTCGAACCCGATTACCGGAGCGCGAAAAAGGAAAAATTCCCCGAACTCGGCTTGACGGTTAAGCCGATAACCTTTGAAGTGGCGCGTTTCTTCGGCTTGCCGGAACTGTCCGGGGTCATTGTCAGCAAGGTCGAGGTCGGCGGTAAAGCTTCGGTCGCGGGCGTGCACCGTTACCAGCTGGTCACTCAGGTGAATGGGGCGAAAATTTCGGATATGCAGGATTTCCGTTCCCGGGTCGAACCGTTCGAGAAGGGTGAAGCGTCCGGTGTCGAATTGACGGTGGAGGGGTTCGGGAAAACCCGGCTGGTAAAGATTGAATAGGAAGCATTCGCTTCGTTGACCCCTGCAAGCGTCCAGGATCTAACAAACGCGCTGCTGGCGCATCATGACGGAGAGTTAATCTCGTTCAACAGGAGAATCAATGCTTAAACTAGCCATATCCGGCGCCGGCGGCAGAATGGGCCAGAGGCTCTTGGCCTTGTCGGATCAGGACGCGGATTTCCAATTGGTGCAGGCGATTGAATGGGACGGTTTTCCACTCCTCGGTCAGAAGTTGAACGCGGGCGGGGTTTTGGCCCGGCGGGCGGAGGAGGTGGTGTGGACTAGTTCCCTGTCCCAGGGGGTCGACGTGCTGGTGGATTTTTCCTCGCCCGACAACGCGGTCAGAAACGCCGAATTGGCGGGAAAGTATGGAACGGCATTGGTGGTCGGGACTACCGGTTTGTCGGCGGAACAGGAGGGGAAGCTGCGCGGGGCCGGCGAGAAAATCCCGGTCATGTACGCGCCGAACTTTTCCCTCGGGGTTAATCTCCTGTTCAAATTGGCCGCCGAGGCGGCGCGGGTTTGGGGCTTGGGCTATAACGTGGAGATTGTCGAGGCGCACCACAACCTGAAGGTTGACGCCCCCTCCGGCACGGCCCTGGGAGTCGCCAAGGCGGTGGCGAAGGAATTGGGGCTTGACCTGGAGAACGATGTCAAACACGGCCGGGTGGGTAAGCCGGGCAAGCGTCCCGCCAAGGAAATAGGCATGCATTCCTTGAGGATGGGGTCCATACCCGGGGATCATACGGTTCACTTCTGCAACGAATTCGAGTGTTTGTCGATAACCCACCGGGCGGAGTCCCGGGACGTGTTTGCGGCCGGGGCGCTTAGGGCGGCGAAGTGGGTGAAGGGCAAGGCGCCGGGGTTTTATTCGATGCGGGAGATGTTGTTCGGGTGACGATGGCGACAGGCATGACAAAACTAGTGCCCCGTAAAGTCTAAATTTACGGGGCACTAGGCGAACCGGCGTACGGAGCGCCTTGCTTTTGGCGAACCAATAATTGATATGAGGGCAGCTCTAAAAATGCTCTTTTGCCTGGATACTTCGTCAGGGCTTCGTTCTCGCGTTTTGTAACACAAACCACCAACCGCGTGTTACAAAACGCTGCCACTGCGCCTTTCCTCGTCTGCGGGCAAAATAGCAATTATTAGAGGTGCCCATGAGATCAAGAGTCAGCCCTAACGATTTCGACGTGGTTGACTTTTCCTCCTTTTAACAGCCCGGTAACAAAGTCGCTTGTCGTCGATTTCGGCTGGTAGGTTCGAAAGACGAGGCCAAAAAAATAAGCAAATATGGGCATATTGGCGTTTTTTTTGGCCGAAGTATTTCGGACCTACCAGCCGAAAGCGGTGGCAATGGACTTTGTTACCGGGCTGTTAAGGATGGGTCAGGTGTTTGGGATTTCTCTGTCGTTCGAAATGTTTCTTGCCTGATTTGGCATTTCGAGAGCAAGTGGTTACCGACTTCTTTTTTGCCAATTCCCCTTTTAGTATTGCAATCATTTCTTTTGCCGTTGGCATGGTACGGTCATATTCCACAATAGCTTCAATAGTCTTGAAATGTTTGGTTCTGGCTAGACGCAGGCGGTGCAGCTCTTCGACAGGTTCAATGTTTTCATCAAAATCGAAATGGAATTTATCAGGTATCATCTTCTGCCTCCAATAATTCATCTGGGCGAATCAATACCGAAGGTTTATAACCCAGATCTCGGATTGCTTTATACAGTCTCTCGATTCGAACCGGGTTGTATAAATGTCGCATATTCCAAGTTAACAAATAATCCATAGAGCAAACAGTGGCGATAGCAACGTGTAGCGCATCATCCAATACACTTTTCGGCACAGCATCGACTGCCACCAAGTGATTTGCCAATCGGCTGGCTTCAGCGAGTTCAGGAAGTATCGGCAAACCATCGACTTTTTCGAGTCTTTTTATGGCTGCTTCTGGATCGCCAGCGCTGATTTCACGCATAACTGTGGTTGAAACGAATAGCTCCCATTGGAAACGTTGCTCCCAAAAATTTTGTGTTACAAGTTGGCGAAGGCGAATAATCGGTTTGTTTGCAGATCTGGAGGTGAGGTAGCTTATCACCGAGGATTCGACGTACACACGCTTCCTCGCCATACAGACGTTCTCCGCTATTAATTATATGTCAATACGCTTCTATAGCCAATTCATTTAACGAAACCCACGTAATATTATCCCCCCGCCCAACACCGCCTCGCCGTCGTACAGGACCAATGATTGCCCCGGCGCCACGCCTTGAATCGGTTCGGCGAATTCCACCGCCAGCTCGCCGTTATGTTCTTCTCCCACCCGCATGGCGCGTAACGGCTGGGCGGAGCGAACTTTCCCCAAACACGCTGTTCCGGCTCGGGGCACTCCGGCGGGAAAACACAGCTCGCCGACGACGCAGCCGCCGCTCAGCTGATCCTCCCGCGTTCCCACCACGACGCGATTATTTTCGGCATCGAGACGGATGACATAAAGCGCCTCGCGGTAGGGAACGCAAAGGCCTTTCCGCTGGCCAATCGTGAAATGCCAGAAGCCGTTATGCCTGCCCAAAACTTTGCCCAAGGAATCGACAATCTCACCCTCGCGGTCCGGCTGATCGAGAAGGCGCGCGTATTCGCCGGCGAAGAAATCCTGGCTGTCCGCCTTGTCGTGCACCGGCACGCCCCACTCCCGGGCGAGTTCGCGGACTTCGTTTTTATGATAAGTTCCCAGCGGGAAAACCGTCCTGGACAATTGCTCCGCCGACAAACGGTAGAGAAAGTACGACTGGTCCTTCAGCGGATCGGTGCCGCGTAATAATCGTGGTCCCGCCGGGTCGAGACGCGCGTAATGCCCGGTCGCGAACAAATCGAATACCAATCCGGAGGCCTCGGCCTGACGCCAAAGCGCCCCGAATTTCACGGTCGGATTACAGCGGACGCAGGGGTTCGGAGTACGTCCGGACAGGTATTCCCGCCGAAAATCGCCCAGAACCGCGTCCGCAAACTCCAGCGAACAATCGATGACCCGATGCGGCAGGCGGAGTACCTCCGCCAAACGCCCCGCCGCTTCGGCGTCCCCGGCATTGCCGCAGCCCACGCCCCCCGGGCCGTCCACCCGCATGGTCGCGGCGGTAACGTCAAAGCCCTGCCTCCTAAGAAGCAGGGCGGTAACGGCCGAATCTACTCCGCCGGAAAAACCGACGAGGATCTTTTTATTGCCCATGTCTCTGTCAACCCAACAATAGGAAGCGTTCCAGGCTCAGGCCCTCCGGCTTAATCTTGCCGCAAAGCTCGGCCGAGTCCAGGGCGTACAGGGGGGAAATCTCCACCACCGGGCGTTCGGAAGCCTGTCCCGCCGACAGCTCCGGCATCGGCATCAGGACCCCGCAGTCGGTCAGCCATTCGCAAAAATAATTGGAAAGGAGCTGCCGGCAGGAGGCGACCGAATCGATACCCTCCGCGTTCTTCACCGGCGCGAACTCGTGCTCCCGCTTCACTTCCAGGTTGACGGTGGCTTTGGCCTGGGGGAGGGCGTCGAAGATGAACGTTTCGAATTTGACCGCGTTCTCCTTTTCCGGCTTCACCAGCCGGTTGCCGGAAAAATACGCAACCTTCTTCCGGCTTTGGTGCCACGGCAAACCCAGGGCGCCGCAGCGTTCGGCGAAATCGACGTTGATGATGTGAATGGCGATGGAACCGGCCCAGAACCTGAGCCGTCCGTCGGGGCCCATCTCCCGCTGTTTATCATCCGGCAGGTCGACGTATTCGACCACCAGCGCTTTGCCGTTTTGCGTACAGACGACGCCGATGCGTTCGCTCGGCAGACACTTCTCCAGCACCTTGCAGGACATTTCCGCGTTTTTCTTCATGTGCCAGCCGATGAACACCGGATCGCAGATGCCGACCAGGGGATTGTCCACCTGGAAGGTGCTGATGTATTCAATCCCCCGCCGGCGCATGTCCTTGATCGCCCCCGAGGTATGCAGGCCCGAAAGCGACCCGCCGTGGCCGTTCGGGTTCATGGCCAGGGAATAGGGGGAGGCGAGCATCAGTTTGCCGTCGAAATCTAGGCAGGGGACCATGTCCTGCTGGAAGAAGAAGACATCGTTTTTCGGCAAACCGAAGAAATTTTTCTCCTCGAAAAACTGCTTGGTGTCGCGGTCGTTTTCGCGGCTGGTCATGATGTACCACGGTATCGCCGCGCCATAGCGGCGGGAGCGGGCGAGGATTCGTTCGGCGTGCCACTGGAAGAGGGTGCGGTTGGATATGGGGCCAATTGGATAGGAACCTTTGGGACCGGCGAAACCCAGCCGGGTGCCTTGCCCGCCGGCGACCAGAAACGCGGCGGCCTTGCCCTGCCGGAGCGCCTTCTCCCCCAATTCCCGCGCTTCCTGGAAAAGCTCCCGCTCCCGGTCCGTTTTCGGCAGCTCGATTACCGCCCCCGGTTCGTAGCCGTCCAGAACCGGGGCTTGGCCGCCGGCGGTGAGAAGCTCCTGGCGGCGGGCCGCGACCCATTGAAAATCCACCCGCTGGATGTCGGCGAGAAGCTGCTCCTGCTGATCGAGAAAAAGCTTGTCCCAGCCGGCTAGAATGTGTTCCTGTCTGTGTTCTTGCAGAAGCGCGAGGGCTTCATCGTAAGTGGGCATTTTCTCTTCTCCAGGCTTGGTCAGTCGGAATAACCGGGGAGCGTCTCCGAATGGGGCGGAAAATACAAATACACGGCAGTCCTACAAACTGGTGAGACCGGAACGAATGGCGAATTTGGTCAACTCGGCGACCGAATTCAAACCCAGCTTCGACATGATCTGCCGGCGGTGGCTGTCGATGGTTTTCACGCTGACGTGGAGCATTACCGCGCTTTCCTTGGCGGACTTCCCTTCGGCCAAGAGACGGAGGATTTCCAGTTCGCGTTCGCTCAGGCGCTCGATTCCACCCGGCGCAGCAGACGCCGCCGCCTCGTCCACGGCGGGTTTGCCGCCGAAAACCTCACGCACCACTTCACCCGCAATTTGGGGTGACACGTAATTGCCGCCCGACGCCACCACCCTTACCGCCTCCGACAATTCCTCGAATTCGCACATCTTCACCAGGTAACCCCCGGCGCCGGCACGGAACATCTCGGCGACGAAACGGCTCTCGACATGCATCGACAACGCGAGAATCCGCGCTTCCGGCGCTGCTTCCCGCAGCTTTCCCGCCACCACGATGCCGTTTTCCCCCGGCAGGGTAACATCCAAAATCACCACCTCCGGTTGCGTCTCCCCGGCCAGCCTGAGGGCGCTCTGGCCGTCTCCGGCTTCCCCCACCACCCGGAAATCCGCCTCCGCCGCCAGAAGCCCCGCCAAACCTTCGCGAAACAGGCGGTGATCATCGACAATGAGAATGCGGATGGGCCGCGTTTCCTCCGCCATCATTCCGCTCCCAGAAATTCCAAATCGCACTGCCGCGCCGCCAAATCGACCTTCCGCACCCGTACCCGCACCACCTGGCCAATATGAAAGCCGGGGTCGCCCGCCAGATTGGCGCGTTTCGTCTTCTTGCCGGTGCCCGCCGCCGGCGGCGGCAATTCCACCCGGGTCGAGAAACCCTTATGCTGCAAGGCGACTTTCGGAATCATCCCTTCGACAAAGTAGCCGGAAACCTCCACAAAAATGCCGAATTTCTTGACCCCCGTCACCACCGCCTCGAATTCGCGCTCGCCCGCGCGGGACAGGAGTTCCAGACGGCGGAAATCCTTCACCTCCTCTTCAATCCGCATCGCCCGGCGTTCCCGCGCCGAACAGTGTTCGCCGAGAAGGCGGAGTTCGTCGTCGGGCAGAACCGCTTTCCGCAGTTTTTTCGGCAGCTTGTTGCTTTTCGCCGCCCCCAGGGCGAACGCCTTGTCCAGCATCTGGTGCAAATACAAATCGGGGTAACGCCGAATCGGACTGGTGAAATGCATGTACTTCGGGAAATTCAAGGCAAAATGGCCGATATCCGCATCGGGTCCGTAAACCGCCTGCTGGAAGCTTTTCAATATCATCAGGTTGACCGCGTGCTCTTCCGGCTTGCCGGCCACCTTGGCGATTACCGCCATCAATTTCCGCCTCTGAATCGGCGGCTTGAAGGGGTAGCCGCTCGCCGTCAAGTATTCGGCCAGTTCCAGCGCCCGTTCCTCCTTCGGGGGCGGGTGCTGGCGGTGCAGGGCCGGAAGGCCGTTCGCCGCCGCCCATTCCGCCGTGGCGCGGTTCGCCGCCAGCATGAACTCCTCGACCAGCTGGTGCGAGAAATCGTGTTCGACCTTTTCCATCGCCACCGCCTTGCCTTCGGCGTCGATGACCACCCGGAATTCGGACAGGTTCAGTTCAATCGCCCCGTCGGCGAGACGCTTCTCGCGAATCCTCTGGGCGAGATCATTGAGTTTAAGCACCCGGTCCAGCAGCTTCGCATCCTCGAAATCGCGGCGGAGGGACTCGAAATTCACCAGGTCTCGCACCTGACCGTAGGTGAAGCGGTAGCGGCTGCGGATGATCGAACGGTGAATCGTATAGGAGAGGCGCTCACCGTCCGGAGTAAACACCAGGCGCACCGTCTTGGCGGGCCGGTCCTCGTTCGGGCGCAGGGAACAGATGTCGTTCGAGATTTCCTCCGGCAGCATGGGAATGACCCGCTCCGGCAGGTAGATGCTGGTCGAACGGTCCCGCGATTCCAGATCGAGGGGACTTTTGGGCGTGACGTAATGCGTGACGTCGGCGATATGCACATCGACCACGTAATTGCCGTCGGAATTGACCCTGAGGCCGATGGCGTCGTCGTAATCGCGGGCGTCGGCGGGATCGATGGTGCAGCAGATTTCCTCGCGGCAGTCCAGCCGGCCCAGGAGATCCTCTTCGGACAGTTCGCGTTCCAGGCGGCGGGCGTCGTGCAGGATTTCCGCCGGAAAAGGACCCGGCGCGTCGTTTTCGGCCAGGATGGCGGCTGTTTCCGTGTCCGGGTCGCCGGACGGCCCCAGGACCTCGACAATCACCGCCCGGGGTCCGCCCGGGTCGAGTGGCCAGGAGATGACCTCCAGAAGCACCTTCTGCCCGACCGGCGGGAGTTCGCTGTCCGCCCCGATCAGCAGGCGGACCGAGGCCTTGGGGCTGGCGGCGCCTTCCTTTTCGATGTTACGGCGGCGGCGGAGGGATTTGGCCGCCTGCGAGGCGGATTTGGCCGGGGCGTGGGGGGCGTATTCGATGGCGAATTCGTATTGATTCCGGGGGTTCTCGACCACCGCCTTTTTCCCGGCGAGCATCCGGGCGACCAGGCGGCTGTGAGCCCGCTTCACCACCCGGAGGACTTTACCCGACAGGCGGCGGTCGCCGGGCCGATCGTCGCCGCTGACGGACACGCATACCGTATCCCCGTCGAAGGCGTCCAGGAGACGGTCGATGGGAACGAAAATGTCGGGCGTTTCGGGATCCTCAGGGATGACGAAGGCGTGGCCGGCCATGGCGATGTCGAGAATGCCGACGACTTCCCGCCGCGCTTCGGGTAGCCGCCAGCGGCTGTCGCGGCCGCGAATCACCTCCTCGTTTTGCCGCAGCACCTCGAGGACGCCGCGGAATTGATGGAACTCTTTTTTGGGAATCCCCATGGCGTAGGCGATGTCGCGGGAACGCATCGGGGCGTAGCCGGGATCCTTCAGGAAATTCCGGAGCGCCGGGCCGTATTTCTTAAATAGGGGGTGTTCTTCGTCGGTTGCATATGGGGCGTCTTCGCCGGGAATTTCCGATTCGTCGTTCTGCACGGTTTGGCGTCTTTCTTAAGTTTTGCCTGGTGAAGATTAAACTGTCCATCGTCACCAGGCAAAAGGCGTTTTTTCTGAAATTCACGGGTTTTTCATTATTCCCCGGGTACGTTCCCGCTTATTTCGCGGTCCTGAATTCCGCGAGTCCCCCCAGATACGGACGCAGGACTTCAGGTATCGCCACCGAACCGTCCTCGCGCTGATTGTTTTCGATAAGCGCCACCACGGTGCGCGGGAGCGCCACGCCGCTGGCGTTCAGGGTGTGGGCGATCTGGGTCTTTTTGTTCTCGTCCTTGTAGCGGATGTTGGCCCGGCGGGCCTGGTAGTCGGTGAAATTCGAGCAGGAACTGGCTTCGAGATATTTACCGACCCCGGCCGACCAGACTTCGAAGTCGTAACACTTCGCCGCCGAGAAGGACATGTCCTGGGTGGAAAGGTTGAGGACCCGGTAAGGGAGTTCCAGCGCCTGGAGAATATCCTCGACGTCCTTCCGCAGCTTCTCCAGTTCCTGATAGCTCTCTTCCGCCCGGCAAAACTTCACCAGTTCGACCTTGTTGAACTGGTGCACCCGGAGAAGTCCCCGCGTGTCTTTCCCCGCCGCCCCCGCTTCCCGGCGAAAACATGCGGAATAGGCGCAGTACTTGAGGGGCAAATCCGCCAGCGGGAGTATTTCGTCCCGGTGGATATTGGTTATCGGCACTTCGGCGGTGGGGATGAGGAAGAGGTCGTCCTCCTTGTCGCAATGGTACATGTCCTCTTCCATTTTGGGAATTTGCCCGGTGCCGATCATCGACTCGCGATTGACCAGGAAAGGGGGAAACCATTCGGTATAACCGTGGCGGCTGGTATGGAAATCGAGAAAGAAATTGTACAAGGCGCGTTCGAGCTTCGCCCCCAAACCGCGGTAGAGTATGAAACCGGGGCCGGAAATCTTGACCCCGCGTTTCAAGTCGATCATCCCCAGCGCTTCGCAAAGATCCCAATGCGGCCGCGGGGTAAAGGAAAATTCCGGCTTGTCGCCCCATTCCGCCACCACCTGGTTGACGCTTTCGTCGCCGACCGGCGCATCGGGGGAGGGGTGGTTGGGGATGGACAGCATCAGGGCCTGAAGGTCCTGCTGGAGCTCGCGTTCCTCGCCTTCCAGGGCCGAGACGCGTTCGCCGACCTTTTTCATTTCCTCCTGGATGGAGGTGGTGTCCTGGCCGCTTTTCTTGGCGGAGGCGATTTCCTTGGAGACCCGGTTCCGTTCATTTTGCAGGTTCTCTTTTTCGAGGAGGAGTTCGCGGCGGCGGATGTCCAATTGAATGGCGCGGTCGACGTCGACCTTTACCGCCTTGAGGCGCGCGGCTTCGCGAACAAATTCAGGATTGTCCTTCAGGTAACGCATGTCCAGCATGGGGCCGCCTTTCGTGTTTGAGTCGGTGTGGCGCCAAGGGCAAAATTCGGTTGGCGCTCTTCTAAACTAATTATCGGAAAAACCCGGGCGCGCCTTTACTCCGATGAACCGCCGGACGCGTCTTCGCCATCCGAATAACGCCGGGTGGGTATGAACCGCCGGCTGGAAATGGTGGCGAAGGCCTCGGGGATGACCCGCTGCAATTCCTCGAGGGAATCGTCGGTGACCTGGGGTATTTCGGCGGCGAGCTTGCGGAGGGTATCCAGAGTGGCGCGGACCCGCGCCGCCTTCTCCAGGCGTTCCAGCAGTTCCGCCAGGGAGGTGAAGCCGAGGTAGCCGGCCAGGCCGCGGATTTTTGCGGTGGAGAATGACAGGCGTTCGCGATCCACCCCCTCCTTTCGATCCAAAGATTTTCCCAATGCGAGAATGTCCGGAATGGCGTCTTCCATGAAGTAGCGGATCAGGCCGAAGAATTGATCGTCAGGCATAATCTGGCGGAGGGAGGCCAGTTGATTGCCGTCGATGCGGCGGATGGAACCGCCGCCGGCGCCGGGCTGGTATTGGGTGGGCGGTTTCTGTCTGGCGATGGAGATGGGCTTGGCGCCGGTGGCTTTGGCGATGGCGGTCATGAGTTCGATGGGGGTGATCGGTTTGGCGACGACCCCGTCGGCGCCGGCGCGGGTGTAGAAATCCAGCTGGCGCATCTGCCCTTTGGCCACGGTGATGAGAACGGGGGTTTTCGGCACTCCCCGCACCTTCTCGTCCTCGCGGATGAGGCGGAGCGTTTCCATTCCGTCCAGCTTCGGCAGGGAGTAGTCGAGGATAATCAGGTCGTATTTGCCGGTGCGGGCCTTTTCGGTGGCTTCGACGCCGTTGTCGGTGAGGGTCAGCCGGTGGCCGTCGAAACGAAGGTAGGCCTTTATGACCCGGCTGGACATGGGGACGCCGTCGGCGAGGAGGATGGCCTGGCTCGGGAGGCGCATGGCTTCGGCGGGCGCTTCGATGCGTTGGGTGTCGCGATTGGCGCGGGGACGGCGGATGGGTATGGTGAAATGGAATTCGCTGCCCCGACCGGGTTCGGATTCGTAGGCGAGGGTTCCGCCCAAAGTGGCGACCATGCGTCGGCAAAGGGAAAGACCGGCGCCGATACCGCCGAAGCGGCGGGTGCCGGGATTGTCGGGGATGGCTCCCGGTTCGAAGCTGACGTCGCCGTCTTCCGAGTTGATGCCGGGGCCGGTATCGGAGACCATGAAGCGGAGGCGATCGTCGAGAACGTCGATGACCAGGGCGACGTGACCGCGCTCGGTGAATTTGACCGCATTGTCGAGCAGATGGGCAAGGATGCGCCGCAGCAGGTGCGGATCGGCCATAATCGGATCCGGAACGTTCGGCGCGGTTTGCACCCGCAATTCCAGGCCTTTTTCTTCGGCTCTGACGCTGAAAAAATTGGCCACTCCGTGCGCGAGGTCCGAAGTCGAGACGGGTACGGGTTCGGCCTTGAGCTTCCCGGCGTCCAGGTTCGCGACGTCGACCACGTCGTCGACGATACGCACCAGGGAGCTGGCGGAGGAATTGATGACCCCGGCCAGTTCGGCCTGGCGTTCGTTCAGGCCCGCGTCCATGAGCATCCTGGACATCCCGACGACTCCGCTGGCCGGCGTGCGGAGTTCCCGGGCGATTACTTCAAGAAACAGTTTCCGCGATTTGTTCGCTTCGGCGAGTGCGTGTTCCATTTCCCTCAGCCTGCCCGCGGCCATGAGTTCCGGCCCGGCGTCGAAGGAAAGGATGAAATGGCCCTTGGGGGCGCCGTGTTCGTCCTGCCAATCCGAAATGGCGATGCGGCAGGGTATGAGGGAGCCGGAACGGGAGACGAGTTCGATGATGGCGTCGGCCTTGGGATCGCGGTCGTGGCGGGACCAGAGGCGGTTGAATTCGGGCAGTTTGCCGACATAAACGAAACTGGCCAGGTTGACGCCGGCCAGTTCCGGCTGGGTGTAGCCGAGGGTGTCGGCGAAAGTAGCGTTGGCGCTGGCGATGCGCAAGTTGAGATCGGTGAGGGCGAAGCCGATGGCGGAATTTTCCAGAAGGATGCGCAGGTCCACATCCCCTTGGGTGAGGACGGCGTTGGCGGCCTGGAGCTTTTCCATCTGTTTACGGTAAGCGCCTTCCAATTCCAGGCAGCGTTGCACCAGGCGGCGGTTTTCCTCAAGGAGCCGATCCCTTTGATCCATGATGTCGCGTTGGGCGGCGCGTCCGGCGTCCTGTTTGGCGGGATCGTCTTGACTGGGCAGCTCTCTTCGGCGAATAATGACGTCCCTGGAACGGCCCGGCGCTTCATCGTTCATAGGTTTTCCTCGGGTAACTCTTCCGGTTTGGTCTTGATGATTTCCCGCCCGCGCTGGCAGCCTGGGTATTATACAGGTTGCCCGGTCAATTTCATATGGAAATGTTATAGCTGAAGTTGAGCAAAACTCCAGTAATTACTGCCAAGGCCTGTAATCAGGTCAAACCGCTCCGGACTGGATATATGGGAGGGATTTCCTGAAATGCCAAAAGACGACCCGGTGCCGAGGATGGTTGCCGGAAGGCCGGCGGGGGATAATGCCGATCCAGAGCCCAAACAATATGAGATTGGCAGCTTCCTGCCGCCGCGTTGGCTGGAAGAAGTGGATTCAACCAGCCTGGAGTTGACCAGGCGCCTGGAGGCGGGTGAAAGTTTACCGTCCGGTTATGTGCTGGCGGCGCACCGGCAGACCTGTGGCAAAGGTCGAATGGGCGCAAGATGGCATACCCCGGAGGCGGGCGATTTGACCTTCTCGTTTATTTGTTCGCCGGAAGCGGCTTATCCGGCAATTGGCGCCGTACCTTTGGCTTGCGGCCTGGGGGTGCGGGATTATCTGTGCGGTTTGGGAATAGCGGCGTTATGCAAATGGCCGAACGATATCATGGTCGGCGAAGCCAAATTGGGAGGGATCCTGACCGAAGGGGGAATCCGGGCTGGTGGAACGGCGACCCTGGTGGTGGGTGTGGGGATTAATCTTCGCCACCTCGAAGCGAGGGACGGGGAGCTGGGCAGGAAAACGACTTCGCTGGAAAGCTTGGCGGGGCGGAGGTTCTTGCCGGAGGAAGAGCTTCCGGCGGTGCTTGCCGGTATTCGGACGCGTTTATGGCAATGGCGGGAATGTGGCCATAAAGCCATCGCCAAGGAAATGGGACGTTATTTATGGGGAAGGGATAAACGTTTTACCGCCCGCACCCGCGAGGGCGTTACGGAGGGGGTAATCGCCGGATTGGGTGAAAACGGCGAATTGTTGTTGCGGAAAAATGACGGGGTGGTCATTTCGGTAGCGAGTGTGGGGGCTGTGGAGGAAATTCGGGCGGGGATATAAAGCCAAATGCCCCTACGGGCTTTCCTTGCCCGTTGCGCCGGGGGTATACGCAAAATTTTGCGTCAGCGATGGGTGTTGGCTAAAATTAACCCCGCCTTCAGTTTATTTCTGGTAAAAGTTGTGCTCTTTTTGTACGATGGACGATAGAGAATATTGGTGGTTATAGGAGACCAGTTCATGTCCCAAACCATGAAAGTGACGATTCCCGTCGAAGGGATGAGTTGTCAGCATTGCGTAAACTCGGTTACCGAGGCGCTGGCGCGTTTATCCGGGGTGAAGGAGGTTAAGGTGGATCTCAAGGGCGGACTCGCGGTGATCTCCGGCGAGAACCTGGACAGCGGAGCGCTCCGCAATGCCATTGAAGAGATTGGCTTCACGGCAGGCCCGGCAAGATAAAATTCTTAATCGTTAAACTCGAACTGCACTTGCGGGTGCGATTATCATCATGGCTGCCCAAGCGTGGCCTTGTTGAATTGACCTTGACCGCCGATTTGGCAAGGGGTTGTCTGTGAAAAAAGATGACACTGGATTTTCCTTCGGCGCGGCCGGCGGGCACGGCGCCAATGATGATGATTCCATAGATGTAGATGCGGTGGAGGTCAGCGGCGAACCGGTCAGCAGATCGGAAGCGAAAACCATGGGGTTGCACTCCGGAGACACCACCCGGGAAAACAAGGCGGCGACCGCGTTGTTGCGCCGGGATTTGTTGCCGGTCGATATTTCCGACGAGATTTCGGCAAAACTGGAATTGGCTTGGCGTCACCTCCGGAAAAATGAAACCGCCCAGGCCCTCACCCTGGCGCAGGAGGTGGTTTGGGAGTCGCCGGACCTCATTCCCCCGAAATTGATTATTTCCCGCTGTTTTATTAACCGCAAGGAATATGACAAATCCCTCGCCATTCTCTCGGCCATACCTGAAGAACAAAGAAACGCCGAGGTTCAATACTATTTCGGTCTTACCCAGAGCCGCTTGGGGCGGATTCGCGAAGCGTTGATCGCTCTTAAACGCGCCCGGGCACAGGCGACCGATCCGACGGTCCGAAAACAGGTCGCCGACCTCCTGATGCAACTTCAGGGCGAACAAACGGTCTGTCCCAAATGCGGCAAAAAAACCCTCTATGACTCGATGGTGGAGGTCGGGGATCAAACGGTCTGCGCCAATTGCGCCGCCACGATGGAAAGCCTGGAGGACGATAACGAGGAACTGGAGGAAAGCGGCGACAAAAACGACGACAAGCGCCGGAAACGCTTGCGGCCGCCGTTGTCACGAACCGATTGGTTGTTGCGGGGAGTCTTGGCCATTCTGCTTTTGGTCATGCTGGTTTTTGGCCTGTACCTGTTCTACATCCTTTCCCCTGACAGTTACCGTTCCTTCCGCTCGCTTCTCCCCGCCAGTTGGTCATTCCTCCCCGGCGGCGAGATGACGGTAAAAACAGCGCCAGTTGTCCAGAATCAGTCCGTGACGCCAAAAGTGGTGGATACGTTAACCTTCGACTCGCCGCCGCTCACCCGGGCGGTCGCCGGCGTGGAACTCCGGCATCGCGCGTTCATTGGCGGTTCCGAACAGCGTAAGGACGGCAAATTCACCGCCGCCGTCACCCCCCAGCCAACCGGCGCCTATGCCATGAACGGAATCACCGGCGAATTTTCCTGGACCCCGTCGGAAAAGGATGCCGGAAAAACCTTTACCATCACTTTCAGCGCCGTTTTCTCCACCATGCAGGCCCGCGATCAAGTCTCCAAGGTTGTGGTCAGTTCCAGCCCGCGTTTCCGTAATATCTGCACCCACCCCACCCGGAGACCCGGCGACATCTCGCTTTTGGTCGCCAATGATTTCACCCGGGACGGGGATACGGAATTGGTGGTGGTGACAGGACAATTCTGGGATGGCAGCATCACCGCCTATAAAGCCACTCCGGACGGCTTTTTTACCCAGTTTGCCACGGTAGCCTTTCCCGGCCGGCCAGCCGGGGCCGGAGCGATCAGGGCCGACGACGAGGATTGGCTGGCGGTGGCGGATTTCTGGAATTCACGCTTGCGCTATTTCGCCTTCCGTTCCGGACAAATCGCCGAGGTCGCGGTCGATGTCGATCTGCCGGGGCGGCCGGTGCTAGCCGCCTTTGACAAGAATTCGTCGACATCGGTCCTGCTCTGCCGTCTTCCCGAAGGCATGGGAGTCGAGATGTACCGTCAGGAAGGGCAATTCCGTTCGGTTAAAACCGGCGAATGGCGGGTGCCGGAGGACATTGTCTGGAAGCGGCTCCTGGTCCTGCCCGGAGGCGATGAGCGGCCGCCTCTTCCGGTTCTTTGCGGCGGCTCCGGTAAACGTGGCATTTTCCTGCTTGACCAGGCGAAGCCGCAGCCGGTCCCGGTGGTAATCGAGGCGGAGGGAACCGTCCTCGACGCCGCGCTCGGCGCGGACGGCAAGGTGCATTGCCTTTTGCAAAACAGCGAAAAACTCGCCGTCGTCTCATTCACCCCCACCATCGAGGGCGGCGCGGCCAATAGGGCGATAAGCGACGGCGGAACAGCCCCGGCGCTGGCCGGCTTCGCGGCGGTGAATTTTTCCTTCGACGGCTTGACTCCCGATTTGGCGATATTTTCCACCGGCAACCTGGGGCTGTCAGTCGGTTACACCCCAAAGGAACGCGGTCAACCCAGTTATTGGCCGCTTCCCAAACCGGCCCGGCTGGCCGGCAGACCGGTGCTGATGCCTGGAGCCGGAGGCAAGGGCAGGCGGCTGGCGTACATGGATGCGGAGAGGGACATCTGGACGGTTTCCCTACCAGGCGCGGAGGACTGAGCGATGCTGGATGGTTTATCCCGACCGCCGGCGGTTGTGGGCGGTTTGCCGGGTTTGCGGCAGGGCATTTTGGCGTTACTCCTTTACGGAATTGCAGCCGGCGCGGCGGTGTCCGGAATCTCGGCCGGGGAAACGTCCAGTCGCGAGCGTGACGCCGGGTATTACGCCGCGGCGGAATTGGTGTTGTCGGCCGCCTCGCCGGCGGGAATTTGGGACAGCGATAAGGTACGCGAATCGGTGCGGGTGATCGGGGAAGCCCCGGAAGTGGTGGCGTCGGAATTGATGTGGCGGATTGCCTCGGCCCCGGCCAGCTTCGACACCACGATTTTTTTCGCCACCGCCCTCAGGGCGGAAACGCCCGACGTGCGGCAAGTGGCGTTGTCCTATCTGATCGCCGGCGGCAGCGACGATTCGCGGCGGCTGCTTTTGAACACCCTGGCCCTGGAGACCAATCCCGATACGGTGCGGCTAATCGTACGGGGCATCGGCAGTCTTCCCCTCAATCCCGCCGTGCGCGGTTTGATGGACATCATGTATCTCCCCGGGGCCAAAGGTCTGATGATTGACGAGGCGGCGACCGAACTGCGCCGGCTTACCCGGCTGACCATCCCCAATCACCCCGGCGAGTGGCGCGACTGGTGGCTGGACAACGAAGAATCCTATAACTAACTCTACAACGCGACATTTGCGGGAACCGCATCCGCAAATGCCGCATGAAGTTAGGGTTATCGGCTACTCAAGGGGCGGTGGCGAAAAACCACTCGCAATTCCTTTTACCATGCAACCTTTTGATCACACGACTGTTG
>JAVBRG010000085.1:0-5285 GCA_031548195.1 Planctomycetota bacterium | reverse complement strand
GACGTGTGGGGTGGTGTCCAGAGTAACAGGATGCGGATTGACGTTACAAAGTTGAGATGCGCCCGGCAGTACCGAAACGGGCGACGCAAAACGGGCGGCTTGTTTCGTTTCTGGCTTACCATTCTGGGAGGGCTTCGCCCCCCAGACCCCCCATTCTGAATTCGTTAAGTTTGCGACCGCCCGTTTTAACTGCGCAACCTTCTTGGCCGCCCGGACGCGAAGGCGCGCCTTCGGCGCTGTTCGCTCTGAAAGGAAGGGCCGCGTTACGAGTTTCCATGCGTTTTTACCGCATGTTGAATTGACTTCCTTATTACGCGGCCCATAACCGCGTTTCATAACTGCAAACCGCAACCAGCGATTCCGCTGGACCAATCCCGCCAAGCGGAAATGAAACGGGAATCCCCAATGCCAATAAAAAACCGGCCGCCCTCACAGGCAGCCGGCTAATCCATACAGGCAAATAACTCAAGCACGCTTACGAGCACGCAAAGCAGCAGTACGACGGTGCGGATGCGTCCGCGACACCCTCTTAACCGAACGCTTCGCAGCCTTCTTGGCGGCATTTTTCCGACGAACCTTCCGCCTTTCCTTGAGGAGCGCCGCGCGCTCGGCTTTTTTCGTATTCTTGGGCATTGTACTCTTCCTTGGCAACAGAACCATGTCGACGAATGCGGTATTTCGAAATGACTTCCAAATAGTCGCAATAATAAAAAGAACCGCGCGCGCGCGGTATGAAAGGGAAAAGTATAGGCCCCGCCCCATGAGCTGTCAACGGGAAAATGGGCTTAATTGGGATAATCTAAGAACGATGCAGCTTGGCCAGGAATTTAGCCGGCGTCAAAACCGGCACGGAAAGGGCAGACTTTGCAAAAACCTTGTCACGACTCACAATAAAATCCGCCTTGACCCGGGCAGCGCAAACGGCAACCACCGCATCCTCGAAATCCGCCATGCCCGATTCCACCGCATCCGTGCATTCATCTTTCCCGACCGAAACCACGCCCAATACATCCAACAACGCTTTGATCACATCATGCGCTTCTGTGCGGGAGAGCAATTTTCGTACTATGTAATAAATGTCGGTAATGCTGCTCCCCGCGGCAAATCCAGAAAAATTATCCTCGGCGGCAAGTATAAGTATCTCTTTTGCCTCTTTACAGAATGGCTCACGCGAAACAACCGCGTCGATTATCACATTGGTGTCAAGCAACGCTTTAATCATTAAGGCGCTCCATGCGGACTTTATCCACATCGACATCAGGAGGTAAAATACCGAATATGCGCTTTAAATTAGCGACTTTATCAGTATTGGTTCCGGTCAACTCCGCCACCTTCTTACCGTTTTTGGTGATGTAAACCACCTCATGATTGGCAATATCAATATACTTTCCGGGATTGGTTTTTAATTCCGAGACTGATACCAACATGATAACGCCCTCCTTTGCCAAGTGACAAACCCCTAACCACATTATATCACAAAAGACCACATTTTCAATATAAAAGACCAGAGCGAAGTGAAATCAGGTCAATGTTAAGCAAGCAAACCCTTTGCATACCCTCACCCTTGATCCCATCCCAACTTTACCGATAATGGATTTCGCGTCAGCGAATATCCCGCCCTTTCCACCCGGACGCCAAAGGATAAACATGTCAACCCCACATCAGGACGTCTTCAACGCCATCACCGCCGTCGAACTCCCCCCAACCTCACGCGCCGACCAGACCGGAACCCTGCCGAAAACCTATGTCACCATGCGGGCCGACGGACGCGTCCCCTTTCCGCAAATCATCGTCCGGGACCAGCACGGCCAGCAAATCCTCATCCTGAAAAAGGAGGCGGTCAGCCAACCGAACCCAGGCACCTGCCTCGTCAAAGTCCCGGGCGGACAACTCCGCCCCGGCCGCTATCACCTCCAGGCCGAAGGCTGCCGCCGTGTCGACATCGAGAACGCCCGGCCGGAGGACTGGATAAAATATTTTCTCGAATGGGAAATCCTGCCCGCTGAAAACAAACCCACCGCCGAAACCGCATCCCCGCCCGCAGCCTCGCCGACAGCCGCCGCCGGAGTCGATGCGACCGCCACACCCCAAACGCCACACGTCACCATCGGCCCCTCCGGCGGAAGTTCGCGGCCGAAATTGTATTTCGGCATCCACAAACACATGCACCAGCCCTACTACCGCGCCGCCGACCCCGGTTTCTGGGACGGCATGTCGGACGACATCTTCGCCACCCGCGCCGGACCTTACCGCCGCTTCGTAAACATGGCCGCCAGCCAATACCAGGCCCTGCCGCACGCGGGACTGTCGATGAGCTGGTCGGGAAGCCTCTTGGAACAACTGGACCGCTGCTCGCGGGAAGGACTCGCCCACGGGAATTACGCCGGCGACTGGAAGGCGGAACTGGCCCACGCCGCCCACCTCCGGACCCAACAGGGCGCCCCCCGGGCCGACTTCTCCGCCTTCGGTTTCTTCCACCCCCTGATGCCCCTCATCCCCCCGCGTGACATCGTCGCGCAAATTCTCCGCCACCGCGATTTCATCCGCCAGGAATTCGGGGTTGAAGCCAGCCGCTACCTGTTCCCGCCGGAAACGGCCTTCCACGTGCGGATGATACCGGCACTCCTCGAAGCCGGCGTCGAAGGGGTAATCTACGATTCCATCCACCGCTACCGCGCCTGCCGCGAATACCCCTACGCCGGGAAGGAAGAGGGCATGCTCCCCCCAAATCGGGCGGAACAGGAGAACCCCCCGGTGAACGATTGGCTCCAGCTCCGTAACGTTTGGGCGGGTTCTAAAATTTCCCCCTCATTACTCCGCCCCGAATACGTCAAGTATCGGGATGTCGACGGCCGGGAGTTTAAAATTGTCGCCATTCCGGCCGAACGCTATTTGGGGAACGAGGACGCCCGGGGCGGCTTCGGGGCGCTCGTTTATCCCGACGTACTCGGGCAGGTCCTGGCCGCCATCGAACAATCCGGCTCCTTCGATCCCAAACATCCCCCGTTCTTCCTCCTGCACTCGGACGGCGACAATTACGGCGGCGGCACCGACTCCTACTACGGTTCAAACACCGGCAGCATGATCGAATGGCTGAAAAACGACAGCCGCTTCGAACTCACTTCCATCAAGGACTACCTGGACCGTTTCCCGCCGGATCCCGCCAGTGCCGTCCACATCGAACCCGGCTCCTGGTCCGGCGCCGACAACGGCGACCCCCAGTTCATGAAATGGTTCTCCCGCTACAACGATCCCTATTCCCCCGACCTGAATTCCTGGGCTGTCCTCACCGCCCTCCAGAACGCCGTCCACACCATGCTGGACCTGAACCCCGGCGACCTCGCCGCCCGGCAGGCCGAACGACTGCTCTTAACCGCCGAAACCAGCTGCTACTGGTACTGGACCGGCCAGCAGATTTGGGATCAGCAAGTCACCGACGCCGCCAACGCGGCGATGGACCTCCTGCAGCCGCACATATGCGCCGCCCCGGGCGCCGGCAAGGACCGAACCGGACCCACCATCTTCCCGCCGTGGATCACTCCGGAGAACCCCGGCGGCAAAACCTGGGGGAACAATTGCCTCCTCGACGCCAAACGCACCGGCACGGTCCACACTTTCATCCATGATCTGTCTGGTTTGAAATCGGTTCGCCTGATGATCCGTTCCGACGCCGGAACCGGACCGGAACGGGAGGTTGTCCTGCAGGATCGCGGCCGCTATCCGACCCAGACCGGGGCGAAGTATGTCGCGAACCTTTATGAGGCGGAATTGCCGGAGGGTCTCGGGGACGTGCGCTACTGGATTGAGGCGGTGGACAATGCGGGGAACGCGGCGCGGAGCGCTTTGGAGCGGGTTTATTTGACGTGATTTCAGAAGTTTTGCAGAGTGGCGATGCAACCGCCAATCGCCACTCTGCAAAAAAATCCGCATACTTCAATCTGCCTCCGTCTCCCCCAGGAGCGCCGCCCCCACCGCCGTCGCGTAGACCGGATCCGCCGCCACCACAAACCTGATTCCCGTCAGCTCCTGAAGCCTCTCGAACATCCGCCCGGACTGCCGCACCCGGGTCATCGCCCCGCTGACCGCCACGGTGCCCCAGCCGCCGCAACGGCACGCCATCGCCCCCATCATTCCCACCGTTTCCAGAATCATGTTGATTATCCCCAACACCACGTCTTCGCGGCGCGCCTCCGGCGCCATCCGCGCCAGATTCGCTACCGTTATATTCTCCCCCATCCCGCCGTAGCCCCCGCCGGTCAAATGGCTAATCTGCAAATCGACCCGGCCCAAATCCCCCCGGCCGGCTATGTCCATGATTTCGTCGAAGTCGGCCAGTTTGTAGAAATGCCGGCACAAGCCGAGGAGCATCCCGCCCCCGACCCCGGATCCGCCCAGGTGGGTCACTTCCAGGCCCCGAGCCCGCACCAGGGCCGTTCCCGTGCCCATGCTGATAATCACCGCCTCCGAGAGGCCGGTGAGGAAAAGGGCGCCTCGGCCGATGCAGGAAAATTCGTCGCGGCTCCGGACGGGAATATCCATAATGGCGTCCGGAGCGCCGAGGGAACCGATACCGGTGACGGTGATGCACCGGACGCGAGGGCGTTCGATGGCATGCGCTGTCAGGAAGCGGCGGATTGCCTCGTCGTAGGTGACGCGGCGGCCCCCTTCAGGCTCGATTTTCAGGGTTGCCCGGATGCGGCCGTCCGGGTCGACGGCGGCGATTTTGGTGCTGGAGGTGCCGAGGTCGAGGCCGATGCGGAGTAGGGCGTGAGTCATGACGGTTCCATTCCAAACCGGGGAAGGCGAAGGAAAAGTCGCCGGCCCCCGAAGCGGACTCGGACGACTGAAGGAAGTAACCGGGCAGGCGCCGCTCAGGAGCTGAGCGGCGCCGCTGCCTCCGGCGTCGCGACGACGAAGGAGAAGCTCTCCTCGAGGTAGAGGTTGACGTTCGCGACGTCGTAGCTCGCATAGCCGATCGCCAGGTCCTGGCCGGACTCGAAGAGGAAGTCGCCGCCGCGCAGGCTGAGGACCAATGCGCCTTTCACTCCGGGCGCCCAGACGATCGGGCCGCCGAGGATCTTCGCCAGGTGGTCGAACAGCGGGTAGCCGCCGTGCTCGGCCGTCTCGATCACCCGGGTGTACTCGTCGGGGCCGAGGGCCAGGCCGTAGGGGCCCTCGACGCCTTCATGACGCAGGCCCTCGACCGCGCGGGCGACCGAGCGCGGGTAGCCCTCGACATCGGCGCCGAGCGGCTCGGGCTCGAAGGTCGAGACCTCGGCGATCCC
>JAVBRG010000007.1:0-34568 GCA_031548195.1 Planctomycetota bacterium | reverse complement strand
AAACCGTCGCTCCGCCGCTCGGAGGTTCCACTAAACAACCCATAAATGTCGGAACTTACCCCTACGTAAGACCAGGAGCAAACGCCACGGTAGCGATAGACCATCGGCCTGGATTCCGGCGAGTTACGCCTCACCCCGGTTCAAGGTTTATGGCGCCGGAATGACGTGTGGGGCGGTGTCAGGCGTAACAGCGTTGTTTGCATGGTGATTCTGCAAAAGTCCAGTTGGCAAAGGAAATTAAGGTACAATGCAATAGGTGGTGCGGCTGCCCTTCAGAAAAGAAAATTCTCTACCAAAAATAAAAAAAATCCTTCCCTCCGCCTGAACGCGGTTATAACCCAAAGCTGTAGTGAACGGCACTGGCCAGTGCGATTTGCAGCAGGACCTTGCGATTCCGGGCGGTTTTGCCGGCGTCGGAGGGTGAAAATCAATCAGGGTACGGTTTGCGGCTGGAGTCCGTAAGCGGGGTGGTTCTAGGTTGAACAGGCGTTTTGTCTAGAAGAGACGCTTAACAGCCCCGTGAGCCGGCCGGTGAGTCGTTAGCGCACTCCGTGACCCACGTTGGGCCCATTGCCCTCCGACCCGCGGCAAAGCCGTCCGTTTTCATCGGCAAGGTGAATACGGCTGGTAGCCGTTTCGTTGGTGAAACCGGGTTCCACGCCGATTTAATAAAAAATCCCTAAAGTCCCGCCCGCCGCTACCGATAATATTCGTGACGGGAGAATTCCGTCAGGATATAACATGTGTTCACACCGGGCTGGCAAATCGTCAACCCTGGCAAGCTTGGGATGAAAGGGAAAGCCATGTCCTCGATTAACGGCGACACCGATTACAAACAACTCGCCAATCAGATTAAATCCAACAATGCCGCCAGCCTCTTCGGCTCCGGCGCCGACACCAATGTCGGCGGCATCTCCGGCGACGCCCTGCAGCAATGGGCCATGCTTGGCGCTAATTCCAAAGCCTATAAATCCCTGCTCGCCGCCGAAAAAGCCGGCTCCGTGAAGCAGGATTCCAATTCCTTCGTCTCCCAGGCGGATCGCCTCTACAACGATTACTTCGACACCAAAACCGGTAAAATTAAAAAAGCCACCTATACCCCCACCTCCAACCAGACTCCGGAAATCGCCGCCGACAAAACCGCCGGCGACATCTTCGGCGACATGCGCACCCTGGCCCTCGCCGGAGTCAACAATCCGAATTCCCTGAATTCAACCCACTACGACCTGTTCGAAAAGATGCGCTCCAGCATCGCCTCCGGCTTTGTCGGCTCTGCTTCCTCCTCCTCCACCGACGCCGAAAGCAAGGAAGCCGCCACCGCCAGCCTCACCGGCAAATTGGACCATAAATACGTCGTCGACGACGAAAAATTCACCCTCGCCGGCAAAAACGGCGAGGCCAGCTATTCCTTCGGCATCGGCACCGACCTGGAAACCATCGCGGCCAAGATTAACGGCGATTCCGGCACCCACGGCATCAACGCCACCGTCGTGACGGATGAAGAAGGCAAAGCCAGCCTCAAACTGGAAACGCTCTCCAAAGGGGCCGACCAGTTCGTGCGCGTCGACCAGACCGCCGGCAGCCTCTTCGCCGCCGCCGGCTCCTCCGCCAGCGCCAAGGGAACCGACCCCGTCACCTCGACCACCACCACCGAGTCGACTTCCGACGACACCCGCGCCGCCATGGCCGGCGGCATCTGGACCGGCAAACTTTTCGAAGACACCGCCTTCAGCATTCAAGGTTCCGCCGGTTCGAAATCCTTTGAATTCAAGAAAGGCGCCACCGCCGAGGAAATCGCCGACGCCATCAACGCCGCCAGCACCCAAACCGGCGTCAGCGCCGAACTCATCAAAAACAGCAAGGGCGAAGTCGAAGGCATCGGCCTCATCTCCGAAAAAGCCGGCGCCGGCCATAATATTCAAGTTAACCAAACCAAAGGCGACCTCTTCGCCCGCGAAGGCAAAACCGCCGGCGTCGCCGGTTCCAGCGAGGGCAAAACCGCCAATGGTTCCAGCATCACCAGCCTCCAGGATCTCGGCAAGGTTCGGGTCGGGGACGAAACGTACTCCTTCGCCGACCTGGCCGAAGGCGGCAAAGCCTCCCTCGCCAAAAATCCCGACGCCGCCCTGGCCGTCCTGGATCAGGCCATGAAGGACATCTACGAAGGCCGCGCCGTAGTCAAGGGCTTCGACCCCGCCAGCATGTACATGGACCAAAGCAGCGTGAATAACACCGGTTCCGCTTCAACCAATACATTCCGCTACGGCTTCGACGACTCCGCCGCCATCGGCGATTGGTTGAAACAGTATAAAACCGATAATTAGTGCCTGGCCGCTAATGGAATTACGGGTATCCGCGGCGCTTGGAAAAAGCGGATATCCGTAATTTCGGCAAGGTTGCGTCTACGGAAAATGAAAGGCGATGAACTCCGCCGCCCCGTCGTAGTCGAAAGCGTCCACCTTGTCCTTGAGCACCGTCAATAACGCATTCGTCTCGCCGCTGAAATCCAAACCCAGCAGCGGCTTGAGGCTCTCCCCAATCGCATCCGCGTCGTACTGGGCAAGGGCGTCCAGGGTCTTCGCCAAACCGGCCTGCAATTCCGCCTCCCCCCCCTTCGGTACCGGAACCCCCGCCGTCGCCACCTCCTGAAACACCTTGGCCAATTTCCGTTCGAGATTCCGCAAATCGCTGATAAACCCTGGTAAAAAAAGCCGGCAATGCGCCAGATCCCCCCCCTTCGCCGCTAGTTCCAAATCCTTGGCCTGGTGGGACAAAGCCCCCGCCCCGACGCTCGCCAACGAACTCTTCATCCCGTGCGCGTGAATCGCCAGCAGCGGCAAATCCCCTTCCGCCAACGCCTGCTCGAGAACCGCCAACAGTCCGGGTATCTTGTCCCGCAGCAGCTTCAGGGAGCGTTCGTAAACCTCGGACGCGTTACCCGCCGTTTCCATCCCGTCCACGACGTTGATTTCCGGCCATTCCGCCACCCGGCCGGTAACCCCGCCGTAAACGCCGGCCGCGTCGTCGCCCCCGGCCGGCACGGGCCGCGCTTCGAGCCCGGCGCCTTCCGACAGCCACATCCGCAGCACCCGCTCCAGTTCCGACTTCTGCAACGGCTTGGCGAGAAAATCGTCCATTCCCGCCGCCAAAAGCATTTCCTTCGCCCCCGCCACCGCGTTCGCCGTCAAGGCGACAATCGGCACCTCCTTTTGCCACCCCCCCATCCGCCGGATGCGGGCCGTCGTCTCCACCCCGTCCATGTCCGGCATCATGTGGTCCATGAAAATCAGGTCGTAGCGCCCCGCCGTCACCTTGTCCAAGGCTTCGGCGCCGGACAGGGCCTGATCGCTGTCCAGATCGTAAAGGGTCTTCAAAAGTCCCGCCGCCACCGACAGGTTCACCTCGTTGTCGTCGACCACGAGTATGCGGGCCGAATTCGGGTAGATGGATCGGACCGGCGCCCCGGCCGCCGCCACGCCGCCGGCGTCCCCGACAATTTTCGGAATGACCACGGAGAAGGTGCTGCCCTGGCCGTACACGCTCTCGAAGTCGATGCAGCCGCCCATCAGCAAAACGATGTTCTTGGCGATGGATAGGCCCAGCCCGGTTCCTTTGATGCGGCGGTTGCGGGTGGAGTCGACCTGCCGGAACGGCTGGAAAAGGCCGGCCTGATCCTCCCGGCGGATGCCGATGCCGGTGTCCACAACGTCGAAGCGGAGGGTCGCCTCCCGGGCTGAAACCCGCAGAGTCACCTGGCCCGCCGGAGTGAATTTGACCGCGTTCGCCAGCAGATTGACAATCACTTGCCGTAGCCGCATGTCGTCTGCCAGCAAAAACGCCGGAATATCGCCGTCCGTCTCGAAGACGAAGGAGAGGCCCTTTTCGCCGGCGAGGTAGGTGGCGAAGGAACGGAGGTTGTCGAGAAAGGCGCCGAAGTCGAAGGTCGCCGGCAGCAGGTCCATCTTGCCGACGTCCATTTTCGAAATGTCGAGGATGTCGTTGATTATGGCCAGAAGGGAGTCGGCGGACATTTTGATGTCCTTGACGTATTTCCGCTGGCTTTCCCCCAAACCCCCGCCGTGCAGAAGAATCTCGGCGATGCCGAGAATGGCGTTCATCGGGGTGCGGATTTCGTGGGACATGTTGGCCATGAAATCGCTTTTCGCCCGCGCCGCCTCCTCGGCTTTCCGCTGGGCGGCGACGAGTTCGGAGACGTCGGTAACGGTGATGATGACCCCGCGGATGCGGCCGTCGCCTTCCATGATGGGGCCCATGAGGATTTGCGCCTCGAGGGGCGGGGAATCGCCGAGGCGGATGGTGTCGGAAAAACGCCGGCTTTCGCCGGTCCCCAGAACCGCCTGGGCAGAGGCGTGAATCCTTTCGACCCATTCGGGATCGACCTGGTCGGAAAAGACCTGCGGCAGCGGCTTGTTGCCGAGGCCCCCGGGGGTCTCCCCCACCAATGGCGAATGCGGCTCGCTGCCGAGTACGTAGCGGAGGTGTTCGTTGAACAGGAAGACGATATTCGGACTGTTCTTCAACAGGAGGTCGTTATAAAGGTACTGTAGCTTCTTTTCCTCCTCGTGCGCCGCCCACAGGCGTTCGGACTGTTCGTTCAGTTGGGCGAGGATGAAATTGGAGCGTTCCTTGCGGGCGACGGAAAGCCGCAGGCGTTCGTTTTCCTCCAAGGCGTCGGCGAGGCGTTCCCGCAGCGTTTCAAGGTCGAGCGCTTCGGGGTCGGGCGATTCGTTGCGGATGGCGGCGGGGTACTGGGGGGTGTCCATGCTTGGATAACCTTAAAACGCGCACAGGGCCAGGGAAAACCCGTTGGAACGATTTCGTTTTTTGCCGTTCGGGCCGGAAACGGGGCAAATTTCGTTGTACCCGAAAAAACCGTTGAGGGCGATCCGTTTGGGGCAATTGGCCAGGATATGCTCACCCTCGACATTCGTTTCCTCGTAACTCACGAAATACCGGCTGAGGCAGGATACCGCCAGCAGGACGTCGAAGGAAGCCCCTTCCGCCTCGCCCAGTTCGATTTGCCTGAGCAGGGAAGTCAACGCCGAGACGGCCGAACCGGCGACGCAGGCGGAGTCTATGCCGGCGAGGCTGATGGCGGAACCGCGACGCACTTCGCGGGCTAATTTGCCGGCGCCGGTTTTCGGATCCACGGAAAGGATATGGTTGATTTCCACTTCGGGTGGGCCGCCGGGATTATGCGTCTCGATTTTGGCGACCATGGACAGCCCGGTGAGGAAGTCCCCGGCGTCGGGATTGAAGCCCTGCAGGCGGAGATATTCCGCCAGGGTCAGTTCGTCGACCCGGCGGAGGATTGAACCTTCCGCCTCGGTAATGGTGGGGTTGTAGGTGGTGAAGACCTTGACCTCGCATTCGACCGCGAAAAGGGGCTTGATTTCCCCGGCCAGGGCGATGAGGATGGTCCGGTCGGGGTGGACGGCGCCGGCGTACAAGGTGCGCGCCTTCCCCTCGTGGACATGATCCGAGGCCATGCCGCCGAATACCGGCGTGTCGCCGGCCGCTTCGTAGAGGGGGAGAAAAAACCGGTCTTCGGTCCACTCGGGGAACAGGGGGGCGAGAACCAGGAACATTTTCGCCTCTTCCCCCAATTTGGTCCGCGCCTCGGCGACGAGCGCCCGCATTTGTTCGCCGCCCTGTTCCGGGTCGGCCGGGGGGGAGAAAACGGCGGCGAAGCGGAGGCCGAGTTTGTTAATCAGCAGGAGGCTGGCGGAGATTTCCTCACGCTTGACGTCGAAGGGGAGGGAGATGCTGGTGCACCCGAAAATCGGGCAGGGCAGGGCGGCTTCCAGGGAACGGAGGACGGCGGCGTTGTCCAGGGAGGACAGGCCGACCAGCAGTCCGAAACCGCCCCGGACGGCGGCCGGGTCGATGCCTTTAAGGAGATCCTGGGCGATCCGGGCGGGACTGGCGTTTTTCGAAGTGGTGTGGTATGCCGGCATGTCTGTCCTCGTTTATGGGGATTTAGGCGCTGCGGGATTTATACGGGCTTCGCTCAGGCTCCACGCCCCGCCTTATCCGTGACCCGGCGGATGTGGAGGTACAGGGACTCGATGTCGGTGAGATGTCTTTCGAAGACTTGCACCAGATAGGGGTCGAAGTGGCTGCCGGCTTCGGAGATGATGATGGAAACGGATTTTTCGTGGCTGAAGGCGGCTTTGTAGGGGCGTTCGGAGGTCAGGGCGTCGTAGACGTCGGCGATGGCCACGATGCGGGCGGAGAGGGGGATTTCGGTGCCTTTTATGCCTTGGGGATAGCCGGCGCCGTCCCAGCGTTCGTGGTGGCTGTAGGTGATGTCGCGGGCGGTGTTGAGGAAGGAATCCTCCATTTGGCGGATGAAGTCGGTAAGCAGCTTTTCGCCGACCGCCGGGTGTTTTTTGATGGTGTCGAATTCGTCGGAGGAGAGACGCGAGGGTTTGAGGAGAATATGATCGGGGGTGGCGATTTTGCCGAGATCGTGGAGTTTGGCCGATTTGATGATGTCGTCGGCCTCGAAGGGGGTCAGTTCGTAGCCGGGGTGGGGATTGGCCAGGAGGTCGGCGACGATTATCCGTACCAGGCCGGTGGTGCGTTCGATGTGCTCGCCGGTGTCGGAGTCGCGAAGATCGGTGACCCGGGCCAGGAGGCCGAGGGTGATGTCTTCGCGGATTTTCAGTTTGTTGTAGGCGGCGTTCAGGTGGCGGGTTTTTTCGGCGACCATGGCCTCGAGGTGGCGGCGGTGGCTCTGAAGCTCCAGCTGCAGGCGGACCCGGGTCTGGAGGGCGCTGGGCTTGACCGGTTTATGGATATAATCCACGGCGCCCATTTCCAGGGCTTCCACTTCGCTGTCGCCTTCGGTGGAGCCGGTGAGGAAAATAACCGGGATGTCCCGGGTTTTCGCATCGGCCTGGAGGCGCCGCAGCACTTCGAAGCCGGAAATGCCCGGCATGTGGCAGTCCAGGAGAATGAGGGTGGCTTTTTGATTGGCCAGGAATTTCAGGGCCAGTTCGCCGCTGGTGAAGGGACGGACGCTGTAGTCGCCTTTCAGGGTCGAGATGACGGTGTTGAGAATGACCGTGTCGTCGTCGACGGCCAGGATCACCGGCTTAGCCTCGGAAACCATGCATTGCTCCTCGCACACGCACCTGTTTGCAATTGCCGCGCCGCCCGGGAACCCCGCCGCGGTCGGCGGTCGCGTTGTCATGACGCCGCCGAAGCGTCGCCCCCTTTCACGGGTTCGCCGAAGAACTCCTCCAGCTTTTCCCACGCCCCCTCGTAGTCGAAGACTTCGACGCAATGGCGGATTTCCATCAGGCCCTCGTTTTCGTGCGGGGTGAAATCGCATTCGAGCAGGGGCTGGAGGCTGGCGCGAATCGCATCGGCGTCGTACGACTTCAAGGCCTCCGCCAATTGGGGAAGTTGCCGCTCCAGGGTGTCCCGGTCCTTGCGGCGGGGGGGGATTTTCATCAGCCGCGACTTGGCCGTTTCGGACAGCAATTCCCGCAGCTGGTTTCCGAGTCCACGCAAATCCGCCACGAACGGCGGCAAACCCTCACGGCAAAAAGCCCGGTCGCCCTCCCTTGCCGCCCGCTCCAGTTTGCCGGCCCTTTCCGAGAGGCGGCCGGAACCGACCGCCGCCAGGGAACTCTTCATGCCGTGGACGTGAATGGCCAGTTCCTTGATGTCGTCCTCTGCGAGGAGATCCTCTATCAGCTGGGTGATCATGGGAATCTTGTCGCAGAGGAGCTTGAGGGAATGTTCGTAGGTGTCCTGCTGGCCGGCGGCGTTGTCGAGGCCGACTTCGCTGTCGAGATCGGCGATGTTCTTGAGCCGGGCGAAAAATTTGGCCGATTCGGGGGCGTCGGACGCCTCGGCCGCCGCCACACCCGAGGCGTCGCGGCGGCCGAGGCGGAGGTCCAGGGGCAGCCACTTGTAGAGGATGGTCTCGAGTTCGCTTTTCTGCACGGGTTTGGCGAGGAAATCATCCATGCTTTCCAGGAGTTTTTCCCGCACCCCCGCGATGGCGTTGGCGGTTAAGGCGACGATGGGGACGATGGCGTTGTGGCCGCCAAGCTTGCGGATGAGCCGCGCCGCCTCGACGCCGTCGGTGTCCGGCATCATGTGATCCATGAAAATCAGGTGGTAGTCCGTCTCCCGGGCCTTACGCACCGCCTCCAGTCCCGACAGGGCCAAATCGCACCCCACCCCGTGAATCGTCTTCATCAGGCCGTCGGCGACGGCGAGGTTGATTTCGTTGTCGTCGACAATCAGGATCCTGGTCGCCGGCGAGTAGGTCATGCCAATTGGCACTATTTCCGTGCGGAGTTCATCCTCGCTCCCGACCACCTTCGGCAGGGTGGCGATGAAGGTGCTGCCCTCGCCGTAGACGCTCGACAATTCCAAGGTCCCCCCCATCAATTCGACGATGTTCTTGATGATGGAGAGGCCGAGGCCGGTTCCCTGGATTTTCCGGGGTTTGCCGTCGTCCAGCTGCACGAAGGGCCGGAACAGTTCGGCCTGGCGCTCCTCCTTGATGCCGATGCCGGTGTCGACGACCTTGAACCTCAGGCAGCCCACGCCGGAAATCACCCTGAGCGTCACGGTCCCCTGCTCGGTGAACTTGACCGCGTTACCCAGCAGGTTCATGAGCACCTGCCGCATGCGGACGTCGTCGGCGTAGAGGCAGACGGGGAGTTCGCCTTCCGTTTCGTAGCGGAATTGCAGCTGCTTCTCGCTCGCGAGGTGCATGGCGAGGGAGCAGATGTTGTCGATCATCTGCTTGAAGTCGAAGAAAATCGGCGACAGGCTCATCTTGCCCGATTCCAGTTTGGAGAGGTCGAGGATGTCGTTGATGATGGTGAGGAGGGAGTCGGAGGAGACCTTGATGTCCTGCAGGTATTTTCGGTGCCAGTCGGAAAGATTGGCGTCGTGGAGGAGGATTTCGGAGATGCCCAGGATGGCGTTCATCGGGGTGCGGATTTCGTGGGACATTTGCGCCAGAAAATCCGACTTCGCCCGGTTGGCGTTCTCCGCCGCCTCCCGCTGGTGCCTTTCGGTGACGTCGCAGAAAAAGCCCTCGACCACCGAGAAGTTCGGATTGTCGGACCTGATCTCGACGACCTGGCTCCTTTCCCAAACCCAGCGGATTTCCCCGGATTTATGGATGATTCTGAAGGTGGTGGAGAGGGGTTTGCCGGTGAGGAGGGTCGCTTGGTTGGCGGACATCAAACCGGGGAGGTCCTCGGGGTGGACCAGGTCGAAGAAGCAGAGCCGCCGGTTGTCCACCAGGTCCTCGGCCGGATAGCCGGTGAGGTTCAGGCAGCTGGCGGAGAGGTATTCCATGGTGTAGGACGGGTAGTCGTTGCGGCAGCGGAAGGCGGTGTCGGGGAGGTTTTCCAGCAGGTGGTTGACGAGCCGTTCGTTTTGGGAGGCGCGCCGGCTTTCCAGGGCCAGGGCGGCGAAGTCGGCGAGGGAGGCGCCGAAGGCCTGTTCGTCGGCGGTCCAGTCGTGCGCCACCGGCAGTTCGGTGCAGACCACGCCGGTCAGTTTGCCGCCGACCCGGATAGGGCAGTCCATGATGGCGCGAACGTTGTTGCCGGGATAGAACTGCTGGCAGAATCCGGGGAGGATGTTGTCCTTCTCCGTGTCGGGGATGAGGATGTTGCGTTCGTTCTCGAGCATCTCCAGATAAACGGGATAGGAATTCATGTCGAGGGGCGGCGGTTGCGAATGGGTGTTCGTGTCCAGTTCGTAGGAATCGGCGTTGGTCAGGATGCGGGACTGGCCGTCCAGAAGCCAAATCCCCACCCGGGAAAACCGCATGGTCCGGACCGCCACCTCGCAGATGAAACGGCAGGCGTTGTTGAAGTCGCCGGATGCCATTTCCTTGGCGGTGGAGAGGAAGGTCAGGGCGTCCCGGTAGCGCCGATCCTTTTCGGCCTTGTCCTGCGTTTCCTTCAGGACGATGGTGGTGACTTCCCTGCCGTTCCAGTTCCAGGAATAACCGCGCAGGGCGCCTTCCCAGCCGGGGATGGTCGGCTGTCGGCACCCCGAGGCCCGGGGGTCGGCGTCGCTGACCGAGAGCAGGCGTTTATCGAAGGAACCCGGGTTGACGAATTCGATCCGATCGCCCGGCATGGTCGGTTGATTTTTATTGATTTCCTTGAATTTGTTGGATCGCCAGATAATACGCCCGTCATTGGCATCGACGATGACAATGGGTTCATTTAGACATTCGACGAATGACATAAATGAGGATGGGTCCATACGACGGGTTCCTAAACCAGTGGTTTCAATATTAATTGCTTGGAATTCGCGGATCGGCAAAGCGGCCAAGGTTAATTTTTTCCTTGGTAATGTTGCAACAAATCTGTCCATCTACTGGCTGGTGTAAACCACATAGGCGGTATGTCGGGACAGGCAAGGCCACTTTCGAACTAATTAAAGTTTAAGAATTTATTGAAAATATGCAAACATGATTTTGCCCGGCCGGCCATGTTTGGCCCGGGGCTATCTTGACGATTCAAAGTTTGCTTGGGGATTTGCGTTACAGACAGGCATGGATACATGCGCTTGGGGCGGTAGCCGGGCGGCGCTGAGATTCAGCACCGCCATTCTATACCGCCGACGACTTGAAATTGTGAATTTAACCTGAACTTTTGCAAAGTGGCGATTAAACCGCCAATCGCCACTTTGCAAAAATCGTTTTTGCCCAAATTTCAAGGGTTTTTGATTTTACAAAATCGCCATTCGGCGGTTTGAATGGTGATTTTGCAAAAGTCCAGGTATAAATGAAATCGTGGTTCTCTGTGTCCTCTGTGTCCCTGTGGTGAATTAAACTTTTCACAATTTCACTCCGCCGTCAGTATTCCCCGTTTCACTCGACTATTTCGCCGCGATTACCTCGATTTCAACCTTGGCCGCCATCGGCAGGGCGGCGACGGCAAAACAGGAGCGGGCCGGAAAGGGTTTGCCGAAAAAGCCCATGTAGACTTCGTTGACGGCGGGGAAGTCCTTGATGTCGGCGAGGAATACCGTCGCCTTTACCACCTTGTCGAGATCGCTGCCGGCCGCCTGCAAAATGGCGCGGAGGTTTTTCAAGGCTTGTTCCGCCTGCTCCTTGACGCCCTCGGGCAGGGCTTTCGTGGCAGGGTTGAGGCCGAGTGCGCCGGAGGTGAAGATTAAGCCGCCCACTTCGATGGCTTGGGAATAAGCGCCGATGGCGGCGGGGGCATTGGGGGAATCGATTTGCTTAAGTTGGCTCATGATTTCTCCTTCTATAAAAGGGATTTTGGCGTACCGACGCCGTTTAATGGCTAGACCCAGGCGTTCTCCAGCGCTTCATGGAAATCGCAGGCATTTTGGTAACGGTTTTCGGGATCCACCGACAGGGCGCGTTCGACAATCACCGCCAGCGGTTCGGGGAGATCGGGGATGAATTCCTCCAGCGGGGTGATGAGTCCCTTTTCCACCGTTTCGCGGTAGGGCGTGCCGGGCTTGAAAGCGTAGGGCGGGCGGCCGGCGAGCATGTCGTAAAAAATCGCGGCCAGGGAAAAGACGTCGGCGTTGGCTTTCGGTTCGTAAATCGGCTGCAGGGTTTCAGGTGCGACATAACCCAATTTCGCCGGACTGTTCACGGCCGCTGGCCGGGGAAGGATGCCTGTTTCGTCGAGAAAACGCGCCAGCCCCTGTTCCATGACCTTCACCCGCAGCCGGCCGTGATCGTCACGGATGAGGATGCTCGAAGGCTTCAAATCCGTGTGCAGACGTCCCAGGGAATGCAGGTAGCAAAGGGCGTTGGCAAGCTGCAATTCCAGATTGTAGGCGTTCGGGAGCGCCAGGCGCTGGCCCGGCAGGCCGGTTAGAATGTTGGCGAGATCGTGGCCGCCGGCGTGTTCCATGACCACATAAAGCGACTGGGGGGTCAGTTCGCCGGCGCCGTGGATTTGCACCAGATTGGGGTGTTCGAGGCGGCGGAGATTGTCGATTTCCCGGTGGAAATCCTCGATGACCTTGGAGGTGACAGCCGTGGAGGTGTTGATAATCTTGATGGCGACGACCCGGAGATCGTCCAGGCCGGCGGCCTGGTAGAGATCGCCCGTTTGGCTGTTCCGGATCAACTTCAGCAGGCGGTAGCCGGGTACCGCCATCAATGGCGAGGGCCCGGCGACGGTGCTGTTCGCCTCGGAGCTTGTCTCTGCTTTGCCGGCCGGCGCGGGTTCGATTTCCACCGTGGCGGGATTGCTGACGCCGGTGGTGGAACCGCTGGAAGAGGAACCGCGCGCGTCGGCGGCGGCCCGGGCGCCGACGGAAGCGCCGGTGCCGGGTCTGCTTCCGGTGCCGGTTCTGCTTCCAGTTCCGGTGCCGGTGCCAGGTCTGGTTCCGGGTCTGGTTCCGGTTCTGGTTTCAGGTTCGGGGCTGGCTTTATTGCCGGTTTCGGAACGGTTGGTACCGGTGGAACGGGGTTCGTGAATGATGTTGAAGGTAAAAGAGGTGCGGCCGATGGTGACCACGTCGCCGTCGTAAATTTCCATCGGCTGGGCCAATTTCTGCTTGGAAAAGGAACCGTATGTTTCGCCGTTAACCGCCAGACCGTTGGTTGAATTCAAATCCTTGATTCGCACCGTGGGAG
Organism: Planctomycetota bacterium; assembly: GCA_031548195.1. Taxonomy (GTDB): domain Bacteria; phylum Planctomycetota; class SZUA-567; order SZUA-567; family SZUA-567; genus JAJBSZ01. Next base: position 21,922 of record JAVBRG010000007.1, on the reverse strand, counting down.
GGGATATCAGGAAGACGGCGTGCATCCGGCTGACCAGCGGATCGAAGTCCAGGCAACAATTGCAGGCGGCGCTGCGGCCCACACTGATTTCCACCGGAGTGGTAATGATGGTTTCCTCGAGTTCGCGATCTGGGCGTGCGATGCAAATACGGATCATGCTTTCTCCCGAAAGTGGCTCGTTGCGCCGGTTATCCACTGAATCCCCCGAATAAACTCACCCATGATAGCATTATTTCCAGCCCTTGGCAATGCGGCATTTTGCCGCCGCCAGTCAAACGTACCCGGCCGAAGCATGGCGCCCCGCCCCGCGTCCGGCGGATAATCCTCCTTGACCGGCAGGTTGAGGGAGTTTATAGTACATTTGCAGTTTTGCAGCCGGCAATTGCACTGCGTAGCGTCACCTGGCAAAACCGCATTTATACCGGTATATACCGCCAGCCGGCTCTCCCTTTCCCCGTGAGGATAAACCGTGAATAATCATGTCCATACCGCGGCGACCGGCGGCTCGGCCGGTACGTCGAGAAGGAGCTTCCACATCCGTTCCGCCGCGGTGGAATGCGTCCGCCTGATCTGCTTCACCCTCTTCGCCGCCGGTGTCTCCGCCCTCATCCAGGGCGCCCCGGCCCAGGCCGGAGACAGGGTCGTCATTCCCCAGGTAACCCAGGGCTACGGCGATCCGCCGCCCCCCCCACCGGTCGTTCAGGGGCAGGTTTTCATTCCCCCGAACCCGCCGGCATACGGCGAAAGCCCCGACCTCGCGCCTTATCCCCCTTCCCAGCCGGGGGGAGTGGTCATACCCAGGGTGACCGAAGGCTACGGAGCGCCGCCGCCGCATTGGCAGCCGGAACCCGGCCCGGGCATGGGGCAGGGCGGGGCTTTCGACCCCGGTCAAGTGTTCGGTCCCGGCACGGTCCGCCAGCCGCCCCCACCGCCACGCGGCGATAAAACCCCGCCGCCGCACCGTAGCGATAAAGCCCCGCCGCCGCCGGCGGGTCCGCACCTGTCCGCCCCCTTCCAGGTCAGCGGCGTGACGATTATCGACATCAATACCGGCCGCACCCTCCCCATTCACAGCGTCGACCTGCGTCCCACTTTCGACCGCATCCAGCGGGGCGAAAAGAACGCCCACCGGAACGACGGCACGGTCTACCGCAACAATAACCGGCAATTGCCCCGCGAACGTTCCGGCTATTACCACGAATACGTCGTTCCCACCCCGGGCGTGCACGGACCCGGGCCGCAACGGCTGATTCTCGGTCAGCGGGGCGAGGCATACTACACGCCGGACCATTACGACACCTTTGTCAAGGTGCAATAGGAGAGGCCGCCCATGTTCAGTTTTTTCACCCCCCCGATTGAGTTCGACACCGATACCGTCCCCGTGCGGATCGCCCGGGTCAAGCCCGGCCTCAAGGATGTCAAGAGCCTGGTCACGGCGCTGGGCGCCGGGCTGGATTTCCCCAAATTCGCCGGCAAGAACTGGGACGCCCTCTGGGACTCCATCCGCGACCTCTCCGAAGATTTACCCCTCCGCATCGTGGTGACCCACGACGATCTGCCGGCTCTGCCGCCGGAGGATTTGGCGACGTACCTGCAGTTGCTCCGGGACGCCGTGGTTTACTGGCACGAGTACCCCGACGAACACCTCCTGGAGGTGTGGTTCCCCATGCAGGCGCGGGACAAAATCCGCGCCATCGTCAAGGACATGCCGCCGCCGGAGGATGTGGAGTAATTGACGGCGGGAATCTTGCCAAAGTCCAGTCATGCATAACACCCGACAATTCCTCGCTTCCCTCACAGCCGCCCGACCAGCCAAACGCCGCTGGTCCAATCCGGCCGTGGTCGCCTTTTTCGTCACCCTGTTACTCGGGCTCGGCCTGACCCTTTCGAGCATCAACCACAAGGCGCGGCTCGAACACACGGAAATTGAGCGCCTGGTCCTGGAAAAAAGCAAGGCCATCCAGGACGTCGTCACCAAGTTTCTCTATAAAACCCAAATCCTCGCCACCCTGGTCCTGCGCGAGGACGACAGCGTGAAGCACTTCCGCTCCGTGGCGGCGGCGATTCTCGACGATCCCCTGATCCTCTCCATCGCCCTCTCACCCGGCGGCGTGGTCAGGGAAGTCTACCCCCTGAAAGGAAATGAAAACATCCTGGGGCTGGATTTCTTCAGCGAAGGGGCGGGAAACCGCGAAGCGCGCCTGGCGAAAGAGGTCGACGGCCTGGTTATGGGGGGGCCGTTCCGGCTGCGTCAGGGCGGCATGGGGATTGTCGGCCGCCTGCCGGTGTGGAAGGACGACGGTCCCGGGGGCGGCAAACGGTTCTGGGGCATCGTCTCCCTCAGCCTCAGATTCCCCGAAGTTCTCCGGAACGCCGGCCTGGACGACATCACCACCCACGGCTACCAGTACGAATTGTGGCGGGTCAATCCTGACGACGATTCCTTTCAAACCATCGCCGGAAGCGGCGGCAAATCCTGGGATCCCGGCGGCCGCGATTTTCTCGAACGGCACCTGAGACTTTTCCATTCCGACTGGTATTTCCGCGTCGGCCCCCTTTACGACTGGACCGGGGACAAGGCGAATTGGGCCATGCTGGCGGGGGCCTTGCTGGCCGCCCTGCTGGTGGCGGCCCTGGTGCAGAACAACGCCGATCTGGAACGCACCACCAAGGAACTGGAGGTGCGGGAAGGGGAGTTGCAACTGGCGGTGGAGCACGCCCTCGAGGCCAGCCGGATGAAATCGAGCTTTCTCGAAAACGTCTCCCATGAAATCCGCACCCCGATGAACGGCATCGTGGGCTATTCCGAATTGGCGATGGGTTTGCCGGAGGGCGATCGGCGCCTGGGCGGCTACCTGAAGAATATTCGGGTGAGTTCACGCAATCTGCTTGGCATCATCAACGCCATCCTCGACGTTTCCAAAGTGGAACGCGGCCGGATCGAACTGGAAAACGCCCCCTTCGATTTGAACGCGCTGGTGCGTACCAGTTACGCCCTCCTCCAGCCGAAAGCGGTGGAAAAAAGCCTGGGCCTCAGTTTTCCCGTGGAACCCGTTCATCCCGGCCGCCTCCGCGGCGACGCCTCCCGGCTCCGCCAGGTCATCGTCAACCTGGTCGACAACGCCATCAAGTTCACCCATGTCGGATCGGTACGCTTCGATTTCAGGCTCCTGCGGGAATTGCCCGACCGCGCCACCTTCCTCTTCACCGTCCAGGACACCGGCATCGGCATGGAACCGGAACAACTCGAGCGGATTTTCGAACCCTTCATCCAGGCCCAAGGCGGCCTGAAAAGGCAGTACAACGGCATTGGCCTGGGTCTGCCGATTAGCAAGGGTTTGGTCGAAGCCATGGGGGGGCGGCTGGAAGTGCGGTCGGAGGTGGGGAAGGGGAGCGAGTTTTACTTCACCCTGACCTTGTCGAAGACCAACGAGGCGGAACTGCCGGAAGAGCCGCCGGATCTGGCTGAGGCCCTGAAAAGGCGACCCCAGTTCCGGGGTGTGGTTTTACTTTGCGAGGACAACGTCATAAATCAGGAAGTGGCGGAGGAACACCTGTCCCGCTTTGGCCTACGGTCGGAAATTGCGGAAAACGGTCTGATCGGCCTCGACAAGGTGCGGGAGCGGGGGAGCAGGGACGGCGGCTACCAGCTGATTTTCATGGACATCCACATGCCGGTGTTGGACGGCATGGAGGCGATGGAGAAATTACGCAACATGGGGGTGAAGACGCCGGTGGTGGCCCTGACCGCCAATGTCACCGCGGCGACCCGGGCGCAGTACCGCGAGGCGGGCTTTGCCTACTGCCTGGAAAAACCCCTGATGTACCAGGAGCTTTGGCAATGTTTGCGGCGCTTTCTCGAACCGGTGGGGTATGCGGTGGGTACGCCGGCCGGGGACGGCGTGCCGGTGCGGCCGTTAATCGGTCCGGCCGCCCCTCCGGCGGCGCTTCCGGACGGGCGGGCGGCGGAGCATCCGAAGGCGGGGAGGATCGACCGCGAACTCGGTTTGGAGCAGGCGGCTGGCAACGTGCAATTGTATAACCGCCTGTTGCGGAAATTTGCCCAGGATTACTCCGGTTTTTCGGAGCGCTTCGAGGTTGCCCTGACCAAGGGCGAGTTTACCCTGGCGCATCGCCTGGCCCACACCTTGAAGGGGGTGGCGAAGCTGATTGGCGCGACGGAATTGGGGCGGCGGGCCAATTTCGTGGAGGTCCGGCTCAAGGATTTATTGGGGAAGCACGCCGAAAATTTGCTCCAGACCCTGGAGGTGGAGCAGGCGGCGCGGGCGGAAGGTTTGGCGGAGATGGAGGATGAATTGACGGCGGTGCTGGATAACCTCAACCGGCAGCGCCGGGCCACCGAACTGAAACTGGCGGGAAGGGCTGGGCGTTTCGACACCCGGCGGGCGGTGGAGCTGTTGGAACGGATGGAAGCGTTCATGGCCGACGGCGATGCGAAGGCGGTGGATTTGCTGGACGAGGCGCGGGTGTTGTTTGCCAGTTACGGGGGCGATTTTCCCGAATTCGCCCGCCGGGTGGACGATTTCGATTTCGAGGCGGCAGGGCTGCTGGCGGTGAAATTGCGGGAGGAATTAGCCAAGACGCAACCGGTATACGTCAATCCTCCGGCCGGTCCCCCTCCGCCATCCGGACCAATTTCGGATTGAACCGGGCCACCACCTCGACCAAATCCGCCTGTTCCGCCATTACCGCCTCGATATCCTTGTACGCCATCGGGCACTCGTCCAAACCGGCCGAAAGCAGGCTGACGCCGCGTTCATGCAGAAAGTCGAGCATTTGCCGTTTGGTGAAGCTGGCGTGGGCCGCTTTCCGGCTCATGCGCCGGCCCGCGCCATGCGAGGCGGAATTCAGGGACGCGGCGTTCCCCTTGCCCCTGACGACGTATCCCGGCGTCCCCATCGAACCGGGGATCACCCCCAGGACCCCGGCCATGGCCGGAGTGGCGCCTTTCCGGTGCACGACCAATTCGCGGCCGGAGTGCCATTCCTTCCAGGCGAAATTATGGTGGTTCTCCACGTCGGCGAGGACGTCGGCCTTGAGGTGGCGGGCGATGCGGCGGTGGATGAGCTGATGATTGGCCGCCGCGTAGCGGCCCATCAATTCCATCGCCAGCCAGTATTCCCGGCCTTCGGCCGAATCGAGGGTGAACCAGGCGAGGTGGGACATTTCCTTGCCGAGTTCCGGATGGAGTTTGGCGGCGAGTTTGGAGTAATGCTCCGCCACCAGGCCGCCGACCCCCCTGGAACCGGAGTGGGAAAGGAGGGCCAGGTATTCGCCGGCCGGCAGTTCCCCGCCGGCGTGGCGGCCGGAGGGGGCGGGGTCCGACCAGAGGCGGGCCGGTTCCGGCAGGGTGAGGACGCCGAATTCCACGAAGTGGTTTCCCGAGCCGGAGGTGCCGAGTTGACCCCAGGCCTTGTCCCGATGGGCGCGGGTGACGGGGGAGACCCGCCAGTCCTCTTCCATCACCTGGTGATCGAGGGGATTCTTGAAGCTGGCGCCGATGCCGAAGGCGGTTTCCCGGATTAAGGCGTTACGGAGTTTTTCGTTCTGTCCGGTCAGGTGGGAGAGGGGCAAATCGAGGACGGTCAACTTCATGCGGCAGGCAATGTCCATGCCGACGGCGTAGGGGATGACGGCGTTGTCGACGGCGAGGACGCCGCCTATCGGCAGGCCGTAGCCCTGGTGGGCGTCGGGCATGAGGGCGGCCGCGACCGCCACCGGCAGGGACCGGGCGTTTTCCATCTGTTTGAGGGCGCCGGGCTCGATGTCCCGGCCCCATTGGGAATAGGGTATGGTCATGGTCCGCTTCACCCCGCCTTGGTCGGCGTATAGCCGTCGCCATCCGGATCCGTACCCGCCAGCGGCAAGGCGCGGGCCGCCTGCTCTCCGGAACCGCTCTGGTCGTTTTCCCAAATTTCCGCCATGCTGGAGATATGCTCCTCTATCGCATCGAACGCCGCCCGGTGCAGCTCCACCCGCCTGCCCAAATCGTCCGACGACGCCTCCAGCCGGGCGAACAAGTCCGACATCCGCCGCATCTGGGGAATGATCTTCTCCGCCTCGGTGTTGGACAACTGCGCCAGCCGCTTAACCTCGTCCGCCACCACCCCGAAGCCCCGGCCCAATTTGCCCGCCCGGGCCGCCTCGATGCTCGCGTTCAGGGACAACAGCCCGGTCTGGAAGGACAGGGACTGGATGGCCTGGGAAATGGTGAGGAAGTATTCCAGCGCCACCCCCGCCTCCTGGGCCGCCGAACGCATTTCGCCAAAGCCCTTGACGTTGCCGTGATAATTGCGGCGCATTTCGGAAATCTGCCGGCGCAGGGCGTCAAGAATATGCCCCGCCTCTTCCCGCAGACGGCTCTCGACCTCCCGCAGCGCCTCGTTATGCAGGCGGTCCCGCTCCAGCACCTCCAACCGCGCCTGTTCCCGGAGCTTCCGCTCGGAGTCCAGCCGCTGGACCCAGTGGCAATTCTCCCGTCGGGTCAGGCCGTTGGCCAGGGCCAGGGCCATCTGTTCGCAACTGCCGTAGCCGCAAGCCCGGCAGTTCAGGAGATCCTCACGGAGGTTTTTACCCATGTAGGCGTAAATATCCCGTATTTCCGCTTCGCCGGGACGGCGCAAATAGGTCAGGTGGGACAGCTCCCGGTAGGGCGGCCGGGCCATCCCTTCCCACCAGTGCTTTGCCAATAATTTCCGTAAACGCCTTGCGGCGAGCCACCGCCGCACCCGGGACAGCCAGCCCCCGCCCATGCCGCCGTGTTTACCATCCCCTGACAGTTCCCTCGCCCGAACCGCCACCGGATTCTCCAGGGCGTCGGGATTTTCATCCGCCCGCGTCGCGCCGGGGCCGCCGTTGCAGCCGTTTTCGCAGTTGAGGCAATCCACCAGTTCCGGCGCCACCCCGGCCTTGATCATCTTCGCCAAATCGGCCAGATAGGGATAAACCTGCCGGGGACCTTCAATCCGCCGGGTCTTGTCTGCCAAATCCGGCCGCCAACGGAAAACCGCCCGGGCGAGTCCGCCCGGCGTGGGGAAGAGGGCCGCGTGTTCCGGCGGCGGATTGTCAAAGCCCGCCTCGGGGCAGGCGGCGAGTTTGACGCCTTCTCTATGGAAGAAGTCGGCCAGGGCCTGGAAGGTTACGTTGAACATGTTCAGGCCGCACTCGGAGATTTCCCGCCGTTTGGAAAAACAGGGCGAGAAGAACACCTTGGGAAGGCCGGAGAGGTCGGGGTAATCGCGTTCGAAATTGGCCGCGGCATGGGCCAGGGGGCTGCCGGAGGGCGAGAGGTATTCCTTGAGTTCCGGATGGTAGAGGAGAACGAAGCTGACTATGGAGGGGCAGGGTTGACTGATGATGGTGCGGCCGGGGTTCTCCGCCGCCTCGTGGCAGTAGCCCCAGCTGGCGAGTTCGGCGCCGAAGGATACGTCCACCACCGCCGCCGCCCCGACCGACCTGAGCCAGCCGGAAAGCCGCCCCATGTGCCCGGGGAAATTCGCCGCCGCCGACGGCGCCACGAAGGCGACAAACGGCCGCCGTTCCACCGCCAGCCGCAGCCACGCCTGGAAGTCGTCCCGGCCCCGCCGGGCGCCATGGGGGCAAGTGGCGATGCAGGCGCCGCAACCGAGACAGAGCTCGGGGTTGATGCCGACGTGAACGCCGGAACCGTCGTTGCAATACTTTACCGGACACACCCCGATGCAAACGTGACAGTTCCGGCATTTGTCCGGGTCGACGACGACCAGGGGCGGATTATCAGCCATGACATTATCCCGGCCTAAACCATGGCGAGGGATCCTGACCGAGGTTTGGCGAAAAAAAGTTATTCCCGAGCTGGCGCAATCTGATGTTTGGCGGATCCGTCGTCACTTCGCCAAAATCGTTTTTACGTGAATTTCAATGTTTCCGGGTTTTACCCAATGGTCATTCAACGGTTTGAATGGTCATTATGTAAAAGCTCAATCATTATATTCCAATGAATTTGGATTGCCACATTTTATTCCAGCGCCAGACATACCACCCCGCCGCCGCCAGCATAATCAGCCAGCCCGCCAGCCAGAGAAAACCGGCGATGAAACGGCATTGGCCAATCAGCCCCAATTGCCCAAGCAGAAAATTCCAGTCATGAACATTACCGACCACGAGCGGCAGGGCCATCGCTTGGGCGTCAGCCGCATAGTGGGATATGTTGAGGAAATTTTCGCCCAGCCACAAGCCGGAAACCGCCGCCCCGGCGGGTTGCCGCCGCCGCCGGAAGGAAATTGCAAAAGCCATGGGCATGGCGCACTGGAGTAGCGTTCCGCCCCACATGTGCATGGTCGTCCCCAGCGGCAGGAAAATCAGGTGGCCGGCTTCGTGAAGCATCAGATTGGCGTTATCGATAAACCAAACATAATGGTTCTTGGCGGTCAGCAGGATGGTCCAGAACAGCAGGGTCCCTCCCACGAAGAGAAACAGCTCGAACCTGCCGGCCACGGGCCAGCCGTCCGGAGGTTTTCTCTGCTTGTAAACCGGGCGGTATTTTGCCATGCTGCCTGCTTCGGGATTATGTCGCGTCGCCGGAATATTTTTTTGCCGGCGGCGGGAAGCGGTTTTCCGTTCCCGCCAGAATGCGGGAAATATTCTGCCGGTGGCGCAGCCAAATCAGCGCCGCCAATAATATTGCCAGTAGCAACAGCGGCAGATTGCGGCCGAACGCCTCGGGTAGGAGCAGCGCCGCCGCCAGCACCAGGGCGACGCTCGCCAGCAGCGAACCCAGGGAAATATACCTGGACGCCGCCACGGTCAGGACAAACACGCTTATCGCCGCCAGAAACGGCCCCGGCATCAAACCGGCCATCACTCCCGCCGAGGTCGCCACGCCTTTCCCGCCCTTGAACTTCAGCCAGACCGGGAAATTGTGCCCGAGAACCGCCCCCGCCGCCGCCACAATCCCCGGCCAGGGGAGGGGCAGTCCGCCCGGAAAAGCTGTCGCCGCCAGCCCCACCGCCGCCAGGCCTTTCAGGAAATCGCCGATAAAGCCGAGGAGTCCCCATTTCCAGCCGCAGACCCGCCAGAGATTGGTCGCGCCGATGTTTTTCGATCCTTCCAGCCGGATATCCCGGCCGGCCAGCTTCCCCAGTATGAACCCGAAGGGGATTGAACCCAGGAGGTACGATACGACAAACCCCAAAACGGCCACGGTTCATTCCTCCTGGGTAAGGGGCAGGGGGCGGAACGGGTCGAGGAGTTCTTCGCCCAGGCGTTCGGCCTCGAGGAGAATTTTTTCCAGTTTGGCGCTGGCTATCGTATACGCCACCAGGGCGGTCAGGGCCATAACCGCACCCATGGCCAGCGAGAAGAAGATGCAATAAGCCATTTGCCTCGCTTCGAAGGATGACGCCAGGGCCAGGGCCACGTTCGGGCGTCCGACCATGTCGGATACGAAGCGCATCGCCTCGATTAGGGCGCCCAGGAAGCCCAGGAGAAAGCCGACCAGGGCGATGACGCGGAATTGTCCTACCCATTGCCGCCAGACCAGGCCCTGGATTTTCACTTCCGCCCGCATGGCGTCCTCCATGCGGTCGAAGGAATAGTCCGATTTCGCCAGCGCCGCCGAAAATATTTGTCCGATGAGGGAGGAGGATTTTTCGCACACCTCGAGGCATTTCTCGTATTCGCCGTTGGTCATGTCCTCCTGGACGTCGGCCAGGAGCGACTCGGGGATCAATTTGCCGATGCGCAGGTGATTGAAGAGATCCAGGCACATTCCCACCAGGATGATGAACAGGGTCAAGAGGGCCAGGCCGATGAAGTCGACCGATCGGAACACTTCGGAGAAGAACGTTCCCCAGCCGCCGGGGGTGAAGTCGGTGACGGCGTATTCCTCGGCCGCGCGGGCCAAACGTGACCAGCCCGGCAGCAGGCACATGAGGCCGATAATTCTTGTCAAACAGCTCCGCATTGGTCGCAATCCTCCGCCAACATAGACCTACGGTATTTTTTTTTAAGCGAAATCCAGGCCGATGTCCACGCTGCCCGCGCCGTGGGTCAGGGCGCCTACGCTGATCCGGTCGACGCCGCTGGCCGCGGCTGCGGCCACGGTGTCCAGGTTGATTCCTCCCGACGCTTCGAGGAGGGGCCGTTTCAGTCCTATTTCCTGGGCGACGAGGTCGGTCATTTTTACCGCTTCGGCCAGTTGTTCGGGGGTCATGTTGTCCAGGAGGACGTAATCCGGTTCGGTGGGGAGGGCTTCGGCCAGTTGTTCCAGCCGGTCTACCTCGACCATGATGGGCAGGCTGGATCGTCCCCTTGCCGCCTTGACGGCGCCGGCGATGCCGCCGTAGTGGAGGAGGTGGTTGTCCTTGATGAGGATCATGTCGTAGAGGCCCATGCGGTGGTTTTTTCCGCCGCCGGCTCTGACGGCCAGTTTGTCCAGGACGCGGTGACCGGGGTTTGTTTTCCGGGTGTCGTAGATTCCGGCGTTGGTGCCGGCTATCTTGTCGACGTATTGTCTGGTTCTTCCGGCGACGGCGCACATTCTTTGCAGGAGGTTGAGGGCGGATCGTTCGCCCATGAGGATGACGGCGGCGTCTCCTTCGGCATCGATGAGTGGATCGTCTTTTTGGAAGTTTGCGCCGTCGGGTTTGAGGATATTTACGGTTACGGCTTGGGCGTTATCGGCGAAGCGTGCGCCGAGGCGGGCGTAGAGTCGTTGGACGATGTATCCGCCGGCCATGATGCCGTCCTGTCGGGCGGTGAAATGTGCGAGGCATTTTCCGGGGTTTGGGAACAGTGAGAGGGTGGTGGCGTCGCCGGAGCCGATGTCTTCGTCGATGGTGAGGTCGAGGAGTCGGTCGACGAGCCGGAGTTGTTCTGGGGGGAGTGGGGCGTTGGGCATGGATTTGTCCTTTATTTTGGGAACGGTTGTGGGGTTGAATGGGGATTTGGGCCACCGACAGCCGTTCATTTCCGCTGGACCAATTGCGCAAAGCGGACACGAAACGTGCAACTGAACTTTTGCAAAGTGACGATTTAACCGCCAATCGTCACTTTGCAATAATCGTTTTTGTCCGAATTTCCGGGGTTTTTGATTTTTACAAAATCGCCATTCGGCGGTTTGAATGGTGATTTTGCGAAAGTCCAGGTGCAACATCAACACACCACCCACTATCCCCCAAACGACGGAAAATTCGGCACAATCCCGTCCCAACCCCACCCCAATTTCTCCCGCAATAACCTGTAACGCCCCCGCGCCTCAATCAAAAACTTCACACCCCTACTCGATATCCGCAACGTCAAATCCCTACCCTTCTCCAAATCCAAACAATAACGCCCGTCCGACGTCACCTCCACCGCAAACTCGCCAAAATGCCGCATCGTCAAAACCTCGCCCGGACTCAAAACCAACGAACGGTTCGCCAATAAATGCGGACACAACGGCGTCAAAATCATCGCCTCCAATTCCGGACTCGCCACCGGACCACCCGCCGAAAGGGAATACGCCGTCGAACCCGTCGGCGTCGATATAATCATCCCGTCACCACGAAAATCCATCAGCGCCTCGCCGTCAACCCGCACCGACATCGCCAATTGCCGCCGCACCTGGCGATAACTCAAAACAAACTCGTTCAAGGCATGATCCCGCCACGTCACCCCGCCATGATGCGTCGTGGCCTCAATCAGCATCCGCCGACTGGCAAGCAACTCCCCCGCCAACGCTGAACCGAGAATCTCCTCCATCCGATCCGCCGGATTCTCGGCCAAATAACCCAAATGACCCAAATTGAAAGCGAGAATCTCCGGCAAATCCTCCCCCGCCCTCCCAAACCCGGCCACCGCCCCCAAAACCGTGCCGTCGCCCCCAAAAACCACCGCAATCTCCGCGTGAAAACGCGACAAATCGTCGTGACGGTGAACGGACACGAAAACCTCCGCCCCCAAACGGCGCAACTCCTTCTCCGCCCTGGCCGCATACTCGAGAGCATTCGGCTTGGCGCTGTTCGCAATCACAAGTACCCGCCGCACCTATTTCCCCAATCGTTTGTCAAGACAAGCCTTCGCATACGCCACCGCGCCCAGGCCCACCGCGTTGTCGCCCAAAACCGACAAGGATATTTTCGTGTCCTTGTAGGAAACCCGGGGGAAGGTCCGCAGCCGCGCCGCCTCCTTCACCTTCGGCAACAACTCCTTTCCCAACGCCTCGAAAACACCCCCGCCAATAAGAATCAGGTCGGGACCAAAAATGTTGATGTAAGTGGAAAGGCCAATCCCCAAATACTCCGCCAGCTCGTCCAAAGCCTCGACCGTCACCGCGTCACCCTTGCGGTACGCCTCCTGCAAAATCGAGGATTTGATGGTCGCGAACTTGCCGTCCGGCGCAGCCTGCGTCAACACCGACGGACGGCCTTCCATCAATACCTCCCAGGCAATCCGCCGGGCCATGCCGGTCTTGGAAGCGTAGGATTCCAAACAGCCCCGGTTGCCGCAACCGCAAATCCGCCCGCCCTCCTGAACCACGATATGCCCCAGCTCCGCCGCCATGTGGTTCTCGCCGACCAGTAGCTGGTCATGAAAAACCACGCCCCCGCCAAGCCCGGTGCCGACAAAGAAGGCGACCAGGGTCTTCGCGCCCTTCCCCGCCCCCCAGACGTACTCGCCATAGGTGCCGAGGTTGCAGTCGTTCTCGCCGAAACAGGGGCGGTTCGTGAGCGTTTCCATGGTTTTGATTAAAGGCGCGTTTTTCCAGCCGGGGAGGTTCGAGGCGGTCGGGGTCGTGCCGTCCACCAACACCGGCATGGGAACCCCGATGCCGACCGCCGAAAGATTGTCGAACCCGAGACCCTCTATTTCGGCCGCTTCGCGCAGCGCCTCGGCGGCCCGTTCGCACACCTGCTTGAAACCGCCCTCGCCCTTGGTTTTCTTCTTGGCGGTGGAAAGGACGTTGCCGTTCTCGTCCACGACCAGGGCGAGAATTTTCGTGCCGCCGATGTCGATGCCGCCGAACAGGCGGGGCGCGTCGCTAACGTTTTTCTTGGCCATGCTTGCTCCCCCGGGGAAAATGGTTTTTTAAGATCTCTAAGCCTCCTTCGCCGCCGCCACAAAAGCCCTGAACAACGGATGCGGCGCAATCGGCCGGCTCTTGAACTCGGGATGGAAAATCACCCCGACAAACCAGGGATGATCGGCGATTTCAAACGCCTCGACCAACTGAGAATCCGGATTGAATCCGGATATGACCAGGCCCGACCGCTTCAGCCTGTCCACCAGAAGCGGGTTTAGCTCATACGCGTTCCGGTGCCGCTCACGGACAAACTCGGCGTCGCCGTAGGCGGCGCGGAGCTTGCTCCCCCGCTCCAAGGCGCAGGCGAACAGGCCTTTCCTGAAGAGGGACCGCTCCACGCAGGGTTGTCCGTCCCGATCCAGATGGGTGATCAAGGCGTCCTGCAGGGATGCGTGATCCCGATCCGGCGCGCCCTGGTGGTAAACGTCGGCCAGGCCCGCGACGTTACGCGCGAACTCCAGCGCCGCGAACTGGGCCCCCCGGCCGATGCCGAAGAAGGGTATCCCCCGCTCCCGGGCGAAACGGATGGCGGCCAGGACCGGTCCGCAGAGCTGACCGCCGTCCGGCAGGACAATCCCCGACACCCCCGCCAGCCGCTCCGCGACGTTTTCGGGGGTGAGAAGGTTCGCGTCCACTTCGTGGCGCACCACCCGCACCTTGTTCGCGATTCCGCCGTGAAAGAGCGATTCCGACACCGACTTGTAACTGTCCGACATCGCGTGATTGACGCCGATGATTGCGACCTCCACCGTACCCTCCGGGTTCGCTGCCGCGTGGAGCATCGCCTTCCAGTCGCGGAGATCCGGCTCGGGCGTGCTCAGGCCGAAGCGTTCGCAAATAATCGAATCGGTGCGCTGCTCGTGCAGGATGACCGGGACCTCGTAGACGGTGAGGTCGGCGTTCCTTTCGTCAATCACGCAGTCCCGGCGGACATTGGTGAACATGGCGATTTTTTCCTTCACCGCGTCCGTTATCGTCTCCTCGGAACGGCAAATCACCAGGTCCGGCTGAATGCCGTACTCCCTGAGTTTCTGCACCGAATGCTGGGTCGGCTTCGTTTTGATTTCCCGGCTCGCCCTCAGGAACGGCACCATGGTGATGTGGATGAACACCGTGTCGTGGTCGGCCCGTTCCAGCGAAAACTGGCGGAAAGCCTCGATAAAAGGCAGGCCCTCGATGTCACCGACCGTCCCCCCCAGTTCGACCAGGACCACGTCGACGTCCGGCCCTTCGAGCCGCTTGAAGGTTTCCTTGATGGCGTCGGTGATGTGCGGCACCACCTGGACAGTGCCGCCGCCGTAGCCGCCGTTCCGTTCGCGGGTGATCACCGACTGGTAAATCCGCCCGGTGGTGATGTTCGAGCGCCGGCTCAGGGACACGCCGGCGAACCGTTCGTAATGGCCGAGGTCCAGGTCGCCTTCGGCGCCGTCGTCGGTGACATACACTTCGCCGTGTTGCAGGGGGTCCATGCTTGAGGGGTCGATGTTGATGTAGGGGTCCAATTTCAGCATGGCGATTCGTAGGCCCCGGCCCCGCAGGAGGTAGCCGATTGAAGCGGAGGCGAGGCCCTTGCCGACGGAGGACACGACCCCGCCGGTGATGAAGATGAACTTGCTCACGAATTGTCCTTTCCAGGTGACGGATTAGCCTTTCCAGGTGACTGACATCGAGCGGACCCGCGCCACCACTTCCGGCATGGTCTTGAGGAGCGCCAGGACGTCGTCCGGCCCGGTGAAGTGGCTGAGGGAAATGCGAATCGAGCCGTGCGCGAGTTCGACCGGCACCCCGCAGGCCAGGAGGACGTGCGAAGGTTCGAGGCTGCCCGAGGTGCAGGCGGAACCGGAGGAAACCTGCAGGCCGTACATATCGAGGTAACCGAGAATCGCCTCCCCTTCCGCCCCTTCCACGCAAACGGACAGGAGGTTCGGGATGCGGTCGGTGGGGTGGCCGTTCCGGCGGATTTTGGGGATGGCCTTTTCGAGTCCGGCCCAGATTTCCTCGACCATCCGGCCCTGCCGCGGGGCGTCGGCGATGTACTCGGCGGCGAACCCGGCCGCGGCGCCGATCCCCACCGCCCCCGGCACGTTCGAGGTGCCGGCGCGGCGGTTCTTCTCCTGCCCGCCGCCGTGCAATAGCGACGACAGGCGGGCGCCCTTGCGTAGGTACATGGCGCCGATTCCCTTGGGACCGTGGAATTTGTGGCCGGAGAGGCTCAGGAGGTCGACCTGCAGGTCGTCGACCCTGACCTCGATTTTACCGACCGATTGGGTGGCGTCGGTGTGGAAGAGGGAGCCGTTCGCCCGGGCGATTTCGGCCAGGGCCGGGATGTCCTGGAGGGTGCCGATTTCATTGTTGGCATGCATGATGGTGACGAGGCCGGTGTCGGGCCTGAGCGAGCGCTTCAGGTCGTCGGGGCTGACTTTGCCGTGTTTGTCCACCGGCAGGACGGTGTAGTCGCCGTAGCCGTTTTTCTTCAGCCATTCGAGCGGCTCCGAGGTGGCGTGGTGTTCTATGGCCGAGGTGACGACGTGTTTCTTTTTGCTTCCGAGGATGGTACCCTGGATGGCCCAGTTGTTCGACTCGGTGGCGCCGGCGGTGAAGTAGATTTCGTCGGGTCCGGCGCCGAGGAGCTTCGCCAGTTGTTCCCGGCCCTGTTCGAGGGCGGTGCGGGCCTGGCGGCCGAGTTCATAATACTGCGAGGCGGCGTTCCCGTATTTTTCCGTGAAGAAGGGGAGCATTTTATCCAGCACCCTGGGGTCGGTGCGGGTGGTGGCGGCATTGTCGAGGTAAATCTGGCTGTTTTCCGGCATGGCAAAGTCCTTTCATATTGACTTCAGACCCGCGCAAAGGAAAATCAAGCGAACTTCCGCCCGTTTTCCTTTGATCTGTCACCGTCATCGGGCGGTCTCACCCGGGCTGGCATTATCGCATATCCCGCTTGTCCCCGCAAGCGTAAAGGCGCCAAGGACATTTTAGGATAAAACACCCATGTACAACCACATTCGCGGTCTGTTGGTCCATAAATCCCCCTCAAAAGTCATTGTCGAGGCAAACGGAATCGGCTACGAACTGACCGTGCCCCTATCGGTGGGAAGACGCATGCCGGCCATCGGAACCGAGGTGAAGGTTCTCACCCACCTGGTGGTGCGTGAGGACGAACTCCGCCTCATCGGTTTCGCCGATGTCGAGGAGCGGGACCTGTTCCGGCGGTTGATTGAACTGTCCGGGGTCGGACCGTCGATGGGTTTGCAGATTTTGTCCGGCATGTCCCCGCAGGAGTTCCTCCTGGCGGTGGAACGTCAGGACGCGGCGGCTTTAAGGAAAATCAAGGGGGTGGGGGAAAAGACGGCGAAGCGGATTATCCTGGAATTGAAAGGTGCGAAAACGGTCTTGCCGGGCGGTGTTGAAAACTTGCCGGAGGGTTCGGCTGCCGAGGCGGTGGCGGCCCTGATGGCTTTGGGCGTGCCCCAGAACGAAGCCTTACAGCGGGTCGAGAAGGTGGCGGCGAAGGAGCCGGGCGCCACGGTGGAGGATTTAATCAAGGCGGCGTTGCGTTAAAAAGCGGTTCAATAAAATCCAGCCGAATGGCTGGTTGCGGGGTTTCAAAGGGGGCGCAACCAGCCCCCTTGTGATATGCGGTTATAGTTTTTTAATGGATAACTGGACTTTTGCAAAATCACCATTCAAACCGCCGAATGGCGATTTTGTAAAATCAAAAACCCTTGAAATTCGGGCAAAAACGATTTTTGCAAAGTGGCGATTGGCGGTTTAATCGCCACTTTGCAAAAGTTCAGGGATAACGAAGTTATCCCATTAAAAAATTTCCTCTACGGAGCAAAGCGCCAGCGTGCTCCAAACGGAGTGGCTCATAAAAAAAGGTGATTCGTCTATGCCCGCATCGGTGCGTTTGTACAAGGAAAGCCAGAGGATCGCCCTGGCCAAAGAAGTAAGCTGGCGCGAATATTTCCACGAAGTACTGCTGAAAGACACCGTGATGTGGCTGAGCCTCGGGTTGGGCCTCGCCTCATGCCTGCTCGCCCGGCCCAGCTTGAATTACATCGACTTCAAAACCCTGGGTTGTCTGTTCTGCCTGATGACCGCCTCGGCCGGATTCATGGCGGCAGGGATTTTCGACCGCGCCGCGGCCTTGATGGTGAACTCGTCGCGGAATTCCCGGCAACTCGGTTTCATCCTGGTGTTCGGAACCTTTTTCGCCGCCATGCTCATCACCAATGACGTCAGCCTGTTAATCCTGGTGCCGCTGGCGTTGATCGCCTACCGGAAAATCGGCGCCAATCCCTGCCTGACCGTGATTCTCCAAACCGTCGCCGCGAACGTCGGCAGCGCCCTCCTCCCCATCGGCAATCCGCAGAACCTCTACCTGTTCTCCTTCTTTCATATGGGAACCAGCGAATTCCTTCGGGCGGTGTGGCCGATCGTGACCGCCGGCGCGGCACTCTTGGCAATCATCTGCCTCTTCAACGGAAAACGGAACAGCGCCCATCCCAGCGTCCCGGCGGTGCGCATGCGGCTGGACCGGGCCGCCCCCTTCGCGGCGGTCTTTCTGGCGGCGATCCTCGCGGTGTTCAATATCCTCGACTATCGCCTCGCCTTCGCCCTGGCGGCGGCGCTGGCGGTTTACCGGGGTAAGAATATCCTCCAGCAGATCGATTACGCGCTCTTGCTGACCTTTATCGGCTTCTTCATATTCGTCGGCAATCTTTCGACCCATTCCCTGGTGGCGGAAACGCTCGGCGAACTGATGCGCCGGAGCGCCTACCTCACCGCCGTCGCCATGAGTCAGGTGATATCCAATGTCCCGGCGGCGGTGCTGCTGTCGCGTTTCACCGACGACGCCTCCGCCCTGCTCGCCGGAGTGAGCGCCGGGGGCTGCGGGACCTTGATAGCCTCGATGGCGAGTTTGATTTCCTACAAGCTTTATGTGCGGCGCTGCGGCGGCAAATGGCGCTATTTATGGTTGTTCACCGTCTTCAACCTGCTGTTTCTACTGGTCTTGTCCTTGGCCTGGGGAATAACGAAAGGGGGATGACCGGACGTTTGCGTCTTGGTCGCCATCAAGCGTTTTTCCCCCGTATCACGAAACGGTAGATCGTCGTCTGGGTATACTTCTCGCCCGGGTTGAGGATGACGTTGGCAAAATTCGGGTGGTGCAGGGCGTCGGGGTGTTTCTGGGCTTCGAGGCAAAAGCCGTAGCGTTTATGGTAAACACGCCCCTCCCGGCCGGTGTCGGAACCGTCCAGGAAATTGCCGATGTAAAACTGCACGCAGGGTTCGCTGGTGGCCATTTTCAAAATGCGCCCGCTGTCCGGATCGTAAACCTCCGCGCACCAGGCCAAACCTTCGCCCTCTTTCGTCAGGACGTAATTGTGATCGTAACCTTCGGGAATTTGCGGCAAATCCCGGCCTATAGCCTTCGCCTCGGTGAAATCCATGGGCGTACCCTTGACCGGCAGGATTTCCCCGGTGGGCAGGAGGTTCGCGTTCACCGGGGTGTAGGCGTCGGCGCGGATGCGGACTTCGTGGCGGAGGATGTCGGAGGCAGAGCCGTTCAGGTTGAAAAATTCGTGGTTGGTCAGGTTCACCGGGGTCGGTTGATCGCAGACCGCTTCGTAATTGATTACCAAATCATGATCGCGGACTTCGTACCAGACGCTGACCTCGAGGTTGCCGGGATAATATTCCTCGCCGTCCACCGACAGGTAGTCGAGGCGGAGGCGGCCGCCTTCCGTTTTGGCGCGCCAGAGCTTTTGGTTGAAGCCGTGTTTCCCGCCGTGCAGGTGATTGCCGTTTTTCGGATCGGTATAGAGCTGGTGGGTTTGGCCGCCGAGGCTGAATTTGCCGCCGGCGATGCGGTTGGCGACCCGGCCGATCAGGGCGCCGTAATAATTCGTCTTGGCAAGGTAGCCGGCGAGACTGTCGAAGCCGAGGCCGACTTCGCCGGGGCGGCCCTGGCTATCCGGGGTCTTTATGGAAGTGATGACGCCGCCGTAATTCATGATGTCGACCTTGAGGCCGGCGCCGCCGTCCAGGGTGAAGAGCCGCACTTTGCGGCCGTCGGGTAGGGCGCCCCAGTCTTTCTCGCTGATACGCATGTCGATCCTTTCCTTGGGTGGGGTTCGAGGTGCGGAACAAGGTTTTGCCGGAAGCTCATTTTACCCGTCGCGGCTGGTTTTGACAATCCGCCGTCGCGAAAATCCGTCGCCCCCTTTCCCTTCTTCATCACTTGCTTTGCCTACGCAACCTTTGCTATAATAAACCTCGGAATATGGCGGCGCTTGGCGTTACCAAACGGGGTTATACCGAACGCGTTCGGTATATTTAAAAAAAAGGAGGAGGCGAGTCATGGCTGGACTGTGGGCGGTGATCCTGTTGATACTGGTGGTGGCGGCGATTATCGCCCTCACCGGAAAGTACAAAGTTAACGCGTTTCTGGTGCTGCTGCTGGTGGCGTTCGTCTACGGCTTCGGCATCGGGCTTCCCTTCAAGGATATTATCGCCAATGTCAAGGCCGGCTTCGGCGGAACCCTGTCCAGTATCGGCATCGTCATCATCGCCGGAACCATGATGGGGGTGATTCTGGAAAAAACCGGCGCCGCCCTGGTGATGACCAGGACCATCCTGGGGATTGTGGGGAAGGACCGCTCGCCCCTGGCCATGAATATCGCCGGGCTGGTGGTGTCCATACCGGTATTTTGCGATTCCGGCTACGTGATCTTAACCCCCCTCAACAAGGCTCTCGCCAAGGAAAGCGCGAAGTCGATGGCGGTGATGGCGGTGGCTTTGGCGACGGGTTTGTTCGCGACCCACAGCATGGTGCCGCCGACACCGGGGCCGATTGCGGCGGCGGGGACACTGTCGGCGGATTTGGGGACGGTGATTTTCTACGGTTTGATTGCCTCGGTGCCGGCCGCTTTGGCGGCGTATGTTTGGGCGGTTAAGGTGGCGTCGAAGTACGACATTCCCGTGAAGGGCGGCGAATCGTACAGCGAACTGCTGGCGAAGTACGGTAAACTGCCGACGCCGTTCCGGTCCTTCCTGCCGCTGATTCTCCCCATTTTCCTCATCCTCCTGAAGTCGGTCGCGGACCTTCCCGCGAAGCCCTTCGGCGCGACCCTGGGCGGCTTCCTGTCGAACATCGGCGATCCGGTGGTGGCGCTGCTGATCGGGGTGCTGTGCGCGTTTCTGTTGGTGAACCGGAAGGACCTGGGAGTGGCGGTGGACCAGTGGCTGGGCGGCGGCATCAAGGACGCGGCGATCATCCTCGCCATCACCGGAGCCGGCGGAGCTTTCGGTAAAATCCTGCAGGCTTCCCCCCTGGTCGATTTCATCAAAAACAATCTCTCCGGCGCCGGCATCGGCATTTTCCTCCCCTTCCTGATTGCCGCCGCCCTGAAGACGGCGCAGGGCTCCAGCACGGTGGCGATTATCACCACCGCGAACATCATGGCGCCGATGCTGGCAGAGCTCGGCATCAATCCGGCCCTCTGCGTGACGGCGATTGGGGCGGGGGCGATGGTGGTGTCGCACGCGAACGACTCGTTCTTCTGGGTGGTGTCGCAGTTTTCCGATCTGCCGGTCAACATCGCCTACAAGGTCTACACCGCCGCGACCGCCGTGGAGGGTGCGGTGGCGATGCTGGTGGTGTATGTGCTGTCGCTGATCGTGTGAGGGGGGAAGTAGATTTGATTGGCGGCTTTTTTTTCACAGGCGGAGGATGAACCCATGCCAAACCTGCTCTGCAAACGCACCGCTCCCGGTCCGGACGGCTGCATTCAAAAAATTACCCCGGAACGCTCCGGCTTCAAATACGTCGGCTTCGAAGTCTACCTGCTGAAACCCGGCATGACCCTTACCCAAGACAGCGGCGCGCGGGAGATTTGCCTGGTTTTCGTGACCGGTGTCGGGGCGGTCAAAACCCCGAACGCCTCGTTCAACCAGGTCGGCCAGCGCATGAATCCGTTCGAACGCACGAAACCGCATTCCGTATATGTGCCGCCGAACGACACCTTCACCGTCACCGCCGAGTCGGAGGTCGAACTGGCGGTCTGCGCCGCCCCGGCGAAGGGGAAGTACCGGGCCCGGCTGATTGGCCCCGACGCCGTGAACACCGCCCGGCGCGGCAGGGGCTTCAATCAACGTTTTGTCCAGAATATCCTGGACGATCAGGCCGAGGCGGAGAGTTTGCTGGTGGTCGAGGTTTTCACGGACGAGGGCAACACTTCCTCCTACCCCTCGCACAAACACGACACGGACAACATCCCCCACGAAACTTTCCTGGAGGAAACGTATTACCACCGCTTCGACCCGCCGCAGGGCTGGGCCATGCAACGCATCTACGACGACGATCGGTCGCTGGACGAAACGGTCGCCCCCTACGACGGGGACGTGGTCCTGGCCCCCAAAGGCTATCACCCGGTGGCGACCATCGCCGGCTACGACAACTATTATCTGAACGTGATGGCGGGACCGACCAAACTGTGGCGTTTCACCTGGGAGAAGGACCACGCCTGGATTAACACCGACGCGTATCCCCGCAAGAAAAAAGATTGAAGAGAAGGCATGCAACGGGTGCATCCCAATTCTGTTACGTCAATCCGCATCCTGTTACGCCTGACTACTCTCCACACGTCATTCCGGCGTCGCAAGCGTTGAACCGGGGGGAACGGCGGCTCGCCGGAATCCAGGCCGAGAAACCGCCGCTACGAGGTTATACCGAAGGTCTATTGGAATTGTGGAAATGCATATCATCGTGTCAGACTAGTGCCCCGTAAAGCCTAAATTTGCGAGTGATTTTTCGTTTTCGTGCCCTTGGGCAAGGCGAAGCTTCGCAGGCAATAT